>DAIQPL010000344.1:0-4287 GCA_036787395.1 Flavisolibacter sp. | reverse complement strand
CGCTTCAATTTCTTCCCCGTATCAGTTAGTCTTTCATTATTGATAAGCTGCAAAAAAGAAATTTCGGGCTTTGGAACTGAGTATAGCAATACTCAAACAACTGTTTCACAAAAAAAGAGGTCCAGGGGATGTCATTCTTTGGCCTGATATCGTGAAAGTAACATCGCCGAAATTAATTTTTAATGTAAATTATTACCCTGGCAGTGGAATCCCGATCAACAGCGTCTTGATTGCCATAAGGTTTCATAACACAATAGCTTTATTTGAAAACATCTCTCTCCAGGTAGTCAACCATCAGCTTATATAGATTGTCCCCATGTCTCGGAGGAGTGATAGCCAAACCTGATCTTTTTACTGTTGACATAACAGCAGTCGTGGGTAATTCAGTGAATTGGTCTTGAATAAAAACATGGGCTAAAAGTTTTTTATTATTTTCGTATCCTGATTTGCGTTATTTGGATTGTTTAAAAAAGTGGTGAGTAATTCATGACTGGGTAATATCTGATTTTTTTAAAGTATTTATTTTAACGGAATAATAGGGTAGGGTTCGATTTCACACAGCTCATTTTGGTAGCAGGGAACACTGTCTGGATGAGGATTGCGGAAATTTTATGATATTGAGGTGCTAAAACGGGTGCAACTGCAGAGATCACGAGGCCACGAAACGGAGTTAGATAGCAGGTTGCTTCAAGGTGTGACTTGTAGGATCAGCTGATGAATGCCTTCTAAGCAGTAGGTCATTGGTTCGAAATCAATCCGTGACCTTGGAACGGAATTCTGGATTATTAGTTCACGAATTGGAACAGGAAATTGACAAGCATAGTAAAATGCTAATTGCCCCAAATATTGGATTGTTCCTGAAGTACTGCATTCGTTTTTATAATCGCGAGTGCATCACCCGGGTTGATGACCATAAGGACGTCCCGGATAAGTTTGAAGCATTGCGGCATGACTATTTTCAATGTGACAAACCACAATCCATTGGATTGGCAGCTGTAAATTATTGTGTTGAACAACTTCATCTTTCACCAAATTATTTTGGCGATCTCATAAAAAAAGAAACAGGTAAAACCACACTGGAGTATACCAGTCAAAAATAACTGAATGGTTAAAGAAAAAATACTGGACCATCACAAATCGGTTAGTGAAATTGCATATGAGCTCGGTTTTAAAAAATACCCACAGCATTTTACCCGTGCCTTCAAGAAAAACACAGGTTATACCCCAAATGAGTATAGATCGTTGAACTGAAGATTTAGTTCAGGCTTTTCAATGATGTGGAAGTAATCAACTAGTTGGAGAAGTACAAGATTCAAAACAAAAAACGAATCATCTAATCCTTGCTCTTCGTCACGCAGATTTCACGCCGGATATCTCCCTACCATTAATCGACGTACCATTAATTTGGTAGACTTATGAATGATGGAGCGTGAAGGGGAAATGACAGTATTCATGAAGACGAAAATCATTTTCTTAAAATTCTAAAAAAAAAAATGTCAATTAACCTGGATCAAAAAGAGATCAGCATTAATGGACCGGAGTTCAACGCTATTGGGGGACAACTGCAAAGTAATATCCTTAAATCTCATTCACGCGACCATGTCAGACTGCTGTTTCTGAGCTGCCAGGGAGCTGAAAAGCGGATAAAAGGGTGGATTAAAAATTTCATAAGCCGGGATGAATACGTGGTATCGGCCATGGATCAGAGAGCTGATACAGCTGCATTTAAAAATGGAATGGGAAGCAAGGTGGTTGTAAATTTTTACCTTACTGCTAAGGGTTATGAAAAACTCGGTTATGATTCCAACAGATTTTCTGATGGCAATATTCAAGTTGATGAAGACGAAGACGATTCAGAAAATCTGGAAGAAGAGGTACTTAAAAAACAAAATCTTTTGTACGGGAATAATGCATTTGTTCATGGGATGAAATCCATAAAGGTTAACAAAAGACTGAAGGATCCGGAGCCTCGTGTGTGGGAACAGGAGTATAATTCTGATATTCACGCAATGATATTGCTGGCCGATGATGATACGGCAAGGCTGGACAGTGAAGCAACGAAAGTGAAAGATTCGCTTCAGGGAATTGCAATGATAGTAAAGGAGGAAATTGGAAATGATATCACAGAAAAGTTACCAAGTGGTAGAAAAATCCATGTTGAGCATTTTGGGTTTTCAGACGGTATTAGCCAGCCGAGGTTTTTTATAGAAGATTCAAGAACCTCTCCTCTCGACCTGCAACCCTTGAATATTGTGCTGGTCAAAGATCCGTTTACTGCAGGTAGTGATAACAATTACGGAAGCTTTCTGGTGTTCAGGAAACTTGAACAGGATGTTGAAGGGTTTAATCAGAAAGTTAGCGAACTTGCTTCAAAGCTAAATTTAAATGGAAACCAGGTGGGAAAAATAAGTAAAGAAGATTATGCAGCGGCACTGGTTATAGGAAGATTTAAAGACGGTACACCACTGGTAAAAAGTGATATCAAACTGGGAGAATCTCCTGCTTTCAACGATTTTAGATATGAGCAAATTGACAGGCCGGCTCATAAATGTCCGTTTCACGCACACATCCGAAAAACCAATCCCAGGGGTCAGGGACTCCTGGTAGGTCAGAAGTACATTACAAGAAGAGGCATCCCCTATGGAGCTAAAGATTTACCTGTTAAAAAAGGCTTGCTTTTTATGTGCTTTCAATCCAATTTAAAAAGGCAATTCAATTTTATTCAGAAAGCATGGGCAAATGCGCCGGGCTTCCCACCGTTCAGGCACAGGCCTGGAATAGACCCCTTGATTGGCCAGGGACATGAAGGCGGGCAATCATGGCCAAAGCAATTTGGGGTTGACCAGGAAATTGAATTTAACTTTTCTGGCTTTGTGAAAATGAAAGGTGGAGAGTATTTTTTTGCACCGAGTATAGGTTTTCTTAAAAATATTTAAGGAGGGGGTAAAAATAAGATTGTACTAAAAAAATAAGGCTTCATAGTATAAAACTTTCCACGAAGACTTGAAAAACAAACTCCCAATTTCAAATACCCTGTTGGTCTTTATCATTCTATTATCAGCAAGGATGCACAATTTGCATTTCCATTTCGGGTATCAGTTTTAAGTATAAGGAAACATCTTGCAAAATCGACAAGTATGGTCAACTCTTACTAACTTTCTGCTTATGGCAAAAAAGAAACTCAAAAAGAAAAAGCCTCTTGTAACAATAAATTCTTTAAAGGTTTAGTCGTTCAAGGTGCTGTGGGAAATCCTACAAATTCATAGTGGTTTAATGAAGAACTGAATTAACCTGAGACATACCTTAAATCACAGAGCTCTTAGATCATCTTGATTGACCCCGGATTTAGTCCCCGGTGTTATTTGATATTGTTTTCTTATATTTAGATGGTCTGGCTAATACATATTTCTGTTCTAATTAGCCTGTTTTGCTTCTGAAATTTCTTTCCACGCAGTTTTTACATTGGGAGTCCTCGTACCTACTTCTTACACAATTCTGTTCCTATGACCCTAATAACTATTTGTTCACCGAACAAACGTGGCGACGTAACGCAACAGCAATGAAAAAATATATGATGTTCCTCGCCTTATTAACTTTTGGATTTGCTTGTTTGGCACAAAGCACATTTACGCAGGCGAGCTTTAAAGAGATGTTGGACGAGTACAAAAGAGATTCAAAAGCTTTTTTTATTAACCGTTTGTCTGAAGATTTTAGATATAGTAACCCACAAGGAAAGTTTCTACATAAAAGCGATGTTACTACAAGTGACGCTCAAAAGATAGTTACTACACTACAGGCGATACAGAGAATGCTGGAAAACATCCTGACGAATGACGTTCTTGAACCCGTTATTTTTCAATCGGGCGACCTGGCCATTGTGAGTGGTATACAGAAAACTACACAGGTTGGAAATGACGGAAACGAAATTACCGGGGAAGTTGCCTGTACTTATACCTTTCAAAAAAGAAAAGGCAAGTGGATCTTTGCGGCTTCTCAGCAAACGAAATTGGCAGAATAAAAACGAGTTGAACAAAAGTGAACACTGCTAGTGAAACTGGACACAGTTTACTGCAGCATCATGCAACTTTCGACCATCTTCTTTACTATTTTTTTTGTTGTGAGTAGTAGCATGCGTATCAAAAAAGTTTGTCATCATTGCGGTGAAGTATTCACAAACAACGATAACAAAATCCTGTTCTCTTCAGTGCGCCCAGCGGGACTTATGAAAAAAGAGACAAAGAAAATAAGATCGAAGAAGCTTAAAAAGTTACCAACCCTAACTAATCA
>DAIQPL010000343.1:0-4297 GCA_036787395.1 Flavisolibacter sp. | reverse complement strand
AATTTAGATTCCTGAACCGCAGAAATTTTGCATCCTGAAGATCAGACGAAGTAAAGTCCCTGTCATATAAAGGACTTTGATAGTAGGCTACGTCACCTGGCTTCTGCCATTGCTGAGTGAGCATTCTACGCGACTGATTTACAGCCGCTGCATATCCCGAAATTCCTCTGGTAACCCAGCTTTCTATATTGTTGTTTCTCACTACATCCAGTTGATAAGAAAAGAACATTGCCGCGAAAAAGTTTCCGATCCGAAAATCAAAGTTAAAACCTCCTACATGCTTTGGAAGGTAGGTACCAAAATTTGCAAACTTACCTGCTTGCGCTATGTCGGTAGTTGTTTTACCATCTTGAGTCTCATACACAGGCTTCCCCGTTGCCGGATCAGCACCCAGGTAATGTTCGTCGTAATGTGAACCATAAGGCAGCCCTTTTCTGATTAAGAAGGTTCCTGTAACATACTCATCAACCACGCCCAGGTCTTCAATATTATTTTTATTGATAGAATGGTTAATGTTGAAGGTAAGGTCAATCTTTTTGGTCTTTACGACGTCAACAGCTGCGGAAAGCTCAATTCCCTTGTTGGTCATGATTCCGGCATTGATATTAAGGTTTGTAAAACCACTTTCACGAGGGAGAGGCTGGTTAACAAAGAGATCAACAGTTTTATTTTTATACAAATCCACAATAAACCGTGCACGGTTTTTCCAAACGGCAAAATCGAGTCCCAAATTTAATTTCCTGATGGTTTCAATTTTTAAATCCGGGTTGCCTGGTGTACTAGGGCGTTGACCTGATATGGTAGAACCAGCATAGCTGGTAGAAGTGTAAGAAGGAACCTGAGGGCTGATATAATTAGTTACATTAGTTATAGAACTGCTAGCGAGATCTCCATAATTTCCGGTGGGAATACTGCCAATATTGGGTACTGCACCATAAGAGGCTCTTAGTTTCAGATCTGTAAGCCACGTTTGTGAGCGGATAAAATCTTCATTAAAAGCATTCCAAAGGCCTCCTACGGACCATGTAGTAACTTCTCTATTTTCTTCATTTATAATCCGCGAGGTGCCATCACGCCTAATGGTAGCGTTCAAACTGTATCTATTGTTGTATGAATATCTACCCGTTGCAAAATAAGATCTGATACCAAAACCTGACTTAGCACTGGAAGCATTCTGAGGATAGGTGGTTTGGCCCGCACCAACAGGAAGCGCCCCGGCACCCTGTCCCGTTTGCGGCAAGCGGGGATCGAGGTTATATAGTGTAAATCCAATCGCCTTTTGATTTCCTCGGATCAGTTCGAAATAAGTACTTAGTTCAACATCATGTAGTCCGAATTTATTTGCATATACGGCACTGGTTGTATTTACTAACAGGCTGCTGAGTCTATGCGCTTCAATGTCATAACCCTTTTGAAATGTTTGTAAGCTTCCAATATAAGAGTCGGGTTTTATCCAGCGTTGGTAAGAGTCATCAGTTGCATCAACGCCAAAAGCATTTCTCAAGCTTAAAACGGGTAACAGTCTATATGTGGCGGTGAGGCCCGTATTGAGCTTGATTTGGTTCTGCTTCCAGTTAGAGTTCTCAATTCCTTCAATGGCGTTAGCAATATTTTTGAGGTTTAAAGCATTGCTGGTCCCTGTGTTCAGTGTACCGTCGGATTTGTAGGGGTTTTCGTAGGGCTTAGCCCTCCATGACATTTGAAAAGTATTCCTTGTACTGTTGCCATACCACTCTCCTTCTGTCAGGTCCGTTTTAGAATAGCCGCCTGCTGTGTTGAATTGGACCGAAAGTTTACCCGAAGTATGGTCTATGTTAAACCTTGATGTGTATCTTTTTAAACTGGAGCGAAGGTCAGTACCTTCCTGGGTAAAATAGCTGCCGGAAATATAAAATCTCGTTTTCTCTGAACCACCACTCAGGTTTAGTTCGTGCTGTTGAGAAATGCCCTGTCTATAGAAAATATCCATAGTTTCGGTATTGATATTCCTGAAGCTGTCAAGAATGAAATCGTACCTGGCTTGTGAAGCAGCATAAGGGTTGTTTGCGGGTGATGTGGCCGGCAAAGTCGCATAACTCGGGTTATTTTTTGAATAGGTCCATCCGGGAGTACCTACAATCTTAATTCTATCTTCGTATTCAAGAATCTCCCGCGAGTTCATCATATCGAAATTGGTGGATGGGGGCCTTTGGGTAAATCCGAATTGCCCTCGATATTGAATGCTGGTAGCTCCAATCCTTCCTTTTTTGGTAGTAATGACAATGGCACCTGTACCCGCCCGTGAACCATACAAAGCTGCTGCGCTGGCATCTTTAAGCACAGTAATCGACTCAAAATCGTTAGGGTTTAATGTTTGAAAAACGGCTGCAGCCAGAGGGATACCATCTACAACATATAATGGCTGTGCAAAGGCTCCGGAAATAGATTGCACACCCCTGATAGTAACCTGCGCATTAGAACCGGGCTGACCCGAACCTGAGTTCACAAGTAAGCCTGGAGCACGCCCTTGTAAAGCCTGGTCAAAAGAACCCACAGGCACCGTTTCAACTGCTTTTGAGCTAATCACTGAAGCAGCACCAGTAAATTGGGATCTCCTTTCCCGCGTATATCCCGTTACAATAACCTCCTCGAGTTGTTTATCACTCAGTTGTAAAGAAATATTAAGGATACTGTTCTCGCCAATACTCACTTCTTTTGTTTCCATGTCAACCGAAGAAAAGACCAGTGTTTTGGTGTTGGAAGGGACAGAAAGAGAGAAAGTACCATCGTTGCGGGTAAGTGTCCCTGCGTTTGTTCCTTTTATCAGAACAGATGCATTGGGAACACCTGTTCCTTTTTCGTCAGTTACCTTACCGGAAATTGTACGATTGTTTTGGGCGAGAAGCTGTGCAAATAGGAACAGCATACTCACCATAAAGAGTAATTTTCTCATGTGCATTATTTAAAATATTAAGTAGCCCTGTTTTGGGTTTATGAAAAGACTTAAAACCAATCCTTTTAGCTGCACGAATGTAAGGGAATCGGGAAAAAAATGTTAGAAATGTAAAAAAATGTTTTCATGCCGTCGCGGATTGCAGACAGCGTTTAATACTGAACAGAAGATATGGGCTATAGCAATAAAAAGGCCCCCCTTTCAAGAGAGCCCTACAATGATTTACTTATCAATAACCTTTGTTTTGAACCACTGCCTTGTTTACAATTAATTCGGATTGCGGGATGGGCCAGATATACTGGGCACTTGTAGGCGCAACAGGCGGAGCTGTACCCTTTGCAGGAATTGTGCCTCCCAACCTGAGAATATCTCTTGAACGAAAACCCTCTCCCAGTAATTCTATTCTTCTTTCAAGAAGAATCATGTCAATTAATTCCTGGGCTGTTGCCGGAGCAAGTGTTACCGCAGCGTCTGCACGCTTTCTTACCGCATTCAGTAAAGCAACAGCCTTTGCATCAAGTCCGTTTACTCTTGCCAAAGCCTCTGCTAAATTTAATAATACTTCCGCATAACGGATAGCAGGAGCATTGTCAGTATTAGCAGTCCATTTCCTTAACCATGTTCTTGTGGCATGGTTGATAACCTGGTTAAATTGGCGGCGGGCATCAGCGACAGTCCAGCTGGTGTTTGACACAATCCCTGTTGCGCCTAAATTGAGTGAATAGTCTCCATTACCATTACAACTGGTACAAGGATTGGTAGCGGTTGACGAAGTTGCTGAAGGACTATAATACTGGTTTAAACTGTTTTGTGTGCCTGGCAGGTCATTGGCCGTAAACGGAAAAGATAAAATGTTTTCAGGTGTTGAACCACCCGCTCCAAATACCGTAGCAATATTAGCAGCTAATGTATGTGTAACACCGGACGTCGTAGAAAACGGCGCAGTTGCTTGTGGGACCAGCTTATTTCCTTCCGTAATAACTTTTGCATAATCGGCCATAAAAAGATAAACCCTGGTTTTTAATGCAATAGCTGTATTCTTATGAGCACGCGTTAGATTCAAAGCGGTAGAACCATTATTAGCAAGAAGATTTGCCTCGGCAAAATTCAAGTCGTCCAGTATAAGGTTATATACTTCCGCTACCGTCGACCGGGTTTTCTGATTTTCTCCTAACTGGGTTTGGGGATCAGTATAAATAACAACACCCAGTGTATTACCGCTATTATCAATGTAAGGTTTGGCGTAAATAGTAACCAGTGAATGATAAATCAAGGCCCTTATAAAACGGCACTCTGCTTTGTACTGGGATTTTAACGCATCACTGATGGGAGCATTATCAACCCCTTTGATTACTACATTGGCCC
>DAIQPL010000093.1:0-13356 GCA_036787395.1 Flavisolibacter sp. | reverse complement strand
GGATTAGGAGCATCATAACTATTCGGAGGATCAGTGGACCATGTTTTCATAGCCACGCTTCCGGGCTCCTGCACCTCCAATATCAGTTTCTTTCCATCTTTGGTAAGTTCAGCCTTGTTTTTGCCGGTGATCTTTACTTCAGCTGGTGTTAGCATGGTCCAACGAATGGTCGTTTCCTTGTCAAGCGTTTCAATTTCATCACGAACTATCACATAGCTTTGGTCAGCAATAGCGATGCCCCTGTTAGCTTTTGCCACCGATCCTTTATACACTTCACTCATATCTGTTACTGCGTTCATAAAGGAAGAAGAGGAAGAAGAACTGGTAATAGGGGCATAGCCCGTTACTCGTTGGTGCTGGTTGTTGACGGCAATTGTATTATGAACAAGGTTAGTGTAACGAAAGACTGTCCATCGTTGCGCATCCTGTGTTCTTCCAAATAATTGAATTCCTTTTGACTCTAAAGACTCATAATCCTGCATGCCAAAATCCATTGCCCATCTTACACCATCAGCCTCCATAACAAATGACCCGATATCCATATGTGCATGGTTAACCGAAACAGAGCCGCCTTTCATGGCTACGTATATAGCAGAAGGGTCTGTCCAGGACGTACGCATTAATGCAACAGGATTTTTTCCTTTTCCAACCCACATCTTATTTTTTGGTGCAGCAATACTGTTAATACCAATTCCGCCGCTCCATAACATAATAGCAGGAAGCAGGCGGTCTTTTACATGTGTACCTGGGCCGTTATTGAGTAAATTGTTACGCTCCACCCACAACAAAGAGGGGTCTTTCAATTTTGTTGCAAACCAAAACATGGCTGGGTGCAATCCTCCGCGGGAACCAGCATCAGAATAATTGAATGGATTTCCTGATGGCCCTGTCATATTTTCAAGGTAACCAGCCGTCTTTAAAAATCCTGGCTTCTCACTTAACCCGAAATCTTTTCCAAAAAGTTTTTCAATGGCGCTAATAAACATAACATTAAAACCCGTTCCATAACCCCAATAACCATAGCCTTCCGGGTAAGCGCCATCAGGGCTATAATCTTTCATAGGCAGCGCAATTGTTTCAATAGCACGGTTAATGATCTGTTTTGCCAGTTCTGGTTGATCTTCATAAATAGCCATGGCGCCATAAGTCATGCCGGCATTACAAACCTGGTTCCAGTTATGTTCGGCTTTAAGCCAACTGTTATTCTTCGAATCAAGAGATGGTTCGAGACCCTTTTTTAATATAGCTTCTTTTATAGCTGATCTTGAACTGGAAGATAAATTATCATAAAGCCAGTCGTATCCAATAGCAACTGCCATCGTCATTTCAGCAACATCCAAAAAGTGAGAAGGATTCCAGTCACTGAAAGAAGATATGGCTAAAAGTTCTTTCTCAGCCCGCAGAGAATACTTCTGTTCTTTGGTAGTTCTGTATGCATAAGAAAGAAAGAACAGTCTTCGCAAAGCTTCCCTGGATTTATCCAATAGCCGACGGCCTATTTGTATTCTCTCAACAGGAGGCAGACTAATCAAGCTGTCAGATTCAGCAAGTATAGCCTGTTGCATTTTACTCCATATTTTATCAGCACTGACAGTTCGCTTTATGGATTCTTCTTCGCCTTTAAGTAATAGTATTCGGGGATGGTTGGGAAACTTTGGTTCTGAACCAATAAAATCAACCTGCGACCAGGCATTTGAGTAAATAACTAATAAGGTAAAAATTAGTATTAAACGGTTTACTTTCATACAGCAGCAATTTACTTATGAGGTTAGGGACAATAACTACGGCACACCATAGTGTAGCTAATATGCCAAATGCATACAGACTAAAATAAAGTTTTTTTTACGTAAATGTGCTGGTGATTTTTCAGCAATGTTTTGTTTTGGATTACGAAAACGTTATCGTAAATATTTTGTAAGCGATTGCGAACGTTTCTATATTTTGGGAAGTTTAAAACAGGGATATTTAAAAATTGCAGATAAAATGTATTGTGAATAATAGGTGGAAGGGTATCCTTGGCGCTTCGATGTTTCTAGTTTTATTCTGGAAGATTCTATGAATCAGGAATCACTCATAAACGAACCTTATAAAATATGAAAAGGACAAGCCTCATTGTTTTGTTTTCCTTAATTGGTGTTATAGCTTTTGCTCAAAACTCTAGAAAAGCCATGAAGCAATTGATCGAAGAAAACATGCATTTTGCTGCACAGCAATACAAAGTATTAATGAAGAATGTGCCCGCAGACCTTATGCCACGCTCATATGATGCTGCAAAAGATCAATTAATAACGAGTAACACCAAGTGGTGGTGCAGTGGTTTTTACCCGGGTTCGCTTTGGTTGATTTATGGAGCTACCGGCGACAAAGACATTAAAGAAGAAGCTGAAAAAAGGTTGGCCATACAAGAGAAAGAAAAACATTACACAGGCAATCATGACCTGGGCTTTATGATGTTTTGCAGTTTTGGAACAGCCTATAATCTTACAAAAAATCCAGCCTATAAAGATGTAATCATCACCTCTGCATCATCCTTATCAACCAGGTACCGGCCTTCTATTAAGGCCATTCAGTCATGGGATTCCAGTAGCAATTTCAAATGCCCTGTTATTATAGACAATATGATGAACCTCGAATTGTTAGAATGGGTTTCCAAAAATGGAGGCGAGCAAAAGTTTCACAACATTGCAGTTGAGCATGCCAACACTACGTTGAAAAATCATTTCCGTCCTGATTATAGCTCTTACCATGTACTGGATTATAATTTAAGAACAGGTGGTGTTGACCGAAAAGTAACACACCAGGGATATTCCGACGAATCGGCCTGGGCTCGCGGTCAAGCATGGGGATTATATGGATACATTGTTATGTACCGGTTTACAAAAAATGCAGTTTATTTATCGCAAGCCAATAACATTGCCCGTTTTCTTCTCAATCATCCGAATCTGCCGGAGGACAAAATTCCTTACTGGGACTTTGACGCACCTGATATTCCTAATGCAAAGCGTGATGCTTCTGCAGGCGCTATCATGGCTTCTGCTCTTCTGGAATTAGCGCAATACACAAAAGGCCAGCAAAAAAAGCAATATATCAGCTCCGCCGAAAAAATGATCCAATCTCTTGCTTCTCCTGCTTACAAAGCACCATTAGGTAAGAACGGTGGTTTTCTGTTGCAGCATAGTGTTGGTCATTTACCTAATAAATCCGAAGTAGATGTGCCATTGACCTATGCCGACTATTATTTCCTGGAAGCATTGACACGTTATAAAAAATGGTATTTGTAGACTTGTATGTTGATGTGAACAGGTATTTTTATCCTACCTGTAAAGTTCTAAATACTGATGTCCCTGGGCTGAATGACTAAAGGACAGTTTTAACAAAGCTTTACCCGACACGCGGGCAGAGAAATACAACAAACTATGACGATAACGTAGACCTTTCCTTACAGCATGTTCTTTGCTATTAATATAGCTCATACCTTCTCTGGTGGTTGTATCATCTAAAGAAAGGCAGGTTAAGTCGGTTTTAATTTAAAAATAAAAACCTCAGGATGAGTAGGTATCGAGCTTATTATTAATCAATTATCTTTTAAAATGAACAAAACACAGGTCTTAGTGGTTTCACTTCCAACCCATAAAAATCACAATTTATTGCAATGGGTTACGGAATCTATGCTCTATACCGCTACATTTGCAAGCTCTGATGAAAAAGCAATAGAAGTTTTTCAGCAGCAGCAATTTGACATAGTGGTAGCAGACAATACGGGTAACGATCTTGATCTGAGAAAGCTTTCTGCAGTACTTCCAATTTTGCAAACAGAAGCTCAATTGGTCGTTTACGAAGGCGAATCAGTTAGTGAATTGCAGGCAAAGGTGGTAGCCACCTTGATCAGAAAAAGAAACCAACGTATGAAACGTTACCTGGTGTTAGATTCATCTGGCAGCAATGTATGGAATAGTCCTGTTCCCTTTTCTGCCAGCTAACCAATTCAGGAACTATAATTTAAAAAAGGATTAAAATATGAGGAATCAAAAAGAAGTTATACCTGTCATTCCATCAAAAGAGATAGTGGTAGGTGATGCTTCAGCGCCGGTAACATTGGTAATGTTTGGCGATTATGAAAGTGAAGCCACTTCTAAGGCTAACGACGTTATCATTGACCTGTTAAAAGAATATGATGGCAGGATTAATTTCATCTTTCGGCACTTTCCGTTAACGATGGTACACCAGAAGGCACATAAAGCTTCAGAAGCAGCTATTGGCGCTGCACAGGAAGGAAAATTCTGGGAAATGCACCAGCATCTTTTTGCTCATCGCCGAAGCCTGGGTATGATCAGCTTAAAATCTTACGCCCGTGAAGTAGGTGTAGTAGATAAAAAATTTCTTGATCACCTGATTAACAGCGATTGGGGATTGTATGTACAGGACGATTTGAGGGAAGGTTTACAATTGGGTGTGGTTGATATTCCCGCATTATTTATTAATGGTGTTCGGCTTGAAAAAGAACCTACATTTAAAAACCTGAAACTCGAAATTGACAGCTTTTTAAAAGCTAGTGACTCCAAAGTTGTTAAACTGAAGGAAAGAAAAAGGGCATAAGAAAAAGTAGCCATTAAAGCTTTGACAGTAACGTATAAGGTGCAGGTTATGTAATCTGAACCTTATTTTTTTTATATCAATCCTTAATACGCTACAACGCAGGGATTGTATGATTTATAATTTGCGCCGTATTGATGAAATAACCTGGAGCTCAGACCCTGGTTTTCTTTTCTTTTTTGTCTAATTGCAAATTGGCCCGCATCACATCCCAATAATCCTTTCCGTAAGTAACCAATATTTCCGCACCTGCAGGTATATCTTTTACCGATTCAATGAAAGCCTTCAGGCCGTCATTAACATAGACGCAGTTATTTGTAATACCCTTTACCCTTATCAATCCGCGTGCATCATTAGCATATCTTGCAAGCGCTTTTGGCGTTGGCTTGGCGTCTATAACGTGGTTATTATTGATGGTGTAAATGTATCCGTTGTCGCTGGCATGTTTTACCTCGCTCCATGTTGTTATTCTTCCTTTATACTCAACAATCCGGGTACCTTTTGGGATAAATTTTGTCGTAAATAAACCTTTTCCGGACCCTGGAATTGTTGAGTC
Organism: Flavisolibacter sp.; assembly: GCA_036787395.1. GTDB lineage: Bacteria > Bacteroidota > Bacteroidia > Chitinophagales > Chitinophagaceae > Flavisolibacter. The sequence continues at coordinate 8,207 of DAIQPL010000093.1, read as the reverse complement.
TTTCACAACCAGCTGCTTTTCTAAGAATGCCATTAAAAATTAAAATTTTAAAAAGTGCGTGAAGATAAGGAGCGATAGCTTACAGCACTTGTTATTTGTGGAAGCTCAACATGAGAGGTGATCACCCGCTATGTTTTTTCAGACAGCTGATGATTAAATTTTTGTTGAACAATATATTCTACCGGTTTTCTCCTGACCTTACTTTCCAGCCATGATACAATGTCAAGGTATTGATAAGAACGCTTAGCATATCTGTTTTGAGAGATGTTTTCCAGCTTTTCCTTTAATTCAACAAAACTTTGTATAGTATCTTTTGGTCTTGAGGTTAGAGACCGTCTTAAGAAACGAAGTATTTGTAATTGCACTTCATCCAAACTGTCCATTTTTGATAAAAACCGGTAAACAGATTTAATAAGATGTTCGAGTATTTCCGTATTGCCCAACTCATAATGTGCAATCAAATGTAATAACCGGGCAAAGCATTGCAGGTCGCTCCGCAAGTGCCCTACTTTAAGATTGATGATCTTATTCAGGTACACAATGCAATTTTCATTGTCGCCGGCACCAAAGAAAAGGCAGGCTATTTTGAAATGAAAAATCATGATGCGATGTGTATCTATATAACGGCTGTATTCTTTCAGTCCTTTTTCGATTTCAGGAATCAGTTTTAGGCCTTTTGTGAAAGTTCCGGTTAGGAAGTGATAATTAATGCGAGCCGTATAGAGATAAATAAACGTTTGTATTTCCAGGTTCTGATTCTGCGCTGCTTCCTCGTAAACCTCCTGTAACCGTTGAATTTCTGTCTTTAGGCGGTCATGTTTTCCAATAATAAATAAAGAATTTACCAGGTTGTGGAGTGCCTTTACATAGAGTAGGGGATCTTCTTCTTTCACTTTTGGATGTTGTAGAAAAAGATTTACCCATTTTTGCGAATGCGCAAAATAGGAGGGAAAGTCTAATTGTATATAGTAATACCAGCAATAGGCCTGGTGTAGGTAAGCCTTCCCAAAAAAACTCACCTGGTCATATTTAATGCCCTCGAGTTTGTCTTTAAAAAATTTTTCAAGGACCTTACTTTCCTTTTCGTTCTGTATATGGCCTTTTTCAAGATACACTCCATACATTCTTAATGCTATCGAAGAAAGTTGAGCCACTTCATCTACCTGGTTAATGATATACACCGTTTCTTGTTCCAATTGTTCTGCCCGGCCCTTTATACTCCTGGTAATGTGCCGGGACTCAATGTTTTTCTCAAACTGGAGAATCTCCAGTGTTAAAATAAAATGACTATTGGTTATGGCAGACTGTTTCGCCTTTTCCAGTATCTTAAGACTTTGTGTAATTAACCCGCGATTGTATAAAATTTTAGCAAAATCTATTTGCTCCCTGATCTGGATATCGCCATGTTTGGCACTATGACACAATCTCAGGGCAGTAAGCAATTCCTTGTACAAATGGGCCTTTAAATTAGATAATTGAGAGGGTTTTATGGAAGGTTCTTTTTTCAGGATTTGCTGTTCATTATAGGTGCTCATTCTGTCCATCACCGAAAAAAGTTTCATGTACTTTGATATATTGTCGCTATGCTGCTGCGCTATATATAATGAAAAATAGCGTTTTTCTGTTTTTGTAAGGGATTGGATGAGGGTAAACAAGGCATCATTTTGTTGATTAGGCATCGTATCACAAATTTATGGAAACCCTTACTGGTAAAGCATTTGCTAAAATAAATCAACTGTGTTGAACCCGGAAATCCGGGAAAAGATGATAGTCTGTAAAGATACTATACCTCTATATTCGAATTGTAATAGTGTAAGTTTCCCTTATTCAAAAATACATACAACGTTTTTGTATGCCTTCACAAAAAATTTTCATATTCGATACTACCTTGCGCGACGGCGAACAGGTACCAGGTTGTAAGCTTAATACCGCTGAAAAAGTGGGTTTGGCGCTTGAACTGGAAAGCCTTGGCGTAGACATTATTGAAGCAGGGTTTCCTATTTCCAGTCCCGGTGATTATGAATCTGTTAACCAGATTGCAAAAATCATTAAAGAGGCTACTGTCTGCGGATTAAGTCGTGCGGTACAAAAGGATATTGAAGTAGCAGCACAGGCGTTAAAATATGCACGTCGTCCAAGGATCCATACAGGTATTGGTACTTCCGACTATCATATAAAAGGCAAGTTCAAATCTACACGGGAAGATATTCTCGCCAGAGCGATTCAGTGCGTTAAATGGGCACGAAACTTTACAGACGACGTGGAGTTTTATGCCGAGGATGCCGGAAGAACCGACAACGACTATTTAGCAAGAGTAGTGGAAGCTGTGATTGCAGCTGGGGCTACTACCGTAAATATTCCTGATACTACAGGATACTGTTTGCCTCAACAATATGGAGACAAGATTGCGTTTTTAAAGAACAATGTGTCCAATATTGACAAAGCTGTTATTTCCTGCCATTGCCATAATGATCTTGGCTTAGCAACTGCCAATTCAATTTCGGGCGTAATCAGTGGCGCCCGCCAGATTGAGTGTACCATAAATGGTTTAGGTGAAAGAGCGGGAAACACTTCATTGGAAGAGGTTGTGATGATCCTGAAGCAACATAAAGATTTGGGTCTTTATACCGATATTAAAACCAAAAGTTTAAATCCGTTAAGCAGGAAGGTATCCGACATAATGCGCATGCCTGTTCAACCTAATAAGGCTATTGTAGGTGCTAATGCGTTCTCTCATTCATCTGGCATTCACCAGGATGGATTTTTAAAGGACGCACAGACATACGAAATCATTAACCCGGAAGAAGTAGGAGCAGAGGAAAGTAAAATTGTTTTGACGGCCAGAAGTGGTCGTAGCGCTTTGGCGCATCGCTTTCAAAAAATGGGTTATCAATACACCCGAAATGATATTGATGTATTGTACGAGGAATTTTTAAAGCTGGCAGATTCAAAAAAAGAAATTAAGGAAGAAGACCTGTTGAAGTTGGCGCAACAATACCAACCAGCAGAACAAAGTGTAGCATAATTATGGGTAAAACATTATTTGAAAAAATATGGGACAATCATATTGTCAGTTCTATCAAAGATGGTCCAGATGTAATTTATATTGACAAACATTTTATTCACGAAGTTACCAGTCCGCAAGCATTTGCAGGCTTAGAGAAAAGAGGGCTAAAAGTTTTCAGACCAGATCAAGTAGTGGCAACTGCCGATCACAACGTTCCTACACAAAATCAGCATTTGCCTATAAGGGACCAGTTGTCACGGTTGCAGGTTGACCAGCTTATTGAAAACTGCAAAAAATATGGAATCGAATTATACGGTCTTGGACATCCCTTCCAGGGCATTGTTCACGTCATTGGACCAGAACTAGGGATTACACAACCAGGTATGACGATCGTTTGTGGCGACAGCCATACTTCTACCCATGGCGCTTTTGGTTCTATTGCATTTGGTATTGGAACCAGTGAAGTGGAAATGGTTTTCGCCTCGCAATGTTTGTTGCAAAACAAACCTAAATTAATGCGTATCAATATTGATGGCGTTTTAAATAAAGGTGTTGTATCAAAAGACATTATACTTTATATCATTTCTAAAATATCGGCCAGTGGAGCTACAGGTTATTTCGTGGAGTTTGCCGGTTCGGCTATCCGTGCTCTTTCTATGGAGTCCCGTATGACCATTTGCAACATGAGTATTGAAATGGGTGCAAGGGGCGGTATGATTGCGCCGGACGAAACAACATTTGAATACATAAAAGGCAGACGTTTTGCGCCGGTTGGCGAAGACTGGAATAAGAAATTAAAAAAATGGAAGGAATTATTTACAGATAACGATGCTGCATTTGATAAAGAAATTGTTATCGATGCCGTTGATATAGAACCCATGATTACCTACGGTACCAACCCTGGTTTGGGCATTGCCATTAATGGACTCATTCCGACTCTTGAAAGCATACCAGAAGAGGGAGAGAGAAGGAATATTGTAAAGTCACTTGATTATATGGGTTTGCAGGCAGGAAAACCTTTGAAGGGAATGCCGGTTCAAAATGTATTTATAGGAAGTTGTACTAATTCGCGTATAGAGGACCTTCGCCTCGTAGCCAGTGTTGTTAAAGGCCGCAGGAAAAATGAGCATGTTAAAGTGATGATTGTTCCGGGGTCACAACAAGTAGCTGCACAGGCAAAAGCTGAAGGCTTGAACCAAATTTTTGAAGAAGCAGGTTTTGAAATTCGGCAGGCGGGTTGCAGTGCCTGTTTAGGTATGAACGAGGACAAGATTCCTGCAGGCGAATATTGCATTTCTACAAGTAACAGAAACTTTGAAGGCAGGCAGGGCGCTGGCGCCAGAACACTTTTGGCCAGCCCGTTAACTGCAGCAGCAGCAGCCATTACGGGAGTAGTTACCGATGTACGTGAATTCTTAAGCTAATAAAATGGAGCCTTTAAAAGTCATACATAGCACGTTTGTTCCATTCCCAATGGAAAATATTGATACGGACCAGATCATCCCGGCCCGCTTTCTAAAAGCAACAACTAAAACAGGCTTTGGAAAGAATCTTTTTCGTGACTGGCGTTATGAAATGGATGATGAAACAAACCCTAAACCTGATTTCATTTTAAATAAACCGGAATACAGTGGAGAAATTTTGGTAGCAGGAAAGAATTTTGGTTGCGGTTCATCCAGGGAACATGCGGCCTGGTCCATTTTGGACTATGGTTTTAAAGTAGTAGTGAGCAGTTTCTTTGCCGACATTTTTAAGAACAATGCTTTGAATAATGGTGTGTTGCCGGTGCAGGTGAGCGAAGAATTTGTTCAGAAGATATTTAGTCAAGGTCCTGAATCAACACTTACTGTGAACCTGGAAGAGCAGGCAATCATTATTGATGCCACCGGTGAAAGAGAAATATTTTATATCAACAATTACAAAAAGACCTGCTTGCTAAATGGATACGATGACATTGATTATTTGTTGAGCATTAAAAGAGAAATAGAAAATTACGAACAAGAACAAGTTAACTGTTAGTTATGCAAAAGAAGATAGCAGTAATATTAGGTGATGGAATTGGTCCGGAAGTAACACAACAATCGATTAAGGTATTGAACAGTATAGCCGCCCAATTCGGTCACCAGTTTTCTTATAGTTATGGTTTGATGGGAGCTGTTGCAATAGATAAAACAGGAAACCCTTTACCGGATGAAACCCTCCAAATGTGCCAGGATAGTGATGCTGTTTTATTTGGTGCAATTGGCCATCCAAAATATGACAATGATCCAACTGCCAAAGTTCGTCCCGAGCAAGGTTTACTGAAGCTGAGAAAGGAATTGCAGCTTTTTGCTAATATCCGTCCCATTAGTACGTATGCGTCTTTACATCACTTATCACCATTAAAGAGCCAGCAGTTAGAGGGTGTTGATTTTATTATTTACCGTGAGCTTACTGGTGGTATCTACTTTGGTAAAAAAGAAGTAAATGCTGATTATACAGAAGCATCTGATCTTTGCATTTACAATAAAGAGGAGATAAGTCGTATTACGCATCTTGCATTTCAATCTGCACAGCAAAGAAAAAATAAATTAACCCTTGTTGACAAAGCTAACGTCCTGGAAACTTCCAGGCTTTGGAGAAAAGTAGTACAGGAAATTGCAGCAAATTATCCGGGTGTAAAAGTTGATTATTTATTTGTTGATAATGCTGCCATGCAGATTATATTAAATCCAAAACAATTTGACGTAATTCTTACGGAAAACATGTTTGGAGATATTATAAGCGATGAAGCCAGTGTGATTAGCGGCTCTCTGGGTTTATTACCTTCTGCATCCGTTGGCGCCACTACGGCTTTATTTGAACCTATTCATGGGTCTTATCCTCAGGCCGCAGGAAAAGATATTGCAAATCCTATTGGTTCTATTTTGTCGGCTGCAATGATGCTCGATCATTTTAAGATGCATGAAGAAGCAGGCCTTGTTCGGTCGGCTGTAGACTGGACGCTACACTCCAGGTTTGTAACAAAAGATATTGATTCGGTTAATTATTACTTTACTTCCACTATAGGTGATCTTATTTGTGATTTTGTAACAGAAAAGATCCATTCCAATATTAATCTCTCCAATATCGAATTACGGAAGTCAACATTGATTTGATAAACTTCCAGGCTATTGATGATACTTTTTGTGCGATCAATGTTTTGAACGATTGCTTGCAAATAGTTTTGTTTAAATTTATCTGATGGACCATCTTTCAGCCCGCACGTTAGACAATTTCAAAAATCATGTTGGCATAAAGTTTCAGTTATACAACAGTCTTTTTACGTCTTTACCTTTTCATAGAATTGAAAAAACGGGTATTTTATTGTCCTTGTTCCTGAACCATTGTGAGGAAGAGTTTAAGAAAAAGCAAAGTCCCTCACAGATAGTTGAAGAATTTTTCAAAAGATTTACTTCTGTAAAAAGCGAACGTGAAAAAACGGATCTTTTATTTCGTTTTGTTCAATACGTGGAACGACAGGTAGTATTGTTTGATGCTTCTGAAGACGCAGCTTTCAGGGAAGTGAATGATGTTGTGGGTATTGGAAGTTTAAAACAGGTGGAAACAAAGGTTTTGCAGGAAAATAAAGAACAGGAACTGGTTGAAAAGCTGAAAGATTTTTCTGTAACTATGGTTTTGACGGCCCATCCTACACAATTTTACCCGGGTTCGGTATTGGGTATCATCAATGATTTATCAAAAGCGTTGAAAGACAACAATGCAGGGCAGATCAACATGTTTTTGCAGCAGCTGGGCAAAACGCCATTATATCAGCAGCAAAAGCCTACGCCATATGACGAAGCCATCAGCTTGATATGGTATCTGGAAAATGTTTTTTATAGTGCTGTTGGTAAAACAGTTTCCTATTTGAAAGGGCATTTTCCTGATGTAGACCTCGTAAAAAATCCTGTTATTAAAATGGGCTTTTGGCCCGGAGGCGACCGGGATGGAAATCCTAATGTAACTTCTGATATTACCCTAAAAGTCGCTGAGTCCTTGCGTTCCAGTATTATCAAATGTTACTATTTGGATGTAAGGCGATTAAAACGCCGGCTTACTTTTAAGGGCGTTGATACAATACTACAGGAGTTAGAAGTAAAATTGTATAGCAATATTTTTATTCCAGATTCACGAACTGATCTTACAAGAGAAGAAATATTAGAAGCTTTATTTGGAATAAGAGAAATTATCATCCATCAGCATAACGGATTATTCCTTCACCTGCTGGATCATTTTATCAATAAGGTGGAAGTGTTCGGTTTACATTTTGCCTCCCTTGACATTAGACAGGAAAGCTCGGTTCACAACACCGTTTTTGAATCTATTGCTGAAAAAGAAAATCTTTTGCCCCCTAACTATGCAGAGTTAGAAGAAGGTGAAAAAATTACGGCGTTAACAAATATATCCGTGAAAGCAAACGCCGATCTCTATGATACATTGGTAAAAGACACTTTGCAATCCATCGATACGATCAAAAGCATTCAACAATCCAACGGACCACAAGGATGTAACCGCTACATTATCAGCCAGTGTGGAAGTGCCTTAAACGTACTGGAAGTGTATGCTTTGTTTTTAGTAAATGGATGGAAAAAAGAAGAGATCAAAGTTGATATTGTACCCCTATTTGAAACGATTGAAGATTTAAAGAATGCGCCAGGTGTAATGAAAGCGTTGTATCAAAATGAAACTTATTCGCAACACCTGGCAAGGCGCAATAAAATGCAAACCATAATGGTTGGATTTTCGGATGGAACGAAGGATGGCGGTTATCTTATGGCCAATTGGAGTATTTACAAAGCGAAGGAAGAACTAACAGCTATATCAAAAGAATATGGTGTTGATGTAGTTTTTTTTGATGGCAGAGGTGGTCCTCCGGCCCGGGGCGGCGGAAAGACGCACAAGTTTTATGCTTCCATGGGAAAAAACATTTCTACCAAGGAAATACAACTGACTATACAAGGACAAACGGTCAGCTCAAGTTTTGGTACCATTGAATCAGCACAATATAATATTGAACAATTACTGAATGCAGGTATCACCAATGACCTGTTCTCTGCCGATGAAAAAAATCTAAATCTACAGCAACAAAAAGCGGTTGAGGAGCTGGCTAATATCAGTTTTGACACCTATAAAGAATTGAAAAGCCATCCCTATTTTTTGACCTATTTGTCAGAAGTAA
>DAIQPL010000092.1:0-13360 GCA_036787395.1 Flavisolibacter sp. | reverse complement strand
CCTATGAACCCAAACGAAGGCGGCATACAATTCACTTCTACCGACTTTAACTACAGTGTTAAAAAGAAAAAGAAGGGGTGGGATGTTACCATTCTCCCAAAAGATACAAAGGACGTAAGAGAATTATTCCTGAGCATTTCTACAGGTGGATATGCCAGTCTGCGGGTGATAAGTAACAATAGGGACGCAATTTCCTATAACGGGATAGTAGAGAAAGTAAGATAATCTCTTTACCCGTATTCCCGGATAGCTAAGAAGGCAGCCTGATAAAGCTGCCTTATTTATTCAATTGTTTTAATCATGACCTTCCAGCTTCACTAGTTTGTTATAAAGGCCGAGAATTAAAATTGAAGGCGCCCATTGTCCAATAAACATGCTTACTTTTTTCTGACCTAATAATTGCAGTGTTAATGAAACAGCCATAGATCCTACTGCTGTCCATAAAAAAGCGTCTGACGGAAGTTTCGCGGTCTGCTCTTCAATAGCCCTTGCTATCTTCCCCTCTTTGTGCTCCGTGTTAAAATTTGTTGCCATAATCGTCCTCCTTTTTGTTATTTATAAACTTGGCTTATTCCAACTTCCTTGCCAATCATAGCCCAACAATTGATTTGAAACTCAATTGTTTATTCATTTATTTCCAAAAGAATTTTTTAGTTATACAAATAAAAGCTCATCGTTTTCCAAACAAACTATTACAAAAGATTTTTTATTGGACTATAAAAAAGGTTGGCATCCTAGCTTACCTCATTCTTCGATTCAATTGCTGTAACACAAAGAGGAACAAATGCAGATCCAATACTCAGGTACTGCTGTTTATTAGCTGTTTTATAATAAAATGTCAAGCTATTTTGCTAACCTCATCATTTATGGCACAGCTTTTTCAATACTAGTATTATTAGACTAAAAACATAAGTATGCCTGATAATCGTTTAAAGACTGAGCCGCAGGAGGACACAAATAATGAACAAAACGGGGAGCGCTTTGAAAGCGATACCCAAAAAGTGGTACGCCGTCACCTGGAAAATGAAGATGATATCATTACAGATGCCGACATCCGTAATGTAAGGGTTGGAATGACCCCTCCCCTTGACGCTCCAACCGAAGAAGCGGTAAGGGAATCCGAAGATAGAGTAGCTGATAAAAAAGCAGATGACGAAAGTGATACCGTTCCGGGAGCACAAAAAGTAACGCCATGGGATGTAGTGGACCCGGGCGCTTAATTGAACCTGCTGTTCATTGGTTCAAATAAGGCTTCTCTTTGTTCTCTTGAATTTTTTGCCATGCCTACCGCTGCTTCCAATACATCATTAGCAATGGCTTCCATTGCTGCTGCCATAAATTCTGACACCGGCATGCCGCCGTGAGTTTGTGTTTTATCTTCTCTCCTGTCGCTTCCTGATTCTGTATCTACAGCAGGTGGTGCAATCTCAAAAACTTTTATTGCAGTTTTTCGCAATTGATATCGTAACGACAAACTAAGCGAATGTATAGCGGCTTTGGTAGCGCAATACACTGGCATAAACGCCAATGGTACAAAAGCTAGACCTGAAGAAATATTGATAATGGCTGCCTCTTTTTGCTGACTTAAGTGTTGAGCAAACAAAGAGCTTAAATGGAGCGGTGCAATGAAGTTAGTTTCCACTTCCAGGTGAACCCTTGACAGATCAACTGCATGCGTCATATCGGTAACTAGTTGTAACCCTGCATTGTTTATGAGCATATTGACATGGGGATGATTCTGTGTTACCCACTTATAAAAATCATCTCGCTGCCCTGCATCTGCCACGTCACAAATTCTGGTAACAATAGAAAGATTTTTCTCTTTTAGTTGTTGCAATCTTTCCTCTCTTCTTCCGCAAATAATTACTACGTTCCCTAATCTCGCAAATTCTTCTGCAAAAGCCCGTCCGATACCTGATGTGCCGCCTGTAATAACAACCGTATTTCCCGTTGTTTTCATAATTGACTTTAGCAGGAGATGTCGCAAGATCTACGCCCGATTATGAAGTCACTGTTATTTTTTTTTACAAATGCAGTATTTTGTAGCGTAAAAAATCAACACCATTCATGAAAAAATTTTTCTGCTTTTTTTCCTGCCTTATGTTTTGTTTGACTCTAACTGCTCAGAATGGAACTGATCCGGTTAATGTAACGGATCTTCTTAAAATTAAAACGGTTGGAAATATTAATTTGACCAAAGATGGAAACAAAGCCGCTTTTACAGTAACCAGTATTGAACCCTTAGAAAATACTAAACTGGACTATAAATATGTGACGCAGTTATATACCGTAATCACAGATGGTTCTTCTGTACCGGTTCAGCTAACCTATTCAAAAGACAGGGCCACTCAACCTGTATGGAGCCCCGATGGAAATCAACTGGCTTTTGTGCGTACAATAGATGGCAAGCCGCAAATATTCATTTTATCTATGAAGGGTGGTGAACCCTGGCAGTTAACAAAATTTACTTATGGAGCCTCCAACCCCAAATGGTCACCCGACGGAAAAAAGATTTTGTTCTCAGCAGCTATTCCTTTTAAAGAGCTTTTGAAGGATTCCTTATTAAATCCGTCCAAAACACTACCGGGTTGGTCGTTTGAGAAACCAGGTTTCGAAAAAAATGAATTTTTAAGTTCAGGAAAAATCAAAACAGATCCGGATGGAAACATAGAAGAGGTTAGAGCTTATTTAGAAAACAATGTAGCAGACAATAAGGCAAGGGTCATCAATAAACTAAACTTCCAGGATGAAGCAAGTATTTCAACCGACATGGATTTTAATCATTTTTTTATTGTAACCGTTCAGCCGGATGACAAACCAAGGGAAATCACACATGGATTTTTTCGTTACACGTCCATTGATTTTACCCCGGACGGAAAAGAAGTTGTTTTCTCTGCCTTTTTAGATTCGCTGCAACATCCCGACAGAATGCAGGAAAGCAGGATTTTTATAGGAGACACGTCTGGTACTAATTTTAGATTACTGTTGGGACAAAAGGCTTTAACCTATACCAATCCAAAAGTGTCTCCTTCCGGTAAATGGATTTCTTTTTTATACGGTTCTACTTCTTTTGTGAATGTGCCGACATTGGCTTTTATTCCACTGAACGGAAATTCGAAAGACATCAACAACATTTTTTTTGACAGGGCTGCTGGCAACATTGTTTGGAGCAATGACGAGAAACACCTTTACTTTTCTGCGCAAAGCAATGGAGGCGTGCCTGTTTACCGGGCGGACGTCATTAGTAAAAAAGTAGAAAGGCTATCAGATTATGATAGTGGCATTACCAGTTTTGACATAGCTCAAAACAGAATTGTTTTCGCTAATACAGCAGTAGCTGACCCCTCTGAACTTTTCGTTGCGCAAGGCAATATGAAAAATGCAAAGCAAGTCAGCTTTTTCAATGACTGGGTGAAAAACAGAAAACTATCCTTCCCCGAAAAACACACATTCACAAATGAAAAAGGAATGACCGTAGAATATTGGGTGATGAAACCAGCAAACTATGAAGCTGGAAAAAAATATCCTTTGCTTCTTAACATACACGGCGGTCCATCTTCTATGTGGGGTCCGGGCGAGGCGACCATGTGGCACGAGTTTCAGTTTTTTTGCAGTAAAGGCTATGGTGTTGTTTATAGTAATCCAAGGGGTTCAGGTGGTTATGGACCTGAGTTTCTGAAAGGAAATGTAAAAGACTGGGGTACCGGACCAACAAGCGATGTATTGACCGCATTGGATAAAACGGTAGCCGAAGGTTGGGCTGACACTTCCAAACTACTTATTACAGGGGGTTCTTACGCGGGTTACCTGGTGGCATGGATCATTGCACACGACAATCGTTTTAAGGCAGCCTGCTCGCAACGTGGCGTGTATGACCTGGCTACTTTTTTTGGCGAAGGAAATGCATGGCGATTAGTACCCAATTATTTTGGCGGCTATCCCTGGGAGCCTCAGGTAAAGCAGGTCCTCGACAGGGAATCTCCTATCAACTATGTACAAAACATCAGAACTCCTTATATCATTTTTCATGGCGATAATGACCGGCGAACAGGTTTTGTACAAAGCGAAATGTTATACCGGAGCCTGAAAGTTTTAGGAAGGCCAGTAGAGTATGTACGTCACCAGAATGGAACACACGAATTAACACGAAGCGGTGATAACCGTCAACGTATTGATCAAATGCTGAGAACTTATGAATTTTTTGAAAGGTGGATAAGGAGTAATGGTCAATAGTCAATGGTGAATGGTGAAAACTTTTTATAGGCTGGAGGGTATTTAATTTCTTTTAAAATACAATGAACGAAATCTGTACACCGTATGCGTTTATTGATAAACCTCAGTACGTTGGTTAACAATAAAACTTACCTTGAATGAATTTGAATTAACCGTTGCACATGTTGCAATCACCTATTTAATCAAGGCTTTGGCTTCATTAACAAGGCAGGTTGCTTTTTCCAGTATCAGCTTTTTTTCATCCTCTTTTAAAGAGATTTCGATTTTTTTCTTCGTATTATCTGTCAGAATAATTGAGCTGATCTTTTGAAGCGTCATCTTTTGCAAGGCAGAAGGTGTGGTTGCGGCGTTCCTGAAAATAATGGTGAAAATTCCGTCACAATTCATAGCGCTGGAATTTCTTTGGGTGCTCTTTGTTCTTGAACTATCAAAAGAAAAAATGGCTGTTGACTGGTCATCAAAGCAAGTACCATCTCCCAAGGAAAATAAAAGCTTTACTTCCTTATTATCAGCTACCATATTTAATGAAATACGGGTACCTTTTGCTAACATGCTCATGAACCCGGTAGAAAGCTTGGGTTGCTGGCTGAATTGATCAGTTTCCTTTTTCAATTTACAATTCTGTGCAGCACCAAACAGAGGAGTTGCCAGTAAAAGGGTAAGAATGTATTTCATAATTATTTATTGGTTTAAAAATAGGTGCTTAAGAGATTACATCTGGAATGGCATTGTTAAATTCGCCAAAAAACGGGAACACACCGTTAGAATCTATCTTTTTGCGTACACTGTTTTGCTTCCACAAATTGCTCTTCTTATTTTATTATTGGTTGATTTATTGTAGTTTAACCCTTATTGTTAAATCATACTGAAAAAGCAGCAGTCGATTAGAAACGAGAGTCATATTATCGATATTTGAAGCAGTACCAGTATATGCTGAAAAATCTTTTGTTCAATATCTTAGCCCTTTTGATTAGTATGGCTGCTTTTACGCAGCCAACATTCAGAGTTTCCGGCAAAGTGACCAACAACAGACTGGAACCCCTCGCTTTTGTAAGTATTCAACTCGGACAATCACAGGAAGGAGCTATCACTAAAGAAGACGGCACCTATGCGATGAGGCTTAAAGAAGGGACATATAACATCATGATAAGCATGGTTGGTTATAAACAACAAATTCTCAAGCTCACAGTTACACAAGACTACGTTCAAAATGTTATCCTCGAAGAAGATGACCAAATGGAAGATATTGTCATCAAAGTAAAAATAAAAGACCGTTCAGAAGAGATCATAAAAAATACCATCAGGAATAAAGACGGGCTCGTAGGCGCAGCCGGCACGTATTCCACGCGTATGTACATAAAAGCTATCCAGCAGGATTCCGTAACCAGCAAAAAAGAAAGAAATAAGATTGATTCCACTTTATTTCAAAACGGAAACGCTGACTTAACAGGAATGGCTATGGCAGAAGTCTCTATTCAACTGGATTACGAATCGGAACAAACCATTAAAGAAAAAAGGCTGGGCGTGAAAAAGGCGGGGGAAGCCGATAATCTATTTTATCTCTCTGCTACCAGCGGAGATTTTAGTTTTTACAACAACCTTGTTAAGGTACCATCTATTTCTATCACTCCTTTTTTATCTCCGGTAAGCTATAGTGGGTTGCTGGCCTATAAATACAAAATGCTGAAAATTGAAAAGAGGGAGGGTAAGAGAGTTTATATTATTTCGGTTAAGCCCCGGCAAATCAGTAATGCTACCGTTGAAGGAGAAATCACGATCCAGGATAGTACGTGGGCTATCCTGCACACCCGTTTTAGCTTTCCCCATTACCATCTTCCTGAGTATGATTTTTTTGAGGTAGAACAGAATTATGCTTTTGTGCAAAATACTGCATGGATGTTAACCCGTCAGCAGTTTAACTATTATTCAAAGTCGAAGCAAAGCAGGCTTTCCGGGCAAACTTTAATTAGTTACACCGATTATGAGTTGAATAAGCAATTTCCAAAAAGACATTTTGGCGTAGAAGTAAGCGCCACCGCCGAGGAAGCTTATGAAAAAGACAGTAGTTTTTGGGAAACCGTACGAACTGAACCGCTTACTGAAAAAGAATTGCGTTTCATCAGGCTGCAGGACAGTATTTTCCGTGTTACACACACAGAAGCGTATCTGGATTCAATTGAAATAGCCAATAACAGGCTTGACTGGAAAAAAATGGTTTTGTTTGGGCACGTAATCGTTCACCGCAAAAAAGAAAGAATCTGGGTTATCCCGCCTTTAATTTCGCTGTATGAGCCTTTACAGTTTGGTGGCGGACGCCTGCGTCTTTCCGTTGACTATTTTAAACGGTACGCTTCAAGAAAAGATCTCTCTTTATATTCAGAGATAAGTTATGGCTTTAGAAATAAAGATGTAAATGGTACTATAGATTTCAAACGGATGTACAACCCGTTTAATCGCGGCTCTGTGCATATACGCCTCAACCGGAACTTTGATCATATTTTTGAAGGAGACGCCTGGATTAACCAGATCAAAAGAAGCAGTTACTTCCTCAATAATTATTTAGCCGTTGCACATGAGCTTGAAGTAGCCAATGGATTATTAGTATATACCGAAGCAGACCTTGCACTGCGCCGTTCTGTAAACGCCTATAAAACGAATGAGAAGTTCGATGAATTATTAGAAGATGTTATAGATGACAACCATGCTGTCTTTTTTGATCCTTATAACGCTGTTTATGTAAAAGGGGCTATCAAGTATACGCCAAGGCAACGTTACGTTCGGGAACCAAAAGAAAAGATCATCTTAGGATCTAAATGGCCTACGTTCTATGCCAGTTTTTATAAAGGGATTCCAGGGCCGTTCAATAGCGAGGCAGATTTTGATTACCTGGAATTTGGATTTGAACAAAAAATAAGCCTCGGGCTGCTGGGCATTACGAGGTATACCGTGAAAAGTGGAAGCTTCTTTAATGAAAAGGCGCTAAAGCTCCTTGATTACTCCTATCAACGCCAGGGTGATCCTTTTCTTTTTATGAACCCGGATGAAGCCTTCCAGGCACTTGATTCCACCTTTCCATTATTCAAACGCTTTTATAGTTCACACATGGTGCATGAATTCAATGGCGCCCTGATTAATAAAATCCCATTACTGAAAAAATTACAACTGCGGGAAGTTGTTGGCGGAGGCTTTTTAATTGCTCCCGAACTTGATCTTCGATACGGCGAGTTGTTTGCAGGAATAGAACGCGTTTTTAGATGGCCTTTCAATCCACTGACTAAGTTTAAATTCGGTATTTACGTGGTTACCTCTGGAGCTAATCAATATAAAAACCCTGTGCAGTTTAAGGTTGGATTTACCACATGGGACAGGCATCGCAAAAAATGGAACTAATGGTATCTTTTAGTTTTACCGTAAGCTCTCAAAACTATATTTTGCAGAACTCCAGAATCGATCCAGGGCTATTATGCGTGGCTTAAAGAATGAAATAAGTTCAGGCCAGTCTTCTTTTTTGAAAATGCTAACGCTGTTTTTTTCGGTATAGATTTTTGCAACGGATTTTCCCATTTCATCCTGTGTAGGTGGTTGCCAGGTCCATTTCTCTTGCAAAGCATTTTCCATGATCGACCTTAGTTGGCCAAGGTGTTCAAAATACAGGTTCTGAATGCCGGTATCTTTTTGGGTGAGTTCAATGGCAATGTAGGCCTGACTCGTATCCGCCTGCATTTTAAAATAAATATCTTTCTCCCCTGTTTTATAATTAATCCAATTAATTTTTTCTGCTTCTGCCGATAGAACCGGCGTCATATACTGACCAAAGGTGGTCCAGAACTGCTGCTTTAGCCGGGAAGCCTCTTGCTTTGAATACATGTAACAAATTTAGTTTCATGGACATAAAAATGTTTGGAAAATATGATCCGCCTGCGGCCTTAGATTAGCAAAAAAAATATCTCAATAATGCGTTTGCAATTACAACCTTCTGCACAATAAACCGTATATTGATAGAACTCTCGCCCACCTTTTTAAAATACAATAGCCGGAACGACCGTCAACTAAATCCCGATGAAAAGGTTTATTGTATTTTCCATTTGCTTTTTCGTTTTTCAACTTATTGCCAGAGCCGATCATATTACCGGCGGCGAGATGTATTATACGTATTTGGGCAGAAGTGGTAGTGACTACCAATACGGTGTCACACTTAAACTCTTTATGCGTTGTAATAGTGGCAGGCGGTTTAACAATCCAACAATTGTTACTGTTTTTGACAGGACAACCAACACACGTATAAAAGACATGGCTGTTCCTTTATCAAGACAGGAAACTATCAGCCTTTCCAACAACAACCCATGCATTACCAATCCACCAACGGTTTGTTATGACGTAGGCTATTACGAATTCACTGTTTCGGTGCCGGAAAATGCAAATGGTTACCTGTTGGCAAGCCAGGTGAATTTCAGGATTGCAGGCATCAACAATCTTAGCCGCGGCTATTCACAGGTAGGCGCAACGTACACTGCTGAAATTCCAGGCATTGGACAAGGGGCTACCTTGGCTGAAAACAACAGTGCACATTTTACAGGAAGCGACCTGGTTGTGGTTTGTGCAAACAACTCTTTTGCCTACAGCTTTGGGGCCAGCGATGCAGATGGTGACCAGCTTCGATATTCTTTTTGCCAGGCTTATGTTAGCGGCACCTCAGCTACTAACTCTCCTCCTTCGCAACCACCCTATCCTTCCGTTCCGTACGGGCAGGGTTTTAATGGTTCAAGTCCGTTGGGAAATAATGTGCAGGTTAATTCAACTACTGGGCTGATCACCGGTCTTGCACCAGCTTCTGGTGTATATGTTGTTACCGTTTGTGTACAGGAAATACGAAATGGAGTAGTAATTGCAATCCAGCGAAAAGACGTACAGATCAACATTACCGAATGTTCTATTGCTGCTGCCAGTTTGCTTCCGGAATATATGCTTTGCGGGAACACCAGTGCCATAACGATTGCCAATTTATCTAATAGTCCTTTGATAAAATCTTACAACTGGCAACTCGTTAATAATTCAGGAGCCATCATTTCTTCTTCTACAAATTCTACTATTAGCCATAATTTTTCCGATACTGGTTTATACAAAGTGAGATTATATATCAACCAGGCACAGGCTTGTTCCGATTCTGCAACTTCGTTGGTAAGGGTATATCCAGGACTGGTAACAGGATTTCGTTTTTCAGGAGTTTGTATGAATAAACCAACTTCTTTTTTTGATACGTCACACACAGTTTATGGGTCTATCGATTCATGGTATTGGGAATTTGGTGACGAATCAACACTAGCAGATACATCCCATTCAAAAGGCCCTGTATATACGTATAAGCAAAGCGGTACAAATAACTCATTTCTGATTATCAGTACTACAAAAGGATGCATCGATACCGTTAATAAGGCAATCAGCATCATTGATAAACCACCACTTAGCGTTGCATTCAGAGATACATTGATCTGTAATGGTGATACGCTTCAATTAGGCGCTAGCGGCAATGGCAACATTAGCTGGACACCCGCGGCTCAAATAATCAATGCCGGCACTGCAAATCCTTTAGTATATCCAACGGTCAATTCAAAATACGTGGTAGAGTTAGACGACAATGGATGCAAAAACAAAGATTCGCTCCAGGTTAGGGTTGTAGATTTTGTAAGCCTTGTTGGAATGGCTGATACTTCCATTTGTGAAAATGATGGCGCACAACTTTATGCCACCACCAACGGTTTAAAATTTCAATGGACACCGGGAGCCACCATAAATAATGCTGGATCACTTAAGGCAGTTGCGCATCCTTTAACTACAACTACATACCGGTTAATGGCCAGCATAGGACATTGTAGCGCTAGCGATGACGTAATTGTAAAAGTAGTTCCGTATCCCAGGGTGTCTGCAGGCATTGACACGCTGATATGCTTCAATGCGGTATGCCAGCTTAAGGGATCCACCAATGGAACATCTTTTTCCTGGTCGCCTGCAACGACACTTAGCAACCGCAATACTTTGTCGCCAATAGCTAAGCCCGTAAACACAACCGCGTATGTCTTGTCCGCTATAGATACCAAAGGTTGCTCAAAACCCGCTACCGATACGGTAATAGTAACCGTACTTGCAAAAATTTATCCGGACGCTGGAAATGATACGGCTGTGATTGTTGACCAGCCTTTACAATTGAATGCAAGTGGAGGCAATACCTACCTGTGGTCGCCAGCCGTTAACCTCTCATCTACTACAGTTGGCAATCCCATTGCTGTTTTCGACGAAGCTTCACAAGGTGTCACCTATAAAGTTCTTGTATTTAATGAAGCAGGTTGTGTGGACTCTGCCTTATTGAAGATTAAAATTTATGAAACGCAGCCGGTTGTTTTTGTGCCTACCGCTTTCACTCCAAATTACGACGGCAAAAATGACGTGCTACGCCCCATAGCAGCAGGTATTTCCAAAATCGAATACTTCAGGGTATACAACCGCTGGGGCCAGTTAATATTTAGTACAACCATCAATGGAAAAGGTTGGGACGGAAAAGTTGCGGGTAAAGAGCAGGGTACCGATGCTTTTGTTTGGGAAGTAAAAGCCACAGATTATAAAGGAGCTCTCTACATCAAAAAAGGAATTGTTACGCTGATCCGCTAAACTGTACATGATGCTGGATAAATGCGGTAAAGGTGAGGTTGGGCTTCCACAGGTTTTATCAGAATCAGCAACAAGAAAAAAATTAGCGGTAAGCCTACAGTATGGCACACTATTGACAATAGTTAATTGTACTCAAAACCGATTTTTATGAAACAAGTGTGGCAAAGATTAGTAGTAGCAAGAAGTGAAAACGTAGAAAAGTTTCATTCAAATTTCACCCTATTTATGATCCTGGTCTTTCTTACTTTTTGGGGACTTAGCTTTTATGTTCTGGTGAATAGCCTTGCTTAAATTAACTCAACAAATACGAAAGCCTCCACGTTGGAGGCTTTTTTGTACATAATCAAGGCATTGCTGAAAATGCAGGCATCATATAGTAAGCTTTAAAAATGTTTTTTGACAAGAAGGCACGGGCATGCAGCAGTGCCTTCGCTAAAACTGGTAACCACAAGCCATCAACCTTGAACTAAAAACCTTCTACTGTATATTATTTTTGCTGCATGCAGGATCCTTTACATTTTTCCATTGCTTCAAAGGCAGATGTACCTCAGTTGGTAAAATTGGTGAACAGTGCTTATCGCGGCGATTCATCTAAGAAAGGATGGACCACGGAGGCTGATCTGCTGGACGGTATCAGGACAGATGAAGAAGCGTTAACCAGGATGATTCAGCAACCTCATTCAGTTATACTTCTATGTACAAATGATCAGAATGAATTAGCTGGCTGCGTAAACCTGCAAAAGCAGGAAGAAAAAATGTACCTGGGTATGCTCACAGTGTCGCCGGTTATCCAGGCAAAAGGCATCGGGAAAGCATTATTAAGAGCAGGTGAAACGCATGCAAAAGAAAAAGGCTGTTCTGTTGTAACAATGACGGTAATTACAGTCCGTCATGAATTGATCCAATGGTATGAACGGCGTGGCTATTACGACACAGGAGAAAGAAAGCCCTTTCCTGACGATCCCCGGTTTGGTATTCCTAAGCAACCACTGGAGTTCGTTGTGATGGAGAAGAGGATAGTTTGAGGTTTAAAGATTAAAGTTTAAGGTTTAGGGTTTCGAGTAGCAATCATTATGAACAGAATGCAAATAAATAGGAAATTTAATTGGAGGAATTAAAGATTAAGCCTGCCTGGCAGTATTGCGGCCTATCAACACATAAATAATCAATCCCAACACAGGCGCCACGGAGATAACAATGCCCCAGAGAATTTTTATAGGCAACGAAATATCTTTTCTTTTCACAAGGCCATTGATACTGGTTATCAATATTACCAGCCAAAACAAACAAACAACAAGAATAATCCACAATGCGGTTCCGGTGAAATCCATAGCTACTGCATTTTAAAGAAGATTAATTTTGACCCATGTCTACAAAACTATCTGTAAACATCAACAAGTTTGCCACCCTCCGCAATAGCCGTGGCGGAAATAACCCCGACGTTGTAAAGGCAGCCATAGACGCGCAGCGTTTTGGCGCCGACGGCGTTACCGTTCACCCCCGCCCCGACGAACGACATATACGCTACTACGACGTGCGAGAAATAAAAAAGATTATAACCACTGAATTCAATATTGAAGGCAACTGCAGGGAACAAAAATTTGTTGATCTTGTTTTAGAAACAAAACCCCACCAGGTTACCCTTGTACCCGATGAGTTAGGGCAGATCACATCCGACCATGGGTGGGATACCATCAGGCACCGCGACTACCTTAAGGAAATAATTGCTGTTTTTAAAACAGCTGGCATTCGTGTATCCATCTTTGTTGATCCTGTAATTGAAATGGTAGAAGGTGCGGCTAGAACGGGCGCCGACAGGATCGAACTTTATACAGAAGAGTATGCAAAGCAAGCTTCAACTGGTAACCGGCAATCGGCCATTACATCTTATGTGGCGGCGGCCAAAAAAGCAAGAGAACTGGAACTGGGTTTGAATGCAGGACACGACCTTGATTTACACAACCTCAAATATTTCAAGCAAAATATTCCCTGGCTGGATGAAGTAAGCATTGGACACGCACTTATCTGCGATGCTATTTATTTAGGTTATGAAAATTCCATTCAGCTTTATAAAAGACAATTGGCGGAATAAAATGTGATCGCAGGAACGACAAAGCAATTGCATTGTAAAATTGCTTTGTCGTTTACTTACATGTCTACAGAGCCGGGATCAATGGTATGGAAGGAATAGCCGGGGAAGCTGGCGCCGTTGCCCCCAAAGCTCCCATAGCGGTGCTCTTCAAAGTAGAACCTAACTTGCCGGCAAGTAATTTTTTAACCCCGGTCGTCTTCTTCCGTTGTTTGGAAATAATATAGCCGATAGCAAACAAAGCTGCTGCTACTGCTATCTTCTTCAGCATGGTGCCTTTGGCTGCAGGAATGTGAGTAGGTATACCATTCTCATCAAAGGTTGCAGCTTCTTTCACGTAGCGGCCTGCTGCCGGAATTCCTCTTTGCCAGAATT
>DAIQPL010000342.1:0-4323 GCA_036787395.1 Flavisolibacter sp. | reverse complement strand
CCCGCGCTATTATATCAAAGCTTATCGTTTCTTCCGCCTGCGGCAAAACTTAAGTTGTAAAACAGCTTAGTGTCATAATCACTTCTGATAAATTAAGAGATCGGTGTTGTTTATCATTAGCGGCTTGCATGCGTTATTAAAAACCAGGAACTGCAATCGTCAAACACTTCTACTGGTTTTATTTTGTTACATTGAAACAAAACAGTGTACATGTGCAGGTTATCTTTTTGCCTTCTCTTTCTTTTGCTTTTTCAAAAAATGCACGCACAATTTAAAAGAGCTAGAGAACTTGGTATTAGCATCGGCGTACTCCCGACAGGAAAATTAAATGCTATCACTGATGTAGCAGGTGTAAGGGTAGGACACACAACGTTGATCAATGGAGATTCTATTCGTACAGGAGTGACTGCTATACTTCCATATAACGGAAATATTTTTCAGCAAAAAGTTCCCGCGGCTATATATGTTGGTAATGGTTTTGGAAAATTAGCCGGCACCACACAGGTGCAGGAATTGGGAAACCTGGAAACACCGGTTATCCTCACTAATACATTGAATGTAGCCACCGCCGTGGATGCAGTTATAGAATATACTTTACAACAAAAGGGCAATGAAGCGGTGCAGTCGGTTAATGTAGTAGCAGGAGAAACCAATGATGGCTTTTTGAATGATATTCGTGGCAGGCATGTAAAAAAAGGCGATGTAATTCATGCCATTGAAAATGCCAGCGATGGCAAAGTAGAAGAAGGTGCTGTAGGCGCCGGCACCGGAACGGTTTGTTTCGGATTTAAAGGAGGCATTGGTACGGCATCAAGGAAATTACCTGGCAATATGGGTGGATACACCGTAGGAGTGTTGGTGCAGACAAATTTTGGCGGCGTATTGCAAATAGATGGTGTGCCCGTTGGTAAAGAATTAAATAAATTTTATTTGAGCGACCAATTAAATAATCCTGTTGACGGTTCTTGTATGATAGTAGTAGCTACCGATGCTCCTTTAGATAGTCGTAACCTGCAACGGTTAGCAAAAAGAGCGTTTATGGGAATAGCCAAAACAGGTGGCATTGCTTCTAACGGAAGTGGTGATTATGTCATTGCCTTTTCTACCGATTCGTCGTTACGTATACCACATCAGCCAAAAGCCCCCAAACAAATGGTATCGGTTTTAAGCAATGATGAAATGTCGCCGCTTTTTATGGCTGCTATTGAAGCAACGGAGGAAGCTATCATTAACTCGGTGGTAGCTGCGAAAACAATAAAGGGAAAAGGCGGTCACATGGCGGACGCCTTGCCAATTGAAAAATTGTTGACCATTATGAGGAAATACAACCGCATACGCTAAATAAAAACTCCTGGCAATTGGCGAACCAAGGAAATATGTTTAACGAGGCCGGCGGATATTGCCGATACCCTGATTGTCCTGTTTGCTTCATCAGGCACGGTTTGTGGGCAGTTTACCTGCTAACAATAGTGTAAACCAAAAAATTTTAAGTTATGGCAGAGATAAATGTTGAAACCAAGAAAAACAACTCCTCATCAATATGGCTGTGGGTAGTATTGGCCCTTGTGGTGGCAGCCGTTATTTATTTTTTAACCCGTAACAAAGATAAAACTGACGACGCGGGTGCGGCTAACAGGAACACAACCTCTTATGTTCAGCCATCTTTTCAGACAATGATACCAGGCACCTATATAGTGAACGCAGCTTAACCACCCCTGCATTCCAGCGGTGGTATATGCTGGTTTAATGTCGGTTAGACTGTTTCAACTAGTGGACTGCTTTACGTACCACAGACAATCTTGTTTAATAGAAAGCCTTGCTTTCATAAAATGATACTATATGAATGCTAAAAAACACAGGCGGCTCCAGGAACTCGACAGGAGCGATTTTGAAATCGTGGATGGCCAACCTGATATTCGTGGTTGGGATGTAAAAAATTCCCACGGTCAAAAGATTGGTGATGTAGAAGACCTCATAATAGATGTACAGCAACGGAAAGTGCGGTACATGGTGGTTGACCTTGACGATAATGAGTTGGACCTGAAACACCGCAAAGTACTTATACCAATAGGCCTTGCTGAACTACACAGAGAAGACGACGATGTAATGCTCCCCGCAGTAGATTCTACACAGCTAAGTAGCTTACCTGCCTACGATAGGGACCGCCTCGATGCTGACATGGAAAGAACCG
The DNA here is from genome assembly GCA_036787395.1 of Flavisolibacter sp. Taxonomy (GTDB): domain Bacteria; phylum Bacteroidota; class Bacteroidia; order Chitinophagales; family Chitinophagaceae; genus Flavisolibacter. The sequence continues at coordinate 2,132 of DAIQPL010000342.1, read as the reverse complement.
TCTGCGATACCCTGGGAAGAAAAAGAGGAACAACCCGGTCTGTGCAAAGCCAGGAAATGGAGCCCGAATTTTATCAGCATGATTATTATAATGATGATAATCTTTACAGGCACCGTTTAAGAGAAAACAAAACAGCAAACACAGAAACGGAATATGAAAAGGGTTTGCAGTTATGGGAACGTCGCAGCCAGGGTGGTATACTGCCTGAGACTCATCAAGGAGATGCAATAACGGGAAATAACCGTGATTCTTCCCGCGGAGGCGAGTACCGCGAAAGAGAAATAGAAGAAAATGCCCGTATGGAGATGGTCAGGAACAGGAGGGACAATTACCAGCAGCGAAGAAGAGAATATAGAAGGGATGACCCATCATACAGAAAGGACAATAGTTTTGAAAGACGAATAAAGCGGGAGGGGTTGAGAGACCCTGGTGATGTATAACGTTTAGGGCAGCCTCGGGCTGCCTTTTTTATTTATAGCTAGTGAACATGACGCACCATAAACTACCAAAGTTAAAAGGTCTTTCGTATAAAGATGCGTAACCCGCGAGGGGTAGGCGCAAAAAAAGGCCAGATAAAAATCCGGCCTTGTTAGAAGTCCAATATCCTATGAAGTAAACCTGCCACGAAAATAACCGGTAAGTTTTTTTGTAAGAACTACTATCTATCCAATGGTGGAGTTGGTTCAGCCAATGGCGGTAAAAGCCGAATAAAAGGTGCGGAGAAATCTTGTTCCGGGGTGGTTTTTGGCTGTCTTTCCTTTTACCAGGTGTGTTTCAGCCTTTCGAAAACTACCTGGAGATCTTTTCTTTGAACAGCTTTCTGCGGATGGTCCTTTATATAACGTTCCGCTTCTTTCAGGCGTTTGCCAGTTAATGGGTGGGAAGAAAGGAAAGAAAGATTGCCCGGTAAATCTCCCTCTTCTTTCAAAGTCAGCATCAGCTGACGCATGCCATCAAGGGCAACCTCGTTTTTAAGTAGCAGTTCCATTCCTTTATGGTCAGCTTCTTCTTCCAGCGACCGGGAGTAGCGAAGGCCGTTCAATGTTTGGGCATTACCTACCAATGCTGCTGATATGCCGGTGGCATCAGAAAACAGAACGGAAACAACAATACCTGTTGCAGCACTCCGCAACATGGATCGAAGACTGTGGCGTTCATTTACATGGGTGCACTCATGGGCCAGCAGCGCAGCAAGAGCCTCCGGCGTTTTTATCTTTCGAAGTAAGCCGGTGTACACTACTACGTTCCCACCGGGAAGGGCATAAGCATTAACAGTATTACTTTTTAGTAAGGTAACACGAATAGGATAACTGTGGCTAAGCGCTAACTCGTTGGCAAAAGCCTGGAGTTCGCGGGTGCCTGCTGTATCTTGTTCTTCTCCAACAATTCGGGCCTGGGCTAGCATGGCAGCGCGAAGCTTGTCACCTATTTCTATTTCCTGCTGTATCCCGATAACTTTTGCCCCAAGCCATGGAACAAAAGAAAGAATAAGAAAGTAAAAGCCAATAAGAAGAAGACCTAAAAAAGCAAGAAGAAAAAACAGCCTTTGTTTCATGAGTCGTTGCGGCCAGTTCATGTTTGCTTCAGTAACTTCTTTGTGGAGTGTTGATACCAGGGGATGGTCGTTCGCAAACTGGAGGTACTCTGTTCCTTTCTTATCGAGGTAGAGAAAATGGTTGTCTCCCACTTTGTTGTACCATGTGCCTGGCAAGGGAAACGCCTGCATGAATTGATCCGTACTGACATCATACAAGTGTACGGCGTTTTTAAAAAGCAGTACCCGCACTTCAACAGGGCGGGCACTGCTTCCATTGTAATATAAGGCTTTGTCGTTTTCCATCAGATCACAAATCCAAAATCGAGAAGATCGGCCATATCATCAGCGGTGGCATCGCTGTAATCTTCTTGCGATTGTAATAAGGATTCGAATGAATAATAACCTTTCGCTTCAATATTGTTAACCACAAATTCGGCAGTACGCGTAACTACCCAGGCATAACCCAAACCGAATGTGAAAATAAGAATTAGAAGGTTAACGATCATCAATGCTGCAAACCCACCGCCTGTTGCTTTGGAGGTAAAGAACACTGCATCTTCATCTTGTTCGAGACGCAGGTTGTTTACAAAAAATT
>DAIQPL010000341.1:0-4326 GCA_036787395.1 Flavisolibacter sp. | reverse complement strand
GCTCTAACCATCTGAGCTAAGGATCCTGCATCCATCTAAAATGGATAAAAATTTTATTGGACAGCAAAAATAGGGAAATACAGTATCAATCTCTTACTTCTTCAAAGTCAATATAATCTCCGGGTTTCTTCTGTTCTGCTCCAGGTTTTTGCGCCTTGTCGCTTTGCTGAAAGGGGCCCGGCTGCTGGCTCATGCGCTCGTTCATTTCTCTGAAACCCTTTTTTATTCTCCGGGTGGTTTTATATACCGGGATAATAAAATCCACCAGCAATTTGTAAAGCAGGTAAATTAGAAAGGCATAAAAAAGAAATCTTAAAATCATAGTATTCAAAGGTACAATGGCCAAATTATCAAAGCTTAATTTGGAATGTATTTAACGTTTATCTTACCTTTGCCCCCGGCAATGAATGAACGAAGGGAACGAGAACGTTCCCTTCTTCTTTTACAGTTAGCAAATGGAGACACAAATTCAGGCAATAGAGCAAAAGATAAATTCCTTGTTGGTTGCACATCCTGGCCATTTTTTGGTGGAGATCAGAATCAAGCCAACCAACAATATAAAGGTCTTTATTGATGCAGATGAAGGAGTTAATTTGTCGAACCTGATAGAGTATAACCGCAAACTGTACAGGCAAATAGAGGAAAGTGGTCTTTATCCCGATGGCAATTTTTCTTTAGAAGTTTCTTCGCCCGGGTTAGATGAGCCGTTAAAAATGAACCGCCAATATAAAAAGAATATTGACCGGTATGTAGAGGTAATGTTGCAGGATGGGACAAAAAAAGAAGGAAAGTTAATAGAAACTACAGAAGACGGAATCGTTATTGAATGGGAAGAAGGAAAAGGGAAAAAAAAGCAAATAAAACAGGAATCAATCCTGTTTGATCAAATAAAAACGACAAAAATTCAAATTAAGTTTTAAGAACAGCGCAGTCCAGTACTTGCTGTCCGCCTAAACCGGATGTAACCTGGAACTTGCAGCTTGATGTTAAAAGCAAAAAATATGGCAAGTATCAACCTAATGGAGGCTTTCCAGGAATTTAAGGATGCCGAAAATATTGACCGCCCAACCTTAATGCGGGTGGTAGAAGATGTGTTTAAAACTTTGTTGCGTAAGAAGTATGGAGGCGATGAAAATTTTGATGTGATTGTAAACGCAGAAAAGGGTGACCTTGAAATTTTCCGTAGACGTACCATCGTGGAAGATGGGGATATTTATAATACGCTAGATGAAATTGAATATAGTAATGCAGTTAAGATTTCACCTGACTATGAGGTGGGTGAAGAATTATATGAAGAAGTAAATCTTGTTGACTTTGGACGAAGGGCTATCCTGGCCGCCAAGCAAACCCTGGCCAGCCGAATTTCTGATTTAAAGAAGAATGTGTTGGCCAAAAAATACCAGGACCGTATTGGCGAGATCATTAGTGCAGAAGTATACCAGGTATGGAAGAAAGAAATTTTATTACTTGATGAAGAAGGTAATGAACTGATCCTTCCTAAAAGCGAACAAATTCCGCAGGATTATTTCAAAAAGGGAGAAAGCATTAGAGCCGTGGTTAAGAAGGTGGATATGAAGAATACTACGCCTGTAATTATCCTTTCGCGTACTGCTCCTGATTTTCTGGCAAAGCTTTTGGAAATAGAAGTGCCTGAGATCTTCGACGGACTTATTGTTATCAAGAAAATCGTTCGTGAGCCTGGTGAAAGAGCCAAAGTAGCTGTTGAATCTTATGATGATCGTATTGACCCGGTGGGCGCCTGCGTAGGTATGAAAGGTAGCCGTATTCATGGCATTGTTCGTGAATTAAAAAACGAAAATATTGATGTTATTAACTGGACAAATAATACCCAGTTATTGATCCAACGTTCGTTAACGCCGGCTAAAATCACGTCAATGGACCTTGACCAGGAAGGACGGCATGCCAGTATTTATTTAAAACCCGACCAGGTTTCTTTGGCTATTGGCCGTCGTGGTGTCAATATCAAGTTAGCTTGCGAATTAACAGGATACGAACTGGATGTGTACCGTGATAATGAAGGAGAGACCGAAGAATTTGATATTGACCTGGAAGAATTCAGCGATGAAATTGAAAGTTGGGTGATAGATGAATTAAAACGCGTAGGCTGCGATACGGCAAGAAGTGTTTTAGTCCTTACCGCAGAAGAATTAGAACGCAGAACAGACCTGGAAAAAGAAACTATTGAGGATGTAAGGAAAGTGTTGCAGGCAGAATTTGAAAAGGAATAAGTACGTGAATGGTCAATATTGAATGGTGAATTAAAGAGCCACTTGTTCCGTCAATCCTTTATAGACAGCAGGTGGTTTACAAAGCGTAACCAATATTGATGATTACGGATAAAAAATAAATTGATCATTAATTCAATCAGAGCAGCTAAGAAGTTAATATATTGGTCTTTTGCTGCAAAAATGTGAACAGAGAATGTAGGAGGAATGGTATTAAACAAGCCATTCACCATTGACATTCACTATTCACCAAAAAAAACTAATGGCAGAAACAATAACAACACCAAGGTTGATGGCAGCCGCTAAAGAGTTTAACATTGGTAAGGACACCCTTGTAGACTTTTTAATAGGAAAAGGTTTTGATAAAGATGAGCTGAAGCCTACTGCAAAGCTTTCGGAAGATATGTACAGGGCCTTGCAGTCAGAGTTTCAAAGTGATAAGGCAGCCAAACAAAAGGCAGTTCAAATTGATTTGCCTAAGGGAGCGGTTGCAGAACCTAAAAAGAAAAGAGACGAAGAAGAAATTCATTTTCGTAAGGATGATAAAAAGCCTTCAAAAAAAGAAGAGCCCGCACCCGCGCCTGTTGTTGAAGAAGTGCATGTACCTGTACCGGAACCTGTCGTTTTACAGGAGTCCACACCAATAGCGCCACCGCCGGTATCAGAGCCGGTTAAAGAAAAAGAACCAACAGAAATTGTGAAATTAGAAGCACCGGAAATTGAAGGGCCTAAGATCCTTGATAAAATTGATCTTTCTACAATAGACTCCTCTACAAGACCTAAAAAAGGAGTCAAAAAAACGAAGAAAGCTGAAACTGTCCAGGAAGAAGCTCCAACGAAAAAAGAATCTAAAAAGAAAAAAGAAGAAAAACAGGTTGAAGAGATGCCCGCTCCGCTAGCGGAATTTACCCCTGAAGTGAGAGAGGAGCAAATTGAGGAAGAAGAGCCAGTTATTGAAAACATCAAAGCAGAAAAAATAGAAGGACCAAAAATTTTAGGCAAAATTGATTTGCCTGTTGAGACTGACACAAGGCCCAAGCCCGACGAAAAACGTAAGCGTAAGCGCATACCTATTGAGAAAAAAGAAGGAGGTAACGTCCAGGGATTTCAAAGAGGTCCGGGACAGCAGCAAGGACAAGGTGCAAGTGCCGGCCAGGGCGGCGGCGGACGATTTACAGTGCATCGCAACACTGGCAGCAGACCAGGGCAGCAGGGCGGTGGAAACAGGTTTGGCCAGGGCAATCGCACGGGACAACGTCCGGCGTTTGCCAAACGGGAAGACAAGCAAATTGATGAAAAAGAGATTCAGCGTAAGATACAGGAAACACAGGCTAAATTATCTGGTAGTGGCGGTAAAGGAAAAGGTCTGAAAGCAAAGATGCGGCGTGAAAGAAGAAATGAGATGGCTGATGCCATGGAGGGTGTCGATGATAATAAATTGCAGGTAACAGAATTTATCAGTGTCAGCGAACTGGCTAACCTAATGGATGTATCCTTTGCAGAAGTGATTTCCAAATGTATGGGGTTAGGTATTATGGTGTCTATCAACCAGAGGTTGGATGCTGAGGTAATTGAATTGGTAGCTGGTGAGTTTGGCTTCGATGTGGAGTTTATCGACATGGAGAAGCAACTGGAAATGGAAGAAGAGGAGGAAGCGGATAATGAAGAAGACCTTGAGCCCCGCTCTCCTATTGTAACCATCATGGGTCACGTTGACCATGGTAAAACTTCCTTACTCGATTATATCAGGAGCGCCAGTGTTGTTGCTGGTGAAGCCGGTGGTATAACCCAGCACATTGGTGCCTACCAGGTAAACCTGCCAGGTGATAAGGATATTACTTTCCTGGATACACCAGGCCACGAAGCCTTTACAGCCATGCGTGCCCGTGGTGCTAAGGTTACCGATATTGCTGTTATTGTCATAGCTGCTGATGATGCTATCATGCCTCAAACGCGTGAGGCTATCAGTCATGCGCAGGCCGCCGGTGTCCCAATGATCTTTGCTGTCAATAAAATTGATAAAGACGGGGCTAATCCTCAAAAAATATATGAACAATTGGCTGGGATGAACCTCTTAGTT
>DAIQPL010000340.1:0-4345 GCA_036787395.1 Flavisolibacter sp. | reverse complement strand
GCTTAATTCAATAAAGTACATGGTAAGTAGTACCGCTGTCAAAAATATTCCTAGATAACACAGCTTTAGCTGGAGTTTACGGTTATCAAATAAAAAAATCGTAACGAATGCCAGAACACCTGTCAATACTGTGAGTACAGTTAGCCATAAAGTTGTACGGGCATTCAGATCAATATCAGTGGGTATTGTGTCTTTAAGCCAATCACCTCTAAAAAATGGAAACCGAAACGTAACTGCATCAAAAATTGATACTAATAAAAGCCAGACGGATTGAATACGTTGTAGCATAATTATTCTTTTAGCCTAGTTCAGGATACAAAGGGAATTGTTTCATGAAATCACGCACTTCATTTGATACAGAATTTACTATAGTAGCATCATCAATATTCATTACTACTTTGTCAATAAGATCAACTACCGTTTGCATGTGTTCTTCTTTCATTCCGCGTGAAGTAATAGCAGGCACACCTACACGAATACCCGATGTTACAAACGGGCTTTTATCGTCAAAAGGCACTGCGTTTTTATTCAAAGTGATATGAGCTCTGTCCAAAGTTTCCTGCGCTTTTTTGCCCGTGATGTTTTTGTTGCGGAGGTCAATCAGCATAAGATGATTGTCGGTTCCGGCACTGATGATGTCATATTGTTTAGCTACTAATGCTTTGGCCATTGCTTGCGCATTGTACTGCACCTGTGTAGCATACTGTGTAAATTCATCACTTAATATTTCTCCAAAGGCAATAGCTTTGGCTGCAATAACATGTTCCAGCGGGCCACCCTGTGTTCCGGGGAATACTGCCATATCAACCAAATTGCTCATCATTCTGGTATTTCCTTTTGGGTCTTTTAAGCCAAAGGGATTTTCAAAATCCTTGCCCATCAAAATAATACCGCCCCGTGGACCACGTAAAGTTTTATGGGTAGTTGAAGTAACAAAATGGCAATGATTGAATGGGGAAATAAGCAACCCTTTAGCTATCAGCCCTGCAGGATGTGCAATATCAGCCATCACAAAAGCGCCTACCTCGTCTGCCACTTTCCGGATTCGTGCATAATCCCAATCGCGGCTGTAGGCAGAAGCACCGCAAATGATCATTTGTGGTTTTATTTTACGGGCTACTTCTTCCAACTGTTCGTAATTAACCAAACCGGTTTCTTTATGTACTCCATAAAAATGAGCCTCATATAATTTGCCGCTGAAATTAACAGGAGACCCGTGTGTAAGGTGACCGCCCATGCTCAGGTCAAGGCCAAGTATTTTATCACCCGGCTTTAGTACTGCAAGCATAACAGAGGCATTGGCTTGTGCACCGCTATGAGGCTGTACATTGGCATATTGGCAATTAAAAACCTGTTTGATGCGATCGATTGCCAGTTGTTCTGTCTCATCTACAAACTCACATCCACCATAATATCTACGGCCGGGATAACCTTCAGCATATTTGTTAGTCATTACATTACCCATGGCCTGCATAACCTGGAGAGAAGTGAAATTTTCTGAAGCGATGAGTTCAATTCCGTGCCGTTGCCGTTCCAATTCCTTTTTAATGATGTCGAAAACCTGGTTATCTCTTTGCATAGTTGGTAGTTCCAAAATTTACAGTTTTCAGTTCATAATTGACAAACTAAACTGATGAAGTTATTGTTGTTGTACAAGAGTGCGACGCAACGGAAGCTCAATAGTGGTTCAACTGCGGGCACCATAATAAGCTGCAAAAATAAGCGTGTGGGATGAAGTAAAGCCATTTGGCCTTTTGATATAAAAATCAGTAATTTCGTCCGCTTCTTTTGTTGAACGAACAATGAAAACTGGTGGCAGTATAAAGAATGGTGCAAAGGCCATCAAAAAAATCATGAATGAAAGCAATTATTCCCGTAGCAGGCGCAGGAACAAAACTTAGACCTCATACCTATACACAACCCAAAGCATTAATACCCTTAGCCGGTAAAACAGTACTTAGCATTATTGTGGACCAGTTAAAAGAAGGTGGGGTTAATGAATTCATCTTTATTGTTGGCTACCTGGGAGAAAAAATCCAGGATTACGTAAAAGAAAATTACCCTTCGGTTATTGCCCATTTCGTGTATCAAAACGATAGGCAGGGCATTGGACATGCTGTTCGCCTTACCCGCAATATCGTAGATAATGATGAGGTGATTATTGTGTTAGGTGATACCATATGCGATTATGATGTGCCGTCTGTTATAAGGAGTAAAACCTCTATGATTGGCGTTCGTAAGGTAGATGATCCCAGGAGTTTTGGGGTGGCAGAAATTGACTGCGATGCCCATATCACCCACCTCGTAGAAAAACCTCACATTCCCAAATCTAACATGGCCCTTGTAGGTGTGTATAAGATCAGGGAAACCGATATGTTATTTCAATGCCTTGAAGTAAATATTAAACAGGGGCTAAAGACCCATGGAGAATATAGCATAACTGACGCGTTGGATTGTATGATCCAAAAGGGGGCAGAGTTCAATGCTTTTAAAGTGGATAGCTGGTTTGACTGCGGCAAGCGTGAAAGCTTATTGGAATCAAATGCTACGTTACTCAAAAAATTTGGCACTCGTGCCGAAATGGTTGCAGAGTACGAGAATACCGTGTTGATACAGCCTGTAAGCATTGGCAAAAGGTGCACCATTAAAAATTCTATTGTAGGTCCTAATGCTACCATTGGAGATAATACAATCATAGATTCTTCCATTATAAAAAATTCCATCATTGGCGCTTTTTCCAATCTTTTCGACATAGTACTGGATGACTCGCTGATTGGCAGCGATACTACTATCCGTGGCGAGACAAGAACGCTTAATATTGGTGATAATACAGATATAGACCTGGGGTAATTAGATTTTTATTTTGTACCGGGCAACATTACTACTATCACCGCCTCTTGTGTCACTCACTTCAACGTTCTGAACTTTATCTGCATATTTGCACACTGCTCATTGCATTTCAGTCATGTTTTCAAACAGAATTACAAAACTATTCAACATACAGTACCCCATCATCCAGGCTGGTATGATATGGGCCAGCGGATGGCGGTTGGCCAGTGCTGTAAGCAATGCAGGAGGGTTGGGAATAATTGGTGCCGGCAGCATGTACCCTGAAGTGCTTCGTGAACATATACAAAAATGCAAGGCAGCTACCAACCAACCTTTTGCAGTAAACATTCCCCTGCTGTACCCTGATCTTGACAAACATATCCAGGTTGTTATTGAAGAAGGCGTGAAGATTGTCTTTACTTCAGCTGGTAATCCCAAAACATGGACGAATTATTTTAAACAACACGGACTAACTGTAGTACATGTAGTAAGCAGCAGCAAATTTGCCCTGAAAGCCCAGGAGGCAGGATGCGATGTTGTTGTAGCAGAAGGGTTTGAAGCGGGAGGACACAACGGAAGAGAGGAAACCACAACCATGGTTTTGGTACCTGCTGTGGCAAATGCTGTCTCCATACCTGTACTGGCTGCCGGTGGCATAGCCACCGGAAGACAAATGTTGGCAGCAATGGTGTTAGGTGCAGAAGGGGTACAAGTAGGAACAAGGTTTGTTGCCAGTGAAGAAGCTTCATCTCATATAAACTTCAAGCAGGCAGTTATCCATGCAGCAGAAGGAGATACACAGTTGTCCATAAAAAAGCTGACGCCGGTGCGACTTTTGAAAAACAAGTTCTTTAAACAAATCCAGGAAGCTGAAGCCAGGGGAGCAGATGTAGAAGAGCTCAAACAAATTTTAGGTAGAGCCAGGGCCAGGACGGGCATGCATGAAGGCAACCTGGATGAAGGTGAGCTGGAAATAGGACAGGTAAGTGCCTTGATTGATGGTATTTTACCTGCCGGACAGATAGTGAAAAATCTATGGGACGAGTTTTTAGAGGGAGTTTCAAACCCGGTAAAAAATAGTATATTTAGTGGTGAGGATTAAGGTGTTATAATTACATCACCTTTCAATGACAAAACCAATGAAATTCAAATTACTGCTTTTAACGATTGTGTTTAGTGCTTGTGCTTTTATAGCCCGTGCTAATAATACCAATCCGCCTGAGGTCGAGGGTAATAAAAAAAATGACATTGCTGGTGGCGTTATTCATTCTGAAACCAGGAAGCCTTTGGGAAATGTAAATGTGATTGCTTATTCATCTAACAAAAAAGAGAAGGTAGTACTTACCGACGGAAATGGTAATTATTCTTTTAATGACCTGAAGCCGGGAACTTACAAATTAGTTTTTGAAAAAGATGGATATAAAAAAGTTACCCGGGAGAAAATTATTATTCGTTCAGATGAAGGTTGCCAGTTAAATGTGGAGATGGATGAAAATGATAACTTCCAGATTTTGCC
>DAIQPL010000008.1:0-35018 GCA_036787395.1 Flavisolibacter sp. | reverse complement strand
ATAGTTTTGCTTTATGATACTGAGCACCTGCAATAACTGTAATGGAATCAGGTTTCTTTTTAAGTTGCAATTGCGCGAAGACTCTATTTTCACAAACGAAAATTATCAGGATTAATAACTTCGGTAACGATACTTTGAATACTAATCTTGTCGTAATACTTTAAAATTTCGAATATCATACATGCGAGATAAAGTATCAGTAATATTTGAAAGCCGCAACAATTGTAGTTTCATATCCATTACACATAAGAATTCAAAGAACGGTTTCGTAGAAACTTAAATTATAAGGTTTGAAATAATTTATCCTGCTGAAATTTTGAGCTCAATGGCAAGATAGACTGCTATAAGCCGTAAGTAGAAATCTCTTTGACACGGAAACGTCTACTTTTTACCTATAACAAATTCAATTCAAAGAGATTTTTAAAGAAAAGAGAAGTCGGTCTATTTTAGAGAAACAGCAATTTTTTCCATTAATGCCTTTGTTTTACGGATGCCTTCTTCTTCACTTAATTTTTCACCTTCATACTCAATTCCCACATATCCATGGAAGCCAGAATCTTTAATTATTTTCATCATCCGGTAATAGTCAGTTTCAATACAATTGCCATTTGCATCAAAATCATATGTTTTTGCACTAGCGCCTTTTGCATATGGCATCATTTCAGCTACCCCTTTATAGCGGTCATATTCTTCCAAACACTTACCTCCCCATGTTTGGCCACCTTCCCGTTTTATACAAAAATTTCCGAAATCAGGCAATGTACCAACGTTCGCTTTATTGACCCCTTTCATTACTGCTGCCAGCCATTGACCGTTTGAACTATAGCTCCCATGATTTTCAACAATAACATTGATGTTTTGTGGTTCAGCATATTCACCTAGTTTGCTGAGTGCATCAATAGCAGCTTTTTGAACATCATCAGCACTTCCTTCACCAAATGCATTCACACGAATAGTGGAGCAACCAAGATATTTTGCCGCATCAACCCATTTATAATGATTTTCCACTGCCTGCATCCTTTTAGCGACATTAAGGTCGCCTAAGCCACCCTCTCCGTCTATCATAATAAGGTGATTCTTTATCGCGTTATCGTTGCAGCGCTTCAATAATTCGTTCAAATAATTTGTATCCTTTGCCTTATCGCTGAAAAACTGATTCACATATTCTACTGCGCTGATTCCATACTGCTTTCTGGCAACCACTGGAAAATCAAGGTTAGTCATTTGTTTTGCAAATAAAGCTTTGTGCAGGCTCCATTGGGCAAGCGATATTTCGAAAAACGATGCGGAGCCACTTGGGTTGTTGGAAGACGTTTGTTTTTGGGAAGTACATGCGCTATAAAAAAGTCCAAAAGCAGCTGTGCCTACAGCCTGTGTCAAAAATTTACGGCGGGATGTAATTGACATAGCATTCTTTTTTTAAGTAAGTAGTTTATGTTTTTAAGTAAGTAGTTTATTTTGAGGTTGTAGTAGGATAATAACTCTGCATCTAAAGTTAGCATACTTATACTTTTTGCCACCATTATTTTGTTAATAAAGTTTTAGAGAAGCATGTATTAAAATTTTGATGGAATAGTGTTAAAACCAACTATCATTCTTTCATGCCAGAAATAATTTATTTAAATTAGAGTGTTTAATTAATTAGATATAAGAATTATACCTTGAAGACTCTATCGAAAATAGTATTATTCATTTTTACCTTCTTTTTCGCAGTTATCATTTCTTCGTTTAACAAGCTTTCTCTAGTTCCGAAAAAAACTGCAATCCTAAAAAGAATAATTATAGATGCCGGTCATGGCGGACGAGATGTAGGTGCCCGCGGAATCTATTCATTTGAAAAGGATATATGCCTTGCCATTGCCTTAAAACTTGGGAAAAAAATCGAGAATGAATTCCCTGAGATCGAACTATTATATACTCGCACGTCCGATATATACCCTGAAATCAGAGCACGAGCCGATTTTGCAAATGCAAATAAGGGAGATCTATTTCTCTCAATTCACGTAAATGCGGCGCCCCCGGTCCGACACAGTAAGTTTATTGGTTATCATAACGAGGTCTACTATACAGGTAAAGGTAAAAAAAGGAAAAAGCATACCCGGAAAGTTCCTAAGTACCAGGTATATTATACGCCAAACCAACAAAACGGTACGGAAACTTTTATTTGGGCTGCTGACCGAACAGATGAAAAAGAAAAGTATGTAGGTACTGATCTGGTCTCGGAAAACAATAACATCGATACCACTGAAGTTATTCCTGATATTAATGATCCTGCATCCAAGGCAAAAGCGCTGCTATGGACAAAACGGTATTTTGATAAAAGCTTCTTGCTTGCTTCAATGGTTGAAGAAGAATTTGTACAGGGGAATCGTCTAAGCAGAGGCGTAAAGCAACGCAATGAGAAAGGGATATGGGTGTTGCAGGCCACATCAATGCCTAGTATTCTCGTTGAAACAGGATTTATTACTCATAAGCAGGATGAAGATTTCCTCAATAGTGAAAAGGGTCAGGACGAAGTAGCGGATAATATTATAAATGCAGTAAAGCGTTACCGCGTGGCAACGGAAGGTAAATGAGTACTAACGGGCAGACACCTTAGTAGTACGCCACTGTTGTTCTTTATCATACATTTGCAATTCCCTGGTTAAACATAGCATATATCGAAGAAGGATTGGATCCATCAACCAGGTAATAGCTGTCAGGAATACTTTGTTTCTCACAGTTACAGTATCTTGAAAATTATATTACTCACATAGTCCTGAACTTTGTTACAGTAAAGGACTCCCCGAAAAAATTCGAGTATGTACTATCAAAATTTAATGGGTTATTACCAACAACATTGGTAAAATGTAGTATACTGGTCGCAGTATCGGCATTGTCCTGTTTGCTTATCGTTTGCCCGAATGCAAAAGTCAAACATAACAAAAGAAGCTGCGCTATGATGAATTTGTATTTCAGAGGCTCTGCAAAATAAAAGTAAAGGAACATAAATACTAACTTTCACAATTTCATTTTCATTCGAAAGGATGGCTTTTTGTAGCTAGATTTTTAAAGCATATTATGCAACAACTTATTCATTATTTTTTTGCAGAACAAATTGGATAAAATATTATTTCATTTTATTACTTACCATGTTGGTGGATTTAGATTATTAGTTGGAACACCGGTATTTGACCCCTGCCGCTGCAGCATTGGGTTTCATCCACTGCATAACTATCCTGCTATAACCCTCTATGTTCTAATTTTAATAAACCCCAAAATTAGAATAATTCGGAATAGGTTTATTAATGCACTTGGGAACGGATGCAATTGATTGCTTGTTCGGTATGCGGGCTTGCCCATAGGGCAACCGATTTATCAGTGTTGATTTGGCAACCTTTAATTTTATCATCAATCCTTGATCTTTATGCGTAAAAGTTTAATTGAATTTATGAAGACCAACGTATCGGGGAGCAAGTGAATGGCCGCCGCTTCAATAGGTCCTAATATTTTAAGCAATACAAGGGTAATACCAACAAGATGCACAACACCTACACCTACAATAATATTTTCTTTTATTGTACGGAAGGCTCTTTTACTGATAGCCCGTGCTCTTGTGATTTTTTCTAACTTATCTTCCATCAGAACAATGTCTGCAGCCTCCATAGCAGCCTCAGTTCCCATAGCACCCATGGCGATGCCAATATTTGCCTGTACCAATGCAGGTGCATCATTTATGCCATCGCCTACCATAGCTACTTTGGCTCCTTTATCTTGTAGCTCCTTTATTATTTTGATCTTATCTTCCGGTAATAAATTCGCTCTGAAGTCTGTAATACCGACCTGTTCAGAAACATGTTTTGCCGTTTCAGGATTGTCGCCGGTAAGCATCATGATATTTTTAATCTCACTTTTTCTGAGATCTTCAATCACCTCTTTTGCTCCTTTCCGAATGGCATCTGATATATAAAATATTCCAATTAACTTATTGTCAGTTGCAAGAAAGATTGCTGTATCAGTTAAGTTATTTGTAATACTTAAAGCGACTACTCCACGTTCCTGCATAAATGCCTTGTTACCCAATAAAAGCAATTTGCCATCAACAATTGCTGTTACTCCTCTGCCCTTAATAACATCAAATTGGGTGGGCTCTTTATAGGAAATCTTTAGTTTTTCCGCATAGTTCAAAATTGCTTTTGCAAGGGGGTGGTTAGACCGTCTGTCAGCAGCGGCGGCGAGTTGTACTAACTGATTCGCATCATAGTTTTTATTTATTACCTCGACATGGTTAACGGTAGGACTTCCAACAGTCAATGTTCCTGTTTTATCAAAAACAATAGTGGTTACTTTGGCTAGTTCTTCTAAAAAAAGCCCTCCCTTTACAAGAATACCTTCCTTTGCAGCCCGGGCAATAGCTGCAATTGTAACCAGTGGCGTTGCGAGACCAAGTTCGGCTGGAGAAGTAAAAATGAGCAATGCAATGATGAGCCTTATATCACGGGTATAAAAATAAACAGCACCGACAAAAATAAACACGACAGGGATAAGCCATGAAGCCACTCTATCTGTAAATTTTTCAATTGGAGCCTTCTGACTTTCTGCCTCTTCTACTAACGATATAATGCGTGAAAAAACAGTGTCCCTTCCTGCTTTTGTCATTCGAATGTCGAGTGCTCCTGATTCAACAATTGTTCCGGCAAACGCGTCGCTACCCACACTTTTTTCCTGAGGAACACTTTCTCCAGTAATGGGGGCTTGATTAACAGAACCTGCCCCGTCTGTAACTTTGCCGTCCACTGGAATTTTCTCTCCAGCCTTTACCAAAATAATATCTCCGATTTTTAAATCATTTATTTGAACGATTTCTTCTTTATCGGCTCTTTTTACAATAGCTGTTTTGGGGACAGATCCAATTAGCTCTCTTATAGAAGCTCTTGCTCTTTCTCCGCTAGCGCTGGCGATATATTCTGCAATAAGTATGATCATCAGCACAACAGCCCCGGCAAGATATTCTTTACCAAGTACTGAGACAATTACGGCAATAGTAATGAAGAGTTCTGTACCTATTTTTCGCTCCTTTATAAGGTCTAAAATTGCTGTTTTCACTAACGAATAAAGACCAAATGCCATTGCTCCAAGTAAAACAGACAAGGGAATAACATTTAAATAGAATAACAAGCTGGCTATGCCAACGGTTAGAATGCGTGCAATTTCCCAGAGAAATTGCCGGGAAAAAAAAGTCTGTGAATAATTCATAATTTTTGAATTTGAAAGCCCTATTCACTTTATACTAAAATTCCCCCCGAATTAATAATGGTGCGAACGTTTACCACTTTGTAATCAAAGAATAAACATGATAGCGTTTCACGTTTATTCACAAGAGTTATTATAACGTATATTTATAAAGTTCAGCAATGGCCTTATGATATTCTCTCTCTAATTGCAGGTACTTGTCATAGGCAGTGAAATAATAAGCCTGGTCCATGAAATATTGTACAATTGTGATCTCGCCAAATCTTAAAGCTTTATCTAATAACGCAGTATTATTAATAGAACTAACAAGCTGAGAATATTCTTCCATAGTATTTTTTCTTATTTCCAATTGTTCATAAAGACGCATATTTTCCATTCTGTGTTCCAGGCGATGCCTGTCCGCATTAGCGGTAACATGCTCCAGATTTGCCTCAGCAGCCTTTACTCTGTTCTTGTTCTCCCACAAGGGAATCGTAATGCCAGAATGAAAGCCACGATAATTCTGTCCCAATATACCTTGCGAATGATAGCCAGTTTCGATCTTTGGTAGGTTCATGGCTTTTTGAAGCGCAAGTTGTTGTTGCTGGATCAGATTTTCCTGCTCATACAGTTTGATCAAAGGATCATTCGCTTCAATAGTGCTATCCAGTATTTCAAAATCCGGAATCACCGATATAGCTGGATACAAAGTATCGATTACGTCAACGGCAATACCGCTATTCAATTCTCTTAATTTGGTTAATGCGATTTGTCTGTCATTCTGATTGAGTACATCGTCATTTTTGACATTTAGTAATTGCAGCTTTGTTTTATTGACATCGAGAATTATCACATCTCCTTTCTCCAGCTTTTTTTCATAATCACTGAGTAATTGTTTCGTTTGGGCCAAACGTCTGCTCAGTTCAACCCTTTTTTTGTTCATATAGATAACATCCAGCAACAGGAGTTTTGCTTCCAGTAAAATATCCTGCCTGAAAACATTTTGCTGGATCTCTGTTTGAACGGTTTGGCGTTTGGACAATTCCTTTTTTCTTTTATACGCAGTTGGAAAGTCCAATCTTTGAGTCAGGCTAAAGTCTTTTTGATTACCTGCACCGACCGGTGAGCCAAACAAATAATCATATTCAACCTGGGGGTCATAGGGTGTGAGACCCGTTTTATATTCGAGCCTTTTTGCATCCCAATACTTTTTATTTGTAACAATAGATTTATTATTCGCTTCTACCTGCATCAAGATCAAATCTATGTTGCTCTGGGCAAAACCGGTCATTAGGAACAAATGAGCAACTATATATATTGCAATTCTTTTCTTCATTTCTTTTTAGCTTTTGAATTTGACATGAAATAAACAATAGGAACCACAAAAAGATTAAGCAGCGTAGAACTCAGCAATCCCCCCAGGATCACCTTAGCCATTGGGCTCTGTATTTCATTTCCGGGCAAATCGCCGCCAATTGCTAAGGGTATCAATGCAAGGCCTGCAGTTAAAGCTGTCATAAGGATAGGGCTTAACCTATCCTTAGAACCGTGGATGATGGTATCGTATAAGGGAAGGCCTTCTGCCACTAAGGTTTTATAATGAGATATTAAAAGGATGCCATTCCGGGTAGCTATACCAAACAATGTAATAAACCCAATGATTGCCGGAATACTTAAGATGCCTGATGTTAGCCATACGCTTAATACTCCGCCGATTAAAGCTAATGGCAAGTTGAGCAAAATGATAGCTGAAATTTTTATATTCTTAAATTCCTGGAACAGTAAAAAGAAAATAACAAACAATGCAAGCAGCGATGTAACCAATAATGTTTTTGATGCTTCGGCTTCAGATTCAAATTGTCCCCCGTATTCAATTCTATAACCTTCGGGTAATTTAATATTGGCCTGGATCTTTTGCCTGATTTCATCCACTACGCTTTTTTGATCACGACCTGCAACATTTGCCGATACTACTGTCTTGCGCTGTACATTTTCCCGATTGATAGTATTAGGGCCACTGCTGGAAACAATATTTGCCACATAGGCAAGTGGTATTTTTTGCCCGTCCTTTGTATCTATAAGTGTCTTGCTTATTTTTTCCAGGTTGCCCCTGTTGCTTTCATCGAAACGAAGTACCAGATCAAACCGCTTATTGCCTTCATATACCTCGGAAACCTTTTCCCCTGCAAAAGCGATATCGGTAAATTCTGCAAACTCGCCAATCGTAATGCCGAATTTACTGAGCATATCACGGTTGGCTCTAATCTGTATCTGCGGTATCTGCACCTGTTGCTCCACACTTAAATCAACAAGTCCTTCCGTGCCTTCAATTGTATTTTTAATTTGATTAGAGATAGTAAAAAGATTACTCAAATCGGTGCCGAATATCTTTATAGCGATATTGGCTCTTGTGCCTGAAAGCATGTGATCTATCCTGTGACCGATAGGCTGACCGATTGTGATATTCGCTCCTGAAATACCTGAAAGCTTTTGCCTTACATCTTTCATAAAGTCTTCTCTTTTGCGTTCCTTTAATACAAAAGGTGCATCGATCTCAGATGCGTTCACACCCTGGGCGTGTTCATCCAATTCTGCCCTTCCGGTTCGCCTTGTAGTGATTTTTATTTCAGGAATAGTCAGCAAAGCCTTTTCAACATTAGTACCGATCTTATTGCTTTCTTCCAGGGATATGCCTGGCAGGCTGGTAACGCTAACTACTAACGAGCCTTCATTAAATTCCGGTAAAAAACTTCTTCCCAATGTTCCCAATGCAAACAAGGCGCCGATAAATAAAACGATCGCTACACCTATAATTGTTTTCTTAAAATTCATTGCGCTTTTCAAACTTCCTTCGTAAGCTGAGTTAAGTTTACGCACTACCCAGCCTTCTTTATGTTGCCTTTTCAACATTCGTTCACTTGTCAACAGGTAACTGCAAAGCACAGGGGTAATTGTAATGGAAACTATCAGTGATGCAAAAAGTGAAACAATAAAAGCAATACCTAACGGAGCTAAGAGTCTGCCTTCCATGCCTGATAAGAAGAACAAGGGTAAAAAAGCAACGATAATAATAAATGTAGCATTGATTATGGAAGTTCGTATTTCTACTGAAGCATCGAAGATTACATCCAGCTTATTTTTTTGTTCTTCAACTGGCTTACCAGCATTTTCTTTTAGCCGTTTAAAAACATTTTCTACATCTATTATCGCATCATCCACCAAAGCACCAATCGCAATCGCCATACCTCCAAGGCTCATGGTATTGATGGTAAAGCCAAGCCACTTTAAAGTAAGTATGGCCGTAAGTAATGAAACAGGAATGGCGATGAGCGAAATAAATGTAGGGCGCCAGTTCATCAAAAACAGAAACAGGATAATAATAACGAATAAAGAGCCTTCAATGAGCGTTTTTTGAATATTGCCGATTGATGCCTTGATAAAATCTGCCTGCCGGAATATTTGCGTGTTGATCTCCAGGTCCCCGGGCAATGTCTTCTTCAATTCAATAATAGCATTGTCGATCTTATTAGTTAGTTCGAGGGTGTTGGTTGCCGGTTGTTTCATTACGGTCATTATAACAGCAGGACTTCCTTTTAGTGAACCATCGCCTATTTTTATAGCCGCACCGATTGTAATTTCAGCAACATCCTCAATCTTAACAGGACTGCCGTTTACCGTTTTGATTACTGACCTGCCCAAGTCAGTCAAATCGCTTGTGCGGCCCATGCCCCTAACGATGTATTCATTGCTGTACTCACTCATGAAACCACCTGCGGCGTTTCGGTTTGCCTCTTGAGATGCTTTTAGAAGTTCGTTGAGCGAGATACTATAATATTTCATTCTTTGGGGCGAAGCCAGTATCTGAAACTGCCTATATTCACCGCCAATTACCACCACCTGCGATACGCCACCGATGGAAAGTAGCAATGGACGTATATTCCAATTGGCAATTGTGCGCACATCCATTTTGCTGGTAGCTGTACCTGTCACACTGATCAGCATAATTTCTCCCATAATGGATGATTGCGGAGCCATCACCGGGGCACTTACACCGATAGGTAGTTGATTGGATACGATGCTTATTTTTTCATTCACTATCTGCCTTGCCCGATAGATGTCTGTTCCCCATTCAAACTCCACCCACACTATAGAGATCCCGGCAGACGATGAAGACCTTACCCGTCGTACATTGCCTGCGCCATTAACTGCTGTCTCTACAGGAAAGGTTACTAATTGTTCTACTTCTTCCGGTGCCATCCCATGTGCTTCTGTAAGAACAACGACTGTGGGAGCCGTAAGATCAGGAAATACATCTACTTCCATATTGTTAGCGGTGTATGTACCCATCGCCAGGAGTAAAACGGACGCTGCTATTACTAGTAACCTGTTGTGTAATGAAAAATGTATGATTCTATTTAACATCTTACTGGATTTAGTGCTCATGCCCATGAGCAGGTAATGCGCCGCTTGCCTGCGACAATTTGATTTGATATGCCCCCTTGGTAACTACTCTTTCACTTTCTGCCGCACCAGAAAGAATTTGTACTTTCTGTCCATCATTAGCACCGAGTTTTACTTCTCTTTTTTGAAAACTTTCTCCCTCGGTTTGGACATACACATAAAAAATTCCCTGCTCTTCCACCAATGCGGAAACCGGTATCACCAATGCGCCATTAATGGGAACTGTTTTTAGATATACTTCTGCAAAGGAACCAGGCAGC
This sequence comes from Flavisolibacter sp., assembly GCA_036787395.1. Taxonomy (GTDB): domain Bacteria; phylum Bacteroidota; class Bacteroidia; order Chitinophagales; family Chitinophagaceae; genus Flavisolibacter. The sequence continues at coordinate 25,086 of DAIQPL010000008.1, read as the reverse complement.
ATACCTGGACGACTGTCCATTTGAAAATGAACAGGAATAAATGGGGAATTATCGCCGGTTGTTTTACCAACAGACAACAATTTTGCATTCAGTGCCTTTGTGTTGTAGGTTAATTTGTTTTGGATAATGCTAAAATTCGCTTCCTGTATACTCCTGATTTTATCTGCATCTTTCAAAGACACGTCAGCTCTTAACACAAGCCGTTGGTTTTTGGTAATCGTAGCCAATGGCTGACCTGCCGTTACATATTCTCCTTCGCTAATCAGGATATCTTTGATAAATCCATTGATCGGGGAAAAAAGGCTTTTTCCACCTGCACTGTAATTGCGACCAAGATTATTCAATGTAATTTGTGCCTGTTCATAGCGAAGCTTTGCCTGTTGAAATTCTGCCTGTGTGACAAGCTTGTCTTTTATCAGTTCGCTGGTTCTCTCATATTCTGATTTCGCGGTTGCAAGTTCAGTTCTTGCCGATTGTTTGGCAGCCTCCACGTTTTCAAACGGGATCTCGCCACCAGTTACCGTAAATATGCTTTGCCCTGCACGAATCGGAGCCCCGACTACTGCACTTTTCGTTGCAAATTTTACAGTCCCGTTAGATTTTGAGGCAACTGTAACTTCATCACCGGGAGCAGAAATAATCTGCCCTGTGGCTTTAACAACATCGTACATAGTTTGACGAAGCACGGGAGCATTCGCAAACTCTATTTTCCAGGCCTGCTCTTTCAGGTAGGTAATGTCCGTTCCTGCTTCTTCTTTAGGTTGATGACTGATCGCTGTTTTTTCATCGGGATAAACTTCAATGCTATCGATAACTATCTGGTCGGTATATTCGCTGGTAGCAATATCAAATATAAGCTTAGCTCTCCCTGTCTCTGTAGGCTGCAAAGCCAAACGAAAAATTCCCGGCGAACTGGGAGACGACGCACTATTCTTGATCCCTTTATTGTTTACGATCAGGGTTACAGTAACCGTGCCTGTAGTAACCGGCAAAAAGTTCTCGCCGAGCTTCGTTAAGTGAGCGGCAAATTTTGAAGTAGCACCAACCACGAGTGGTTTGAATTCTACAAACAATTCTGATTTATCGGTGTAAAGCGTATACGAGAGCGCCTGCAAAGCTTCTTCACCGGGATGGCTGCCGTCCGCATTATGTGCATGTTCATCTGCTTTGTTATGGTTGCAGGAATATACACCTGCCAGGAATAAGCATGCTATTAAAAACTGCTTCATGAATTTTATAATTTAATGAGAATGTTTTTTACCATCACCGTGTGTATGCTCGTTGCCGGTCGAATCCTTGTGGGCACTGTCAGCCACAATGAATTCTTCCTGCTTTGGCTTTACCGTATCATGATCGGCATGGGTTGCCCCATCCTTATGTGTATGTGTACCTGTTTCTGTCTTAGTATTATCATTGCAACTAAAGGCGAAGCACAGCGCAATAGCCAGGCTTGCGGTAAGAAATACCTTCTTCATGAATAGACTTGTTTAATTATTTAGATGACTGGTAAAGGATATAAAAAAGATACCGGTAGCCTGGAATCAGGACAAGCATAAAGGAGCAGGTGGAGCTCTTAAAGGAAGGCTTTGAGAAAGAAAAATCAGATGTAAGGGAGAATCGTCATCTGGTGGATGCGGTCGAGGTGGATTTTCGAAGGACGCCAGTTTATCGTATAGCCGAAGTAAAATACCTCCATCAAAAACGGGCCTTTCAAAAAGTTGTTTTTCAAAATGCAATTTGACAATAACCTTTCCAAAATCTGCATTATGTGTTAAATCAGCGGAGGGTAATGTATGATGATCAGCTTTATTATTCTCTTCGCTATCATCTTCATGATCATGAGGATGGCTGGTTACGATAGAATCTTCTTCATGATGATGGGGAATAATGCTGTGCCCAGCCAACAAGAAGTAAGCCGCAAGAAACAATAATGATATCAGACGTTTTTTTACCAACAGGTGCAAAAGTACAAATCTTATTGTAATGAACTTTTATTCATTCTGGAAAGGATATCTGAAATAGTGATTAAAAAGCAGTTGCCCTGGATACAAATATTCATAATTCGTTATTACTACTTTATGGAAACCTGAATTTCATCAAACAAAGTAACCGCATCAGCCTTTGTCCACACACCAATCAATCCTTTCTTAGTAAACGTGTTGTCAGTCACATCGTATAAATGTTTGCCATCAAAAGAAACGGCATATGTATTTCCCTGAACGTTAACACCTAAGTTGTGCCATTTGCCTGATTCCATCGGAGCATCCATCCCATAGGTTCTACCTTTGCCTACAAGGGGAAGGTCTTTTCTTTTTCCGTTCTCGACCTTGTATAAAACAACATTTTTTTCGAGTGGATTTGCACGTACGATATAATAATTGTCCTTATCAAGATATCGCCAAACTAATCCCCCGCCCTGATCCCCACGTCCGGATACTGCCTTTAACTTAACCTGAAGTTGGAAATTTTGATAGGCTAAGTTGTTGTTAACACAAATATTGAAGTACCCACCGGAATTAACAGCCGTTTGTTTTAATACTTTATTATTCTCGTCCGTCACAATGCTCCATTTGCCAGTGGGTGCAGACCAACCCCCGGGTAAAGTGCCTTCTGTGCTTTCTTCAAAATTCAGTGTGGTATCTGTGCCTGGCATGGAATCATAACTGGGCATCCTTTGGGACCTGTCAGAGCTAGCTATAGGCTTACTGGTATTGCTATCACCACATGCAGCAATAATGAGAATCATAGAGAAAAATGATATCGTATTCAAATTAATATTTTATGTTTTCAAAAATAAAAAAAAAGCGTACATCAAAGGTCTATGAATTCCTTTATAAAAGAATTTCTGGAATTCGTCAAGTCAAATGGTGTTCCAACAAATTCCAGTTTTCCCTCATTTATGACTATTACAGTATCACTTTCTTCTAAAGCCTCTTTGGGATCGTGTGTTACGTAAACTAAACCTAGATTTCCACTGACAAGCTGCTGCAAAGTCTTCCGAATACTTTTTTTAATCCTGAAATCCAGATTGCTGAGGGGCTCATCCATCAATAACAGGCGGGGTTTTAACACCATACTTCTCGCAAGTGCCACCAACTGTTGTTGGCCACCGGACAACTCATGCGGGTACCTCGTAGCTAACGCTTCAATATTAAATTGCTTCAACGCGTCATTCACTCTGTTCTTATAATCCTTCACATTGTTAATAGTAAGACCAAACGAAATATTTCGAAATACTGTAAAATGAGGCCATAATGCAAGGTCTTGAAAAATAAATCCAAGATTTCTTTGGTGAGGTTCCAAAATCAGTGACCCTGAAGAAGAGGCTTTTTTTCCTTCAATATATATTTCACCGGAGTCCGGAATTTCCAAACCTGCAATACATCTCAATAATGTGGTCTTACCACAGCCGGTTGGTCCGATGATGCTTATCCATTGATTTGTATGTAATGAAAGATTAATACCACGAAGTGCATCTTTGCCATTCAACTGTTTGCTGCAATTGATCAATTGTATGCCGGGCGTCTTCTCCATTGCTGATTTAAAAACAACTTTTTGAGGGCAAAAAAGATAATAACTATTATTAAGGTTGCTAATACTACAAAGGAATTCATAGCACTTACTTGTGATTGCGAGGCATTAGCCATTAACGTAAACACCTTTATTGGCAATAAGGATGTACCTGGGGGATACAACATAATAGTAGTGGAAATTTCTGAAAAGCACAAAAGAAAACTGATCAGGAATGCATTGAAAAGTCCTTCACTTATTAGGGGCAATTGGATCCGGAAAATTCGGTAGGATCTTTGTCCGGAAATAATTTTAACGGCATCTTCATAGACCGGAGGGATTTGGCTCAAGCTTGCAGAAATTGCTTTATTCGCAATGAAAGCAAATCTTGAAATATAACCGATGATAATGATGAGGGAAGAAGAATAAATAAATTGAAGCAAGGGTGTATTGTAAAATTGTATTAAGGCAATCCCTGTTACAAGGGCAGGCACGGCAAAAAATAATAACAATAATAAATCTCCTTTTTTTTGCCCGTATCGAACAGATGCTACACTAAAAAGGTAACCAATAAGAGTCATGATCACAGCTGCTACCATTGAGTATCTAAGGGATGAAAATAATACCGGGAATAGTTGATCAATTACAGACAAAATAGGGCGCGCTCTATTACGAGAAGCCTCAAGCAGCAAAAATACCAAAGGCAAAAGAACTGAAATAATCAAATAAAGTACGCAAGCCAGAAAACCAGGCATGTGCTTTTGAACAGGAAGTAAAAGCGAAGCCGCACCCCTTCTGCTGAAACCGAAAAAAGGCGCATCGGCTAAATATCGCTTTTCGGGAATAATTAGTAGTACTGATATCAAAATTAATATCAGGGATTGTGCATAAGCAGCAGAATAATTATAAAAAGCTGTAAACTGGGTGAACAGCTGGACTGTAAATGTATTAACTTGAAACACTGACGGTAAGCCATATTCTGATAACGACAATATAAATACAAGAATAAAAGATGATATCAAAGCAGGTTTTAGTAAAGGCAATACGACCTTCCACAAAATCTTATTATACGATGCCATAAGCAGGCCGGATTCTTCTATACTTGATCCAATGTTTTTCCAGCTTCCTGAGACAATTAAAAACGGGATCGGCGTATATATTGTTACCAGTACAATAATCACGCCTGCAGGATTTTGGAGATTACTTTGATTTATTCCAATTCGGTATAGTAAATCACTCCATGCAACACCAACTGTATACGGTGACAAAAATAATGGTATCATTACGATTGTCCTTACAATAGCTGTATATCGCGTTTTGATCTTAAAGAGATAAAACGATAAAATGCATCCTACGACCGAGCTGAATAACGCTGTTCCCGAAGCTATTATCACACTATTCAATAGCGATAATAGAATGGTTTTATTACCAAGGAACTGAAACGATGAAAACGATAACTTTCCCTCATTGTAGAATGAATAAAGGAGCAGTGACAATAAAGGAGCTCCAATTACAGCTATAAAAAATAACAGTAATACAGAAGCGGGGAGGTTTTTATTTATTCTTCTACCCATTTCTTCAGGAAGTCTTTGATACTATTATATTTTAAAGCCGTTGCTTGATAATCAACTTTCATAGGTTTGATACTATCCAGTACGGGAACGGAAGCCGGAACCGGTACTCCTTTATGCAATGGCATCTGAGCGCAGCTTTTCGCGAGCTTTTCCTCTGTTTCCCGGGATAATAAATAGTCCATTACTCTCTTTCCATTTGCCTGCTGTGGAGAATTTCTAATCAAGGACACTGTGTTTGGGTTTATCAAATTTCCAAACTCATTTTGGTCAAGAAATATCATTTTTACCGGAGCCCCTTCTTTAATAGCCTCATTGGCATCATCAGTATCTGTCAATCCGATCCAGACTTCACCGTTCACTACCTTCTTTTTAACATCTCCATTACTGGTCGCAATAATTATTTCATTGTTTTTTATATCCCGTAACCATTTTTTTGCATTTTCATCGCCAATGACAGTAAATAATGCAGCGATATGAAAAGATGTAGTTCCAAATAAAGGGTTGGCGATTGCGACTTTGTTTTTGTATTTGGCATTCGATAAATCCAGTATCGAAGAAGGTATCAAACTGTCTGGCACTAAATTCGTATTGACCAGTAGCACTCTTGCTCTCGCTGAAAAGCCCGTCCAATGGTCATCTTTATCTTTAAATATGTCAGGCAGATCCTGAGCTGCAAGTGATTGATAAGCGGTGCTTATCCCTTTTTGCTTCAACAAATCCGCACGGATAGGATCACCGCTCCAAAAAACATCACATTGTGGTTGGTTCTTTTCAGCAATGAGTCGGTTCAGGACACCAGTGGATTTAGCTTCTTCGGTATCAAACACAGCGTTGACCTTAATGCCTGTTTCATTTTCAAAGTCTTTCAAAATGGGTTCAGCAAAGACCTGGTCTACACTAGTATAAACAACTACCTGCTTCTCATTACCGGTTGAACAAGCAATCATATGGTAGCAGATCACTAATAATATAAAAAAATCCAGCTTTTTATTCATAACACCTTTTTGTAAGCAACACGGCACCAGGGTTGCTACATCAATGTTGGTTTGCGGTTAAAAGAAATGAAAACTCTTTAACTCGATCATAACATGATGAAATACCAAAAATAAATCAGTTCCAACCTAAAATCTACTTGTAGCGGATCTTATTTTGGTAGTTTCACTGTAATCGCATTATCCCAGATATAGTACTTTTTTTTACTTAAATTATCAATTCAATTGTTTAACTCTGATGTTTCCAAATTGTACACGGGAACCAGGATGATGATTTTGTAAGCCAATATATCCTTCTGAAGGTCGGGATGTAACATCATTCACTTCGCTAACTTTGACTCCATTCAATAATACTTTCACATTTTGGTCCAGAACTTCAATTTCATAAGTATTCCATTCACAAACAGGTTTAGAAGCATCTGCTATTGCTGGCGATACATCGTAAACTGCTCCTGTTTTCTTTAAAGGATTGTTTTCGGTGTTGGAAGTAGAATCAAACCCTCTTTCATCTATCTGTATTTCCCATCCGGCGTTTGCCTTTTGTAGCCATTGAGGATCGTTCTCATCCAAATCCGGGATACGTACATAGACTCCTGAATTGTCAGTAATGTCCATGACCCTCCAATCCAATTTCAAATTAAAATTTTTAAATTTTTCTTTCTTATAAATCAGTAAACCTGTACCGCCGTCTGTTTCTATGACATTACCGAATTTCATGAATCGTCCTGCGCCAATCATTTCCCATGTATTATTAAAAATTCCTTCCAGCAAAGGACTATAATCAGGTTCTTTTACAGGCTTTAATTCTCTCACTATTGCACTAGCTGTCTTGCGGGCCAACGTTAATGCTGTAAGTGAAGGGTTGGCCGAACCGAGAGCAGGAAAAATAGCAGGACCTACAGCATAGGCATTTTTAATATGATGAAACTTCCCATCAAGGTCTGTGACAGAAGTGTTTTTATCTGTTCCCATCCATAATGTGCCTGCTTCATGGTGCGTAGTTCCTAACCCATCACGTACTTTATTATTCGGATTATCCCGGTCATTACTCATACTTGGTGGTGGTGGATCATTGTGCCACATAGCTCCAGGTGCATTGAGACTTCCATCTTTATTATAAAAATATTGAATCTTCGACGCGTCATTTCCCGCCAGCTTTTGAGCAAGCTCTAATGAGGCATCATCCATTGTTTTCCAAAGTTCTGCATCATCCTGTTTCTTTACAAGGTTTAGCCATGCTCTTGCAAAACCAAATTGATCTTTTTCAAAGGGGCTTAAGTTCATCCAGCTTGTGCTGTTATTATCAATAGATGCATTTTTGTCTCCTATCATTTCTCCAATTCCTCTGAGTGTTATTACTATCCATTCGGCTGTTTGTGAAGAAAGCATTTCATCCAAGAGTTCAATGTCGGGTATCATTCTAAACATTGTAGCTTCCGAGTTTGATCCGTCCACTGCAGCAGCTGTAACCTGTAAATGATACCTTGCTTTGGCAGTAGATCCTCTTACCAGCAGTGCGGCTGCTTCTAACTCTGTAGGAAGAGGACCTGAAAATGCAGACCTGTGGATGCGCACCACTGTGTTACTTCTTAAATGACCCATTAGGTTTTTACCCATTAATGGTGTGGGAAAAGATTCCAAAGCCAAGCGCGTGGATTCAATAGTACCGTTAGCTAAAACAACAGAACAAAAAGGAGACACATTTAAAAATCTTGTCTGGCCGTTAACTCTCAATTCAATTGAATTAACGTGGTCATTATTTTTGTGAAGTTTTACAACGTGAGCCCTTGGAATATAAAACAATCTCCTTTCATTGTCTGGGCTCCCGGCAGCCTCCCTGATAGCATCAACAAGGATAGGAGCGCTGCTGTATTTATCAAAACTAAAAAGACCTGATTTTGGCGGCTTTCCTTGTACGGCTAAAGGTGCTTCTTCCGCTGTATCTACATTTGAAACACCTTGCAAAATAATGTCATCAAACTTTAACTTTAGCTCCTCATACAACGCACCGGATATATAATCAGTTTTCTCCTTTGTGCCGATATCTTCTGTTGTAATTTCATAACCATTGGGTGCATTTAAAAAATCAACTATCTCTTGAGGCCAGTTTTCCAGGTCTTCAGGCGTCAGTGCGGGTGACCATCCCCCCCAATACAATGACCTGCCCCCTAAACAATAGGCGAGTCCGGGAAAAGGAGTGTTACTTCTCCAGGGAATTCCCCAAACCCTTTCTCTTGTTCCAGGGTCTTTGTCATTGGAAGGTACTTTCACTGCACCTGCTGTATTGAGACCAATCCTTGCCAGGTTTTGCACATGCTCTGAAACAAGGAATGCTCCGGCATCTAACATAAGTACCCTCATATTTCCTTTACGGTAAATTTTTTCTGCGCAATATGCTCCAAACATTCCTGCGCCAATAACAATTGCATCAAATGGCCTGCCTTCGTTATTTACCGCTTCGTCATAAGTGCTACATATATAACGCCCAAGCACATCAATAGAAAAATCTGTTTCCTGTACTTCAACAGTTTGGTTGGTACTAACTAATTTTTGTATCATAAGATTATATTTAGGTTTAATGATTCTTGGCGAACGGAGAGCAAAAAGATTTCACAGAGACAAATCGTTGTCCTGGTAACTATACCAAGTCTAAGAGAAGATTAGCTAAGCTAGAAACAATTCAGTTAAAAAAAAGAATTATTACTTAAGCTGACTCACTGTCATAATCAATCTAATTCTTAATAATTTAGTAATATGAAATGGATTACAAGAGAGCGGCCTAAAATTGACCGGATAGCCTGTCCATGGCTTATTAAAAGGTTCATAGACCCTGAAGCTGAAATCATATATGTCCCTTTTGAGAAAGTAAAAATTGAGGCAAGAAGACTGAAAGCTGTACCATTCGACATTCCCGACGTGGAATACTCTCACTACAGTGACAAATGCACTTTTGATTATTTTCTGGAAAAACATAAATTAAATGACCCATCACTTAAAAGCATAGCAGTAATTGTAAGAGGAGCTGATACTGACAGGCATGAGCTTGCGACACAGGCATGAGGATTATGGGCTATTTCAGCAGGGCTAGCTCACAATAGCAAAGAAGATCATGAACTACTTGAAAAAGGAATGATGATATATGATGCATTGTACAGTTGGGCAAAACATCAAAAGAATGAAAAGCATACACAGAATCCTGCCGAACATTTGCTTATCGAAGTTTTTGAAAAAATTTTTAAAACAAAAACATTCAAAAAAGACACCTGCCTGGGCTAATGAATTAAAAGCAATTATTCAGGATCAGGTTGATACCAATATTAGCCTAAAGCAATTTCGAAAGATCTTGATATTAATCCAGCTTACTTGTCAAGAGAATTTTCGAAATATTTTAACGATCTTTCCTTTGGTGACTATATCCGTAAGCTAAGAATTGAAAAGGCCATTGAATACCCGAACACCTCCACATATTCACTGACCAAGATTGCATATCTAACCGGTTTTTCTGACCAAAGCCATTTTACACGAATTTTTAAAAAACACACTGGTCCAAATCCATCCGTTTATAGAAAAAAGCTGTGTAAAAAGTAAAGGCCCTACAAAAGGTTACTTTCATTCTATTTTAGGATCGCGAAGTTTCATACTGTTGGGTTATTATGTGATATATATCAACCGTCATGATGCTATTCGAATACTTAAATGCAAGTTTGGGACTTTCTTTTTCAGATCAATTTGAATTTCCTGTCGTTTTTGAGCGTCAATCCTTTAAAAAAGGGGCTATTATAACCAACTACGGGCAGATAGAAAGAAAGCTATATTTTATAAACAGCGGACTTGTAGAGCTGACCATGCTTCACAACGGAGAAGAAAAGATCATTGAGTTCTTCTTCCAGGATAGCTTTGTTTGCGCTTACACCTCATTTTTAAAGCAGGAGGCATCGGACGTGCGAATAACAGCTTTGAGTGAATGTCAAACCGAAGTAATAAAACACAAAGATTTGCAGGATGCTTATCGCACATCCCTAATCGCAAATAGGATCGGGCGAATTATGACTGAACAGATCTATATGATAAAGACAAAGCGTGAAAAGGATTTTCTTACACAATCAGCACAAGAAAAATATTCTGAACTGATCTCCAGGCGTCCAGATATCTTAAAGTTCATTCCGGTTAATAAAATTGCAAAGTATCTTGGCCTTCATCCAGAGAGCCTTAGTCGTATACGTAAGTCGATAATTTCCTAACATAAGTTAGGGATCATTTGTTTTCTTGGTTAGAGCTTTGTTTTCCGACTTAAACACTCCATCATGAAACAAAGTATTAGGCTAATCGCCTTCCTGATTTCCTTTCTTCCCAGCTCAGTTTTTTCTCAGTGGAATTTTAAAAAAGGGGTTATTATAACTGCCAGCGGTGAAAAAATAGAAGGATCAATTAGCCCCTCGTTCAAAATAAACGGAAAGCTTACATTCTTATCAGGAGATAATAATAAGCAGACCTACAAACCGTTTGAATTAAAAGCTTTTACTGTTGATAGTATAAATTATTTTTCATACTCAAATGACTTTTATGAAGAACTGTCAACCGGTCCAAAGGCAACCTTATATAAAAAGATTACCGATAACAGCGACGAAAGGGTTTATAATGGCTCTGAAGCAGTTGGATTTACAAAGACTACCGAAGGCAGCAAAGGTGCTTTTTACCTCCGTTGCGGTGAAGAAATAAAATTGGATTTGATAACCAGGAAAAGCTTTAAGAATTATTTCGCTCGCCTGTTTGAGAAGGATGAAAAAACGGTATCAAAAATCAAAGATGGAAGATTGGATTATGGGCAGCTCAAAAATGTTGTTGAATTATATAATAGTCAGTATGGATCAGCTTTATCACAGTAATGTTAAATGGGGTGGCTTATTAATGTTGGCCGGAGGTATCATCTTCTGGGTAGGTGCTTTCTATCCTCCATATAAGCAATGGATGACAAACGATACAAGAGAATACTTAGCCATTGTAAATAACTTCCGGTTAAACTGGTATATAATTCATGGTTTGTTTTTGGCAGGTGTTGTCATTTCTCTGTTTGGTGTACAAATCCTTTTTTCATCATTGCAATCCTCCAATAAGAATTCAGTTTACGATCATAGGGCATACCTCGTTTTTATTGGGAAGTGTTTTTTGGATTTTAAATATTGCATTTCGTCTAACAGGTACTGTGTGGGTAGCAAAGGACCTTGCTGCCTCTGGACAATTGGCCGGGTGGTTTCAAACATGGTTAGATTGGTCAAATTTGATTTTTGCCTTCTATATGGTGCTTTCTTATTTTGGGATCGGCTGCCTTGACTATTCTTTGAAAGAAATCACAGGATTACCTGCCTGGATTCCCTGGTTCTGTATTGCTTTTGGGTTCTTAGGAGCGGTATCTTACCCCTTGAAATTCCCTTTATATGTAGCCCCTCTGATGGTGTACTTGCCGCTTATTCTTACGGGATTATTTATTATAGTAAAAATTAAAAGGTAATCCAGATACAAAAAGTTATTTCTATTCTATTCTGGGAGTTTTGCTCAACATAACATTGTGTCTTTATAATTCCATTATGGAGCCAAAGGACACTTTGCTTTTAAGGCGCAAGGATGTAGCGGAACTACTCGGTATTGAAGAGTGTATGGATGCTGTGGAGCAAGCCTTCAGGCTGCATGCTGAAGGAAAAGCAATGCCTCCGAAGGTGCTGGGAATTCATACCGATCATGGAGGCTTTCATGTTAAGGCAGGTATACTTGGATCTGATCCGTCCTATTTTGTAGCAAAGCTGAATGCTAACTTTCCCGGTAATCCAAAACAATACGGACTTCCTTCCATTCAGGGTATAATAGTCGTCAGCGATGCTTTAAACGGCAGACTGTTAGCACTGATCGACTCCATTGAAATTACAATTATTAGAACTGGAGCCGCGACTGGTGTAGCTGCAAAGCATCTAGCTCCTTTGAATGCAGAAGTCACCACCATTTGCGGGTGTGGCAACCAGGGGCGGATTTCTTTAAAAGCGATTCTGTCTGTACGAAAACTAAAAAAAGTGTATGCTTTTGACATCGACCAGCAGCAAGCAGTAAGGTTCGTGCACGAATTTCGGGGACAGATCGAGGTGATTCCAATTGCTATCGATCAACTTCATTGGGCTCTCCTCCAAAGCCAAATCTGCGTAACCTGCACGCCTTCCAAGCAGCCATTCATTCATGTGGAAGACATCATGCCCGGAACATTCATTGCTGCAGTGGGAGCAGACAGTGAAGAAAAACAGGAGCTTTTTCCGGAGCTGATCGCATCCAGCAAACTGATAGCTGACATTGCAGAACAAAGTGCTGGCATCGGGGAATTGCATCATGCCATTGATAAGGGACTTATTACCATTGCGGGTATACATGCCGAACTTGGATGGATCATTGCAGGCAAAAAACCCGGCAGGGAATCGGATCGGGAGATCATTATTTTTGATAGTACAGGTACGGCTTTGCAAGATGTAGCCGCTGGTTCAATTGTATATGAAAAAGCGTTGGCAAAAGGAGCAGGAACAACATTGAATCTCTCAAAGCAAAATGATACTACTGGCTCATCAGATCACCAGCGCGATATGAATGCTTTGGGTCAATGGTATCCTTTCCATTAACTGAAACCTTTAAAATGAAATGGATCACAAGAGAACGACCGAAGATAGACCGCATAGCTTGTTCCTGGTTAATCAAAAAATTTGTTGACGCTGACGCTCAATTCATCTACGTATCAATGGAGCAAGTCTTTGAGAAAGCAAAAGAGTTTGATGCAATCCCTTACGATATACCGGGAGCTGAGTACACTCACTATGGTGATGAATGCACCTTTGATTACATCATAAAAAAACATAAGCTTACTGATACAGCCGTGTCCCAGATTGCAGGAATTGTCCGTCGGGCTGACACTGATCAGTTTCAATTAACGCCTCAATCAGCCGGCCTTTGGGCTATTTCAGCCGGACTTTCCTATAATTACAGAGACGATCACGAAATGCTTGCACTCGGAATGAAAATTTACGATGCATTATATAGCTGGGCGAAATATGTGCAAGCTGAAAAGCATACGTGGAACCCTATTATCTAAAAAAATATTTCTGAAGCATGAATGATCCGGGTTACACATTAAAACAATTGACATTATATTTTCTGAAGCTCGGTACTATTGGTTTTGGTGGTCCGGTGGCATTGGTTGGATATATGCACCGTGATCTGGTGGAGGAACGTAAATGGATCAAGGAAGAAGATTACAGGGAAGGGTTAGCACTTTCCCAGTTAGCCCCCGGACCCTTAGCGGCACAGTTATCCATTTATTTAGGATATGTTCACTATAGGATTATCGGGGCAACACTGGCAGGGATAGCTTTTGTTCTTCCATCTTTTATTATGGTTCTGGCATTAGGTTATGCTTATGTAAAAGCAGGCGGATTATCCTGGATGCAAGCAGTATTTTATGGTATTGGTTCAGCAGTAATTGGTATCATTGCGATCAGCAGTTATAAACTATCTAAGAAAAGCCTGGGCAAAGATTGGATGCTGTGGAGTATAGCTATCCTGCTGGCTGTTATAACTTTTATAACTGAAAAAGAAATTCTTTGGCTCATTCTTGCGGCAGGAATATGTGTATGGCTGTATAAATCACCTCCCAAATTCACAAGGACGTTGAATACAATTTTTCTTTTCCCTGTATTGTTACAGATTACCAGTAATAGTTGGATGAATGAAAAACTTACACAGATTTGGTGGTTCTTTTTTAAAGCGGGTGCATTTGTTTTTGGGAGCGGTTTAGCCATTGTTCCTTTTTTATATGGTGGTGTCGTGAAAGAATATCAATGGTTGAATGAACAGCAATTCCTTGATGCGGTAGCAGTAGCTATGATCACGCCAGGTCCGGTGGTGATCACTGTTGGATTTATTGGCTACCTGGTCGCGGGAGTACCTGGTGCCTGTGTTGCCGCACTGGCTACTTTCTTGCCATGCTATTTATTTACGATCATTCCTGCTCCATATTTTAAAAAATATGGAAAGAATACAGGTATCAAGGCTTTTGTAGATGGAGTCACAGCTGCGGCAATAGGCGCGATAATAGGTGCTGTTGGCGTTCTTGCGAAGAGACAATTGATTGATATTACATCACTGGTGATTGCAGTTGCTACTATTGTGATATTATTACGCTTCAAAAAACTACAGGAGCCTTTAATTATATTGGGAGCTGCTTTTGTTGGTCTTCTGATTAAGAGTTGGCTATAGAGTGATCAGAATTTCTCCAAACTTAGTCCTTAGATTAGCAACACAAATACGTTTATGAAGTTGCTTCGTTCGCGATTGCCATCACAAATACAATAAAATTGAAGAGACATCAAACAATATTTCTTACAGTATTCTTTATTCTGACCAATCTTTTCATTCAAGGGCAGATTATAAATAATGAAACCATCGGGACATCTAAACCTGTTATTCTTTTTATCTGTGAACATGGAGCTGGAAGAAGTGCAATAGCTGCAGCTTTCTTTAATAAAATGGCAAAAGAGAAAAATTTAGATTTTCATGCTATTTTCAGAGGACTAGATCCAGATTCAGCAGTTGGCCCGGCTATTCAAAAAGGCCTAATAAGGGATAAATTTGATATAAACGGCTGGAAGCCTGTTCACGTATCAAATGTTGATATAAAAAATGCCTACCGGATTATAACATTAGATTGCATATTAACTGGAATAGATAGTACTACTAAACCTGCTACACAATGGAGGGGCATACCAATTAGTCAAGGTTACGAAGCCGCCCGTGATGAACTAGTGAATAAACTACAGCCTTTAATTCTCGAACTACTAAAGGAACAGGACCGAAAAAATTAGCTTGCATAATAGCCTTCTATTTATTTTAAAAATTTGTCCCGGAACGAAATCTTCCTGGTAGTATTGTTTTATTAGACTGGTTTATACGATTAAGCAGACGAGATGGCAGAATTTCTCCAAATTTAGCGAGTAGCTTCGCGAAAAGTTAGATTATGAAATTGCTGGTGGTTGAGGATGAGTCCAGCTTATTACAAAGCATCAGTGAATACTTCACGCAGGAAGATTTCTTATGCGAAGGAGTGCTAACGTATAAAGAAGCTTTAAACAAGATTGAGGCCTTTGACTACGATTGTATTGTTCTTGATATAAACCTTCCCGATGGCAATGGGCTAAAGCTGCTTCAATACCTCCGCCAATATAAAAAAGAGGATGGCGTAATCATTATCTCTGCCCGAAATTCCTTAGATGATAAGATTGCGGGTCTTGATTTGGGTGCAGACGATTATATTACTAAGCCATTTCATCTGTCAGAACTAAACGCGAGGGTGAAAGCTTTGATTCGGAGAAAATATGCACAGGGAGCCAACGTCCTCGAATTAGGCAACCTCCAGTTAGACCTTGTATCCAGGAACGTAACGTGCGGAGAGCAAAAAATTGCACTCACCAAAAATGAATATGATCTTCTGGCATATCTTCTGAATAACAAAAACCGGGTTGTAAGCAAACAGGCTATAGCAGAGCATATATATGGTGACCAATCAGACAACATGCCATCATTCGATTTTGTGTATTCTCAAATTAAAAACCTTAAGAAGAAATTAAAGGAAAAGGGATGTGATGAACTTGTACAAACCGTGTACGGCTTAGGCTATAAACTATCATTATGAGCGAACCGCTACTTCAGAAAAATACACGAATATTATTAATATGGCTTGCGATCGTTTTGCTGATATGTTCATTCTTATTTTATGTAGTACTCCTTCTGCATACTCATCATATGCAGGAAAAACAATTATTACTTAAACAGCAGAATGTATGGGATGCATTTATTGAGAAATCCGGAAATATTGAAAGGCATATAACCGCCGAGTATGATATTGTTGAAAGTGCTGCAGACAAAACTATTAAACTGGACGAACCAAGAGATACTCTTCTTCATCTTGCTAACAGAAAGAAAACACTGCCCTTTGAAATGCTAACAAAAAATCTTCAATGGAATGGCAGGCCCTACCACATTACAACTTACATTTCTTCTACGGAAGTTTCACATCTTATAGCTAAAGTATTTATTACAGAAGCCATGATTCTTATTTTACTCCTACTTGTCATTGTTATATTAAATCGCCGAAGTTCCGGGTTATTGTGGAAGCCTTTTTTTTCCACCATGAAAAAAATAAAGGAATATGATATTACCCGCAATAAACCCCTGGATCTACCAACCGAAACCGGAACAACAGAATTCAATGAATTAAATAATGCCATTGCTGATCTAACCAGTAATGCCAATACAGCCTATTACAATCAAAAGCAGTTTGTTGAAAATGCTTCGCACGAAATGCAAACGCCATTAGCGATCATACGATCAAAACTTGAGCTGCTTATCAATCAACCAGATCTTACAGAAAAAGCGGCTTACATGTTGGGTGATATTACGGAAGCCAATGATCGGTTAAGCCAAATGAACCGCACTCTGCTATTACTGGCCAAAATTGAAAACAACCAGTTTCCAGATACAGAAGAAATCAAAATCTCACAAATACTAAAACAAACACTTGATAATTTTAAAAGACATTATGATGAATTTCCCGTACTGATAATGAATATTGAGGATAATGCCTTGATCAATGCAAATAGGTCCTTAATTGAAATACTAATTTCTAATCTGCTAAACAATGCTATTATTCATAACCAGGAAAAAGGAAAGATCAACATTACATTACAATCTTCTCAACTTATAATTGAAAATACCGGACTGCCTCTGGTAATAAATCCGGAAGAATTGTTTGAACGGTTTAAAAAAAGTTCTTACCAAAATAAAACGACTGGCCTTGGGCTGGCTCTTGTGAAACAAATCTGCCAACTGTACCATTACGGATTAGTTTATGAATATGAGAATGGTTGGCACAGACTAAAAGTAAACTTTTCGTAAGAATGGTGTCAGAATTTCTCCAAAATCACCAAATAGCTTTGTTAAATAAAATTTGAATATTCTGAAATGTCATACAACAAGATAAAATGGTTTAAGCTGGCAGGCGTATTATTTTTTTGTTGTGAGGCGATAGCACAGAGCCCAACGGATACTTTGATTCAACTAAAGGATGCTCTTCAGTTAGGTGAACAGCGGTACCATTTGTTGCAGGCACATAAATATGAAGCAGAAGCAGCCGCAAAAAATGTGGATGTAATAAAGTACAGCAGATTGCCTGCGATTGATGCAACTTACCAGGCAGGTTTTGGCACATCAAATAATCTTACAGGTATTTTCTATCCAAACGGAGTTTTACCAATCACTGGACCACCTTCGCTGAGTAACAACTATAATCCTGCCACAGGCAGCGCTGCCAGTATATTATTAAACTGGCAGGCTATAACATTTGGCCAACGCAATGCGCAAATCAATGTTTCGATTGCAGAAGCCAATATGCAAAAATCAGCATTTGAGCAGGAGCTTTTCCGGCATAAAATAAATGTGATCTCCGCCTATCTGGATGTATTGTTGTCTTATACTGTGGTTAATATTCATCAGCACAACATAGAACGGGTTCAGGCGAATCTGAAACAAAGCAGGGTGTTGGCTAAAAGTGGAATTAAACCGGGTGTTGATACCGCATTATTCTTGTCCGAATTATCAAAAGCGAGAATTGACTGGCTAAACTCACAAAAGGAATTACAGATAGAACAATGGTTATTAGCTCAATTAATTGTAACCAATGCCCTTCCGGTGCCAACAGATACAAGTTTCCTGGATAAATTACCTTCCTCCCATCCCATTAATGAGGCTTCATTTACAGATCATCCGGTTATACAATATGGTCAGGGCCTGTTAGAATTAAATCATTCCAGGGAATTGCTTTTAAAAAAATCTTATTTACCAAAATTAACTATTTGGGGAACTGCTTTTGCAAGGGGTTCCGGATTCCAGGTGAATGGAACAATTAAGACATGGGATGGATTGGGACTAAGCCGATATAATTACGGAGCCGGTTTACAACTAAGCTTTCCAATTATGAAATACGGTGAAATAAAACACCAATTGGTACAACAAAATTTACTGTCAAGGTCAGCCGTTGAAAAACTGCTTGATGATAAGGCGGTACTTACCACTCAACAAGGAATTGCCAATAGTACATTTCAAAACAGCCTTTTAGTTGCCACTGAAACAGGAGAACAATTGAAATCGGGCCAGTATGCGTTTAATGCCATGGAGGTAAGGTACAATACAGGGCTGATGAATTTTTCAGATTTAATTCAGGCACAATACAATTTATTGAAAGCGGAACTCGATGTAAAAAAGGCTTATTGGGATGCATGGAAAGCTTTATTGCTGGATGCAGCGGTGAAGGGCGATGTGAACATTTTTCTAAATGAAATCAGGTAAAACAAATGATCAGCTTAATTCAGTTTGCTCTTCGTAGGCCGGTAACTATAATTGTTGTGGCATTGGGCATAGTTTTATTTTCGGTTTTAGCTATTCGCAAATCCTCGATTGATGTCCTTCCTGTAATTAATGCTCCAACTATCTATGTAGCTCAAACCTATGGAGGATTATCGCCCCAGCAAATGGAAGGATTTATTACTTCTTATTATGAATATCATTTCCTTTATATCACGGGCATTAAAGCGGTTGAGAGCAAATCCATACAGGGTTTGTCGCTGATCAAATTGCAGTTTCATGAAGGCACAGATATTGCCAATGCAATGGCAGAAGTAATTTCCTATGTAAACCGTTCCCGCTCTTTCATGCCTCCGGGAACTTTGCCACCCTTTGTAATGCGATATGATGCGGGTTCTGTTCCGGTAGGCCAATTGGTGTTCAGCAGTGAGAGCCGGTCCTTGAATGAAATACAGGATCTCGCCTTGTTTAAAGTGCGCCCTATGTTTGCTTCTTTATCGGGTGTTTCTGCTCCACCTCCTTTCGGTGGTAACCAAAGAACCATTATTATAAAAGCCGATCCTGAAAGGCTTAGGAGCTATAATACTACTGCCGACGAAGTGGTTACGGCGATCGCCAAAAATAATTCTATTCTTCCAGCCGGAAATATTCGGGTGGGAGATAAAACAATCATCACTTCTTCAAACAGTGTGGTGGATAACTTCAAGGAACTGGAAAATGTATCCGTAAAACAATCTAACGGTACTGCCATATTTGTCAGAGACGTTGCTACAGTTGACAATGGAGCAGATGTTACAACAGGCTATGCCTTGATAAATGGTAAACGTTCTGTCTATATTCCGGTTACGAAAAGGGCAGACGCCTCCACCTGGGATGTAGTACAATCCGTAAAAAAAGCAATACCCGAAATGCAGGCCGCTATTCCAGACGATATTAAAGTGTCTTATGAATTTGATCAGTCAGGCTATGTAGCAAACTCATTAAAAAGTTTACTTTTTGAAGGCCTGTTAGGAGCGATTTTGACGGGTCTTATGGTGTGGCTTTTTCTGAGAGACTTTCGTAGCGCAGTGATTGTTATCATTAATATTCCTTTGGCCCTCCTAACAGCGGTCGTGTGTCTTTATTTGGTTGGCCAGTCGATAAATGTTATGACACTTGGTGGCCTTGCTCTGGCTGTAGGTATATTGGTAGATGAATCAACGGTCACGATTGAAAATATTCATCATCATCTGGAAACCGGCAAATCAAAGGCCCGTGCCATCTGGGATGCCTCCCGGGAAATTGCCGTGCCAAAGCTCCTTATCCTGCTCAGCATTCTTGCTGTTTTTGTCCCTGCAATGTTTATGTCAGGAGTTCCCAGGTCGATGTTTATGCCTTTATCTCTGGCA
The DNA here is from genome assembly GCA_036787395.1 of Flavisolibacter sp. Lineage (GTDB taxonomy): Bacteria > Bacteroidota > Bacteroidia > Chitinophagales > Chitinophagaceae > Flavisolibacter. The sequence continues at coordinate 5,181 of DAIQPL010000008.1, read as the reverse complement.
GTCGGTTTTGCTATGATCGCTTCTTTCCTTTTATCTCAAACGCTGGTTCCTGTATTGTCAAATTGGATGTTGAAAAAAAAATATCTTCCGAACAAACAAAACAAATTAGAATATTTCAAACAAAAGTTATCTGGTAGCATCGAAAAAAGCCATCGAAATAGTTTATTAATAATTCCCACCGTAATCATTGGATTATTAGCTCTAGCCTTTCTTGGTTACAAAAAAGCAGGAACAGAAATCTTTCCAAAAGTAGATGCAGGGCAGATGCAGGTACGCTTGAGGATGCCACCCGGTACAAGAATTGAACGGACTGAAGATGCCACCAAAAAAACATTGCAGTTGATCGATGATGCTGCAGGGAAAAACAATGTTTCTATTACATCTTCTTTTGTTGGGTTGCAGCCCCCTACCTATGCTATTAATCCCATTTTCCTGTATACCAGCGGACCACATGAAGCAGTTATCAAAGTGAACCTGGTGAAAGGCTCGGGCATTAACATTGAAAAATTAAAAGAACAATTAAGATCAACTGTACCAGCAAATATTCCGGGAATCTCACTTTCATTTGAACCGGCTGAACTGGTTGATCAGGTAATGAGCCTGGGCGCTAATACCCCGATTGAAATAGTTATTCAGGGTAGAAATCTTACCCAGAGCCGCGAGCTTGCGGAAAAATTAAAACTTTCGCTGGCAGAAATTAATTATTTACGGGATGTCCAAATTGCTCAGCCACTCGACTATCCAACCATTCAAATAAATTACGACAGGATAAGGATAGGACAAATGGGTTTAAACGTTGAGCAGGCGGGCAAATCAGTGGTCGAAGGCACGGCTTCGAGTCGTTTGACGCAGCCAGTATACTGGCTTGATAAAGCATCAGGAAATGCATACCAGGTGCAGGTTGAGTATCCTCAGCTTGCCATGAATAGTCCGGAGCAGATAGACCAGATTCCTGTAGGTAATACAACAGATCATACTATTTATTTGAGGGATATTGCTGAGTTAAAAAAGGGACTATCCGTCGGAGAGTATGACCGTATCAATCAGCAGCGATTTATTACAATTACCGCAAATACGAGTCGGGAAAGTTTAGGAACTGCTGTTAAGGATGTGAATACTGCTATTAAAAAAATAGGAAACCTGCCGCAGGGAGTAAAGCTCTATTTGCGTGGACAATCTGATGTATTAGGACAGACAATTGGCGAACTCTCTATTGGGTTATTATTGGCAGTAGTTGTAATCGGTTTAATGCTTATGGCCTGGTTTCAATCAGCGAAATTGTCATTGGTGGTATTATCTGTATTTCCGGGAGTACTGGCAGGCTCGTTGCTGTTGCTTTGGATTACAGGAAACACATTAAACATTCAATCTTTCATGGGCTGCATTATGGCCCTGGGAGTGGCAGTAGCCAACGCGATTTTACTTGTTTCAAATGCCGAATTCATTCGTGTTGCAGATTTTGAAACTTCATTCATCGGAGCACAGGCAGCTTCGAATCGTTTCCGGCCTATAATTATGACAAGCCTTGCTATGATAGCCGGCATGATACCTATGTCATTGGCACTAGGTGAAAGTGGCAAGCAAACAGCGCCCTTAGCAATAGCAGTGATTGGGGGATTACTGTTCAGTACATTCATGAGCTTATGGTTAGTTCCATTGATATATGAGCGAACGATTGCCAGGAAACCATTTGTCAACCGATCACTTGATCCTGATGATAATAATTCTCTTCATTATGATAAAAACATTTAAACAATACGAGTTATGAGATTTTTTTCAGGCATTATTTTATTCTTTGCTTTTGTTGCATGCAACGAAGACCATGTTGCTGCTAGCAAAAAGGAAGAAGTTAAAATTGATTCGGTACAAGTTTTTTTGTTAACCACAGATTCAGCGCAAAGGCAAATTTCTTTACCGGGGGAATTGTTGCCGGATGAAAATGTGCAAATAAGAGCAAAAGCACAGGGATATATTCGGAAAATTAATGTTGATATTGGATCTACAGTGGGAAAAGGGCAGCTATTGGCGTTAATCGATGCCCCTGAGGTTACTAGCCGGTTGCAAGAATTGAATGAAAAAATAAAAACCGCCCGGTCCCGGTTTTTATCAAGTAAAGATTATTATGACCGTATTCATCTTGCATCAAAGAGTGAGGGGGTTATTGCAGCCAGCGAATTACAGCAGAGTCAGAACAAAATGATGGCAGACAGCTCCGAATACACCGCAGCACGATTTGCAGCCTCTTCATACAGGCAGGTTGGAAACTACCTGGCAATTATTGCACCCTATGCCGGAATCATTACTAAAAGAAACATAGAAACAGGTTCTTATGTTGGAACTCCAACCGAGTTACCGTTGTTTGAGCTGCAAGACAATAAAACACTAAGATTAAGGGTGTCAGTACCCGAGGTGTATACAAGTTCAATGTTATCGGGTAATATGGCCGAATTGACTACAAGATCACTGCCTGACAAAAAGTTTAAAGCTAAGCTGGTGCGAAGGGCTGGCAGCATCGACAATGAAAACCGGAGCGAAGTTTGGGAATTTGAAGTGCCCAACCGCAATGGTGAATTGAAGGCCGGCAGTTATACAGATGTAAAGCTTCGTTTTTTTCGCTCTCAGCCTTCGCTGGTTGTTCCGGTTTCTGCCGTAGTTACCACATTGGAAAAAAAGTTTGTAATAAAAGTCTCTAACAATACTACTCAATGGTTAGATGTCAGAACCGGCTTCAATATGGGAGAAAAGGTGGAGGTTTTTGGAGACCTGGCTCCCGGCGATAGCCTGGTTCAAAAAGCAAACGAAGAATTGAAACCAGGAGTAAAAGTAATCGGAACTTTTGTTCATTAATAACTACATTTTTTATTAACATGAATAAACTTTAATTATGAAAAAGAATGCAATGAAATCTATGTCTTTGATTGCAATAGCAATTTTCTTAAGCAGTTGTTCATCTTCTGAATTTGAAATCAAGGAAAACGAGGTGCCAAAAGACGTATTGAATGCGTTTAAAGCAAAGTATCCATCTGTTCAAGTCACAGAATGGGAAGCCGAGAAGGAGGATGGGAAATTCTATTTTGAAGCGGAGTTTAAAGATGGAGACAAAAAGAAGGAAGTACATATTACACCCGATGGATCTTCGGTAACAGAAGAATGAGCTCGAGAGGAATAGGCAGAGTTTCAAGTTGACGCACTAAAATGCCAGGGATGAAATTTAGCCCCCAGATAGTGTCTTTTTGTATTGCCGTATTTTATAGCGATTGTCTTTTATCCCAACAGAGTTTGCCGGATGCTTTGATGGCAGCATTTACCAGAGACAAAATTATTTTTGATGGAAGGCTGAATGAAATTGTCTGGCAAACCGCGGGCTTTATTGACAACTTTACACAGCGGGAACTTGAGTTTGGTAAACCAACTTCCGAAACAACCAAAACTGCCATTGTTTACGATCACTTAGCATTATACGTCGGTGTATGGTGTTACCAGAAGGATGCAAAAAGTATTCGTGCAAAATATATGCAGCGCGATTTTAATTATGAAGAAGATGATAATTTCCAGGTAGCTCTTTCTCCTTTCAGCGACCGCCGCAACGGCTATCTTTTTGTGATAAACCCTAATGGTGCAAGAGCCGATCTATTAATTTCTGGAAATGAGAGCGCCAATAAAGATTGGAACGGCGTGTGGGATGTTCGCACGACCCAAACTGATGAAGGCTGGTTTGCTGAAATTCGAATTCCGTTTAACAGCTTACAATTCCCTAAAGACTCCGTACATAGCTGGAGTATCAACTTTGAAAGAAATATCAGGAGTAAAAATGAACAGGTTCTATGGCAGGGATGGACAAGAGATTGTTCTATTTATTGTTTAGTAAATGCAGGAACGCTGATGGGATTAAAAAACATTGGATATGCGAGGCGCTTCGAGCTAAAACCTTACGGTTTGGGTGGATTTGAAAAGCAGGCACGCAAATCAACTGACTGGCAAGGCAAGCTTGGGGCGGACCTGAATGTTAACGTTACGCCAACACTCAAATTGAACATTACTTCCAATACAGACTTTGCGCAGGTAGAAGCAGACCGCATTGCGGTGAACCTGACCCGTTTCAATCTTTACTATCCTGAAAAACGTGAATTTTTCTTAGAAGGTTATCAGAACTATCAATTTTATCTTGGTAACAATAACGAACTTTTTTACACAAGAAAAATAGGTATCGAAAATTTTCGCTCGGTCCCTATCATAGCAGGCGCCCGTTTATTTGGAAAAATCGGCCAAAATAATATTGGCATTTTAAATCTTCAAACAGGAAAGCAAGATACAGTACCAGCTACGAACAATAGTATAGTCCGGTATAAAAGAGACATCGGCAGTCAGTCATACATTGGCGGTATCCTTACTTCAAAGATCAATGATAATATTAGCAATCAGGTAGCTGGCATTGATGGCGCTTACTCAACGTCACGATTTTTAAAAAATAAAAATTTAGTTATTGGTGGATTGATAAGCCGGAGTTTTAACAGGAATAAAAGTGATAATGATGCTTACGCCTGGCGTTTCTTTGCTGACTATCCAAACGATCTGATTGATAATTTTATTGGCATATCGAGTGTGCAGGAAAATTACAATCCGGAATTGGGTTTTTTGAATAGGAAGAACTTTGATAATCTTAGTTGGCTATTCCGGTTTACCCCAAGATGGCTGAGTAGTTTAGGAATTCGTAAAATGTATTTCAGGCCCTGGGGGTTCGATTTGTACAGAACGCACACGACCGGCAAGCTCGAATCATTTCTGAACGAAACAAGGCCTCTGGGTTTTTTTACCAAAAGCGGAGAACGGTTTGAATATAATTTTTACCAGCAATATGAACGGCTTGACCTCGGTTTTCATTTAACAGACTCCATAGTTATTCCGGCTGGTAAATATTGGATGCACCGAATGGAAATCCAGGTAGGAAGTTTTCAGGGTCGCAGAATCTGGGTAGATGCCAATTATTCCTGGGGAGATTTTTATACCGGGAAAATCAACACACTGGAATCATCCATCGGAATTAATGTGAGCAAACACTTCAATTTGCGAACCGATTATATATATAATGATATAAGACTGAGGGAAGCAAATGTTATTACTCATGAGTTGGCGCAGTATTTTAATATCGCTTTTAATCCAAGATTAGATCTGACTATGTTT
>DAIQPL010000339.1:0-4354 GCA_036787395.1 Flavisolibacter sp. | reverse complement strand
CGACTCCTTATTGCAGTCCATCGAACCTGATGTAATATTTACGCAGGATGTTTGTGAAGTATGCCAGATAGACACCGCATGCACAGCGGCTGCCGTAGCTAAATTAAGCAAGCAACCAAAGTTGGTTGCCCTGACACCGCAGAATCTGGACGATGTGTATACAACGGCCATAACCATTGCATCGGAAATGGGCAGAGAAGAAGCGGCCTTTGCTTATTTGTCTGCACTCCAAAAGAGAACAGATGCGATATTGGATACACTACGTAAAAACCGTATGCCATTGAAACGGTTATTCTTATTAGAGTGGATGGACCCTGTTTATAATTGCGGGCATTGGATTCCATTCCAGGTAGCACAGGCCGGCGGTATCGATATGTTAAGCAACCCCTCCGGAGATTCAATTGTAACAACCTGGGAGAAAATTGTAAAATATAATCCAGAAGTGCTGATAATAGCACCCTGCGGTTTTAACGTTGAAAGATCTATACATGAACTTCATTTGCTTACATCAAAAACTGGCTGGCAACAACTGGAAGCTGTAAGAAAGAACAAGGTTTTCATTGTCGATTTTGACCTGTTTACACAACCGAGTGCTTCAACTTTAGTAGACGGAATAGAACTTTTGGCCGGGTTATTCCATCCTCAATTGTTTTCTATTCCTTCACGTTTGCAACATAAATTTAAAAACATGTCTGCTGTTGGTGCAGTTCTTTAAGACCATGCAGAAAAAATATTTTTTAAGCTGGAGTGGTGGAAAGGATTGCTGCCTGAGTTTATATAAAGCGGCGCGGCAGGATTTACCAGTTACGCTTTTACTCACCAGCGTTAATAAAGTGCACCAACGTATTTCTATGCACGGTGTCCGGATCTCTTTATTAGAACAACAAGCGGCTTTGCTTCAACTGTCCCTTCATAAAGTAGCTTTACCGGAAACACCTGGAATGGCCGAATATGAAAATGCAATGAATGAAGCATTTCAGCAATTAAAAGCCTCAGGTTTTACCGGCGCTTTGTTCGGAGATATTTTTTTGGAAGACCTAAAACAGTATAGAGAACTACAACTGGCAAAACAGGAATTGTCTTGCTTTTTCCCTTTATGGAAAAAAGACAGTAAGGAGCTGATGACGGAATTTCTTTCGCTAGGTTTTAAAGCTATAGTCGTTTGTATCAACAACCAGTTCCTCGACAGGAGCTTTTGCGGAAGGCTGATCGACGAATCATTTGTAAATGATTTGCCTGCTGGTGTAGATGTTTGTGGTGAAAACGGAGAGTATCATTCCTTTGTTTTTGACGGACCTCTTTTTAGCAAACCTGTTTCGTTTCAAAAAGGACAAGTTGTTTACCGTGAATATGCTGCACCTCAAAATGAAAAGAAGGATTCTTTTACAACTCCCGGACCGCCTGCGGGGTTTTATTTCTGCGACTTGCTGACGCCTTAACTGAACTATTTAATTTTATCAAAAGATTGGAGATGAAATGGAATGTAAAAGATGTACTTACAGTAACCTTTACTTTGTTTGCTATTATTGACGTTATTGGATCTATACCCATATTAATTGCGCTTAAAAATAAAATGGGCGGCATCAGGGAACTAAGGGCCACTTTAATCTCAGGGGCTTTGATGACGCTATTTTTATTTCTTGGAGAGCCATTTCTCAACTTACTAAGCCTTGATGTAAGGTCTTTTGCTGTAGGCGGTTCAATTGTAATTTTTATTTTAGGGCTGGAAATGGTTTTAGGCGCCGAATTTTTTAAGAGCGAAAAAGACGTAAGGGCAGCTACTGTAGTTCCAATTGCGTTTCCTTTAATTGCAGGATCTGGAACGCTAACTACTATTATTTCTCTAAAAGCCAACTATACGGAAACAACGGTCCTGGTTGCGATCCTTCTCAACCTTATTATTGTTTTTATAGTATTAAAATCCTTAAAAGTTATTGAACGGATATTGGGACCTGCCGGTTTGATTGCAGTACGGAAATTTTTTGGCGTAGTTTTGTTGGCCATTGCTGTAAAGATCTTTGCCACCAATGCACATGGATTGATAAAATAACTGGCCTCGTAGTACAATGGATAGTATAAGGGTCTCCGAAGCCCTGGATCCGCGTTCGATTCGCGGCGAGGCTACACTTATTTTGTTAACCACGTGCCGTATGAGCCTGCTGTTTTGATTGGGTGACAAAGGTTGAAAAGAAAAAGGTTGCCAGTGCTTAATGGTAAACAAACCGCACAAACATTTGTTTTGCTTCCTGAACTTCAACTATCATTCTCCGATAATCATTCCAGTTAAGTGTATTGTTATTCCACTGACGGATTATATTATCTTCCAGGCGTTCAAATTCCTGGAGGAATGCGGGAACATCTTCTCCATTGTAGCTTAGGGCTATACCATTAATTTCTGTACTCCAAAGTGGGATTAATGAGAATTTTTTCTTCTTCCAAAAGAAACTAAAGTTGCTCATAAGGTAGGTTTGGTATAACAAGATAATACCGATTACCTGAAAACAAAAGTCACAGTAGGAGAAACCTACCTGCGCATTATATGGGTTAATCTCTACAAGTAAAAGAAGGACAGCCGGTTAAGGCTGGTACCTAATAACACTTTTTGCATTTTAACCGTTACGCCGCATCTTGTTTTCTATACCCCGCTGCATCAATCATGGCTGAAGATAAAAGGTCATAACATTCTATCCAGGCCCCTTCTAATTCTTTATTCCAGTTTTCTCCAAGCCCTTTTTCAAGAGTCCAGATCAACGCTGTACCTACCGTATGATAATGAGCTTCCGTCACGCCATAATTTACATGACGTTGGGCAAGCTTTGCCACTTCGTCAATAATATCATTAAGGTTACGAAGTTTGCTGATTATGTATCCAAGCATTGATATAAGTTTTTTTGATTGTTCCGCTATTGTGCTCCTAAAGAGCGGTTTGGTATCCGGTGAAAGTTCTGCCAAGCGGTTATAAAACAGTGTTCCAACAATTTCAGCATCGATAGCGGCAACCAGTTTCCATGATGAGGTTACTAGTTCGATTTGTTTTGCATTCATAATTGCATTTTTAATTATCAGTAAATGATGATTAAAAATGGGAAGAAATAAACCCCCTGGCAATTAAAACAGGTTGAATCGGCCTTTTAGTCTATTAAGTCATGCTGATTTGAGATTGAATGGAAACATCTTGAAGAACGTTAACTTATTTATCATTATACAAAATAATAAGTTAGTTAGAAAGCTGAACTAACCAGAGCTGATTTTCAGTCAAACGATCTCCTTATTTTTTCTATTTACAAGCTCCGTATTTGCAATCTTAATGATTGCAGCAGAACATCTCTCAATATCTTTTTCTGTTGTCATCCACGAGGAAACACTGATTCGCATGGCGGTTATTCCCTTCCACACAGTGCCGCCACACCAGCAGGTTCCGTCTTCCTGTATTTTTTTGATAATACTGTTGGTCAAGGTTGCATCGCCAAAAGAAACGAGCACCTGGTTTAGTATTACGCTGTTTAAGATCTGGAACCCTGCGCCTTTCAGATTTTTAGCAAATAGTTCGGCGTAAGTACAGCATCGTTCAATTAAATCATTTACTCCTGTTCGTCCAAGGGCATATAGCGCCGCCCATGTTTCAATTGCCCTCGCACGCCTTGACATTTCAGGTGTATATGAATAAGGCTCCGGTTCAACTGAGCCAGGTAAATAAGCGGCGCTTACTGAGAGCGCATTTTGTAATGTTTGAGGGTCCTTGCAAATTACAAGACCACTGTCATAGGGAACATTTAACCATTTATGGAGATCGATCGCCCATGAATCCGCCAGGTCGCAACCGTCCAGCAAATGAGATTTATGAGGTGAAGCGCTGGCCCACAAACCAAAAGCACCATCGATATGCACCCATGCGCCTTTTTCATTTGCAGAGAGACAAATATCTTTCAGTGGGTCAATAGCTCCCGTATTTACATTTCCCGCTTGCAAGCAGACTAGAGTAGAATCATCTAAAGCAGGTAACTTTTCAGCAATAATTCTTCCCTGGTCATCTGTGGGAACTTTTATGATATTATCTAATCCAAAACCGGCAAGAATCAAAGCTCTCTGCATACTTGCATGTATTTCTTCTCCTGCAATAACCCGGATGGGCGGCGCATTGTTAATTCCACGTGCCTTAATATCCCAACCCATCCGTGCATATATTTTATACCGGGCCGCCACAACTCCACAAAAATTTGCCATAGTAGTTCCGGTAACAAACCCAACCGCAGATTGAGCTGGCAGCCGAAGTAGATCCAACAACCAGTTACTGGTTATTTTTTCTATGTGAGCAGAAATTGGTGAAGAGACTTTAAAAACTGCATTTTGATCC
>DAIQPL010000338.1:0-4354 GCA_036787395.1 Flavisolibacter sp. | reverse complement strand
AGACTTAACAGGAAACACTTCTTCTATGGGAACAGAAGACGATGCCCGGTTTTATAATCATGACCATTTCAATGATGAAAACCTGTACCGCTTACGTCTTCCGGCTTCTACCAACACTTCCAATTCCGAAAGAGGTATGCGATTTCGCGACAGGATAGAACAGAGTGGTTCGGAAGTAGAAGGTTACCTGGGTGGTGAAGGTATCGGTAGTGAAAGGCCGAGCTACGAAGCTGACAGGACAGGAGTATATAACAGGTCGAAAATAGAAGACGAAACATCGGTACCCGTAAACAGGAATTCGTTAGATGATGCAGATGAATTAAAAACGGACAGATCCACTGGCGATAGCAACGTCAATCTAAGGGATTTGGGCGATACGGATACAGATTCTGAAACAACAAGAGATGACCGTTTACGTGGCGGTCCAAGTATATAAAGGAGAGCGTATCTTATAAAAGGTGGTTAATAACCACCTTTTCTTTTTTTAAGAGGTAGTGTCATTGGTGCTTTTAAGAAGCAATAAATTATTCCTTAACTTACCAGTGTAACCATCTCAACGCCATGCGCCTTTGCTTGCTCATTATTTATTTACTTCCTCTTTTCAGTTGTGACAGCGGTTCTTTTGATAAAGACAAAAGACAGATTATAGCTAAGGACGTTCTTCGATCCCATCTTCCGCACCATTCAAAAGATTTTGATGTAACCGGGTTCCGCGAAGACACATTGTCTTCATGGCAGGAGAGTTTTTTTGAGCATCCTATTCAATATACCCTTGACTATAAATACACCGACTCTACAGGAGCTATGCAGCACAAAACAGGCACTGTGGTTTTTACGCCCGACGGCCATTCAGTGATAACGTCAAAGAATGATTGACCGATAATCTTAACAAGAAAATATGCAGCCAGCTTCACAACGTTTTCTTTCACTCGATGTTTTCCGGGGAATGACTATCTGCTTTATGATTATCGTAAACACACCCGGAAGTGGCGCCACGCCCTTTGCACCCTTAGAACATGCATCATGGCATGGCTTTACTCCAACCGACCTTGTATTTCCTTCTTTTTTATTTGCCGTAGGAAATGCCATGAGTTTTTCTTTAGACCGTTACCGTCAATTGGGTGATGCCCTCTTTTTTAAAAAAATAATTAAACGTACGGCACTAATTTTTTTGCTGGGTTACCTAATGTATTGGTTCCCCTTTTTCCGGCTTGATAATGCTGGCCATATTATTGGAGCACCAATTACTAATACCCGCATCCTGGGAGTGCTGCAAAGGATTGCACTCTGTTATTTTTTTGCATCACTATTGATTCATTATTTCAAAAAAAGAACGGTTATTATTATTAGTGTGCTGCTGTTCCTGGTGTACTGGGCTGCCCTCCTTTTATTTGGTGATGCTTCGCAACCTTATAGTTTGTTAGGCAATGCCGGCTTATACCTCGATAAGTTTTTGATGGGTACCAACCATCTTTATCATGGCGAAGGAATCCCCTTTGATCCTGAGGGCTGGCTAAGCACTTTACCTGCTATTGTAAATGTAGTTGCGGGATACTTTGCAGGAAGGTTTATACAGGAAAAAGGAAAGAGTTATGAAACCCTCAGCAAGCTATTGCTCATGGGTTGCCTATTCATTTTCATAGCCCTTTGGTGGAACACTATTTTCCCAATAAATAAAAAGTTATGGACACCTCCTTTTGTGCTGCTCACTTCGGGTATCGATCTCTTGCTGATTGCAGCGCTTATCTATATTATTGAAATAAATAAAAAATTCGCCGGCGGCTGGACAAAATTTTTTGTAGTTTTTGGTAAGAACCCATTGTTCATTTACCTCTTGTCTGAATTGTTGGTTACTGTTCTTTATATGGTTCGCATCAACCATGAAAGTATGTTTGGATGGGTCAACAAGGTTTTTTTCCAGGTAATTGCGCCGGGTGCCATAGGTTCTTTTTTATTTGCTATCACCTATATGTTGCTTTGCTGGGCTGTGGGTTGGTGGTTGAATAAACGAAAGATTTATGTAAGGGTGTGAGCACTAAATAGTCAGTTAGTCAATGGTGAATAGTGAATGCGTTTTGCTTTTTTCTGGCAGAAGGTTTAGTCTGGTCCCTTTGATTTTAGTAGAGTCAAGGATAAATTTTACATTTAAATAAGCCAATAAAACAATATGGAAAAACACAACAAAACAAGACGCTCTTTTTTAACCGATGCGGCCAGGGCTGCCATTGGTGCCACCATAATTCCTACTATTATCACCGCAAAAGACAGGGAAAGAAGTGCAGAAGAAATAAAACGCCCACAACAATATTACACAGCGAATGACCAGTTACAAATTGCATTAATTGGTTCTGGTGGAATGGGTGTGGCCGATACTACAACCGCACTGACAGTTCCAGGTATTAAGCTGGTAGCTGTTTGCGATCTCTACGATGGCCGGTTGGCAGAAGCACAAAAACGCTGGGGTTCCGATATTGCCATTACCCGCGATTACCGCGAAATATTAGAGCGTAAAGATGTAGATGCTGTGATCATTGCTACGCCCGATCACTGGCACAAGGATATTTCTGTTGCAGCCATGAATAAGGGCAAGCATGTGTATTGCGAAAAACCAATGGTTCATGATATTTCGGAAGGTGCCGCCGTGGTAGAAGCCCAAAGCCGGAATAAGGTAGTGTACCAGGTAGGAAGCCAGGGACTCAGTTCATTGGGAAATGAAAAAGCCAAAGAATTATTGAAAGCCGGAGCCATTGGAAAATTAAATTATGCAGAAGGTTTCTGGGCCCGCATGTCACCCTTTGGTGCCTGGCAATATCCAATTCCTGCAGATGCTTCTCCGAAAACAGTTGGCTGGGACACGTTTGTCGCCAACACTAATAAAAGAGCTTTTGATGCTACCCGTTTTTTTCGCTGGCGCAATTACCGTGATTATGGAACAGGGGTTTCCGGCGACTTGTTTGTACATCTTTTCTCCAGCCTTCATTTTGTTACCGGGTCAGTTGGACCTGATAAAGTTTTGTCCACGGGAGGACTTCGATACTGGAACGATGGCCGCGAAGTGCCCGATATTATGTTGGGCATGTTTGACTATCCTGCAACACAAACACATCCCGCTTTCAACCTTTCCCTTAGAGTAAATTTTGTTGATGGCACCGGCGGCACTAATTACCTGCGCATGGTAGGTAGCGAAGGTTCTATGACAGTGGAGTGGGATAAAGTAACGCTATATAAAAACAAGTCTTTTGTAGACGCCGGCGATCCATTATTGCAGACAAAAAACGGTGCTTCAGGAAAAGAGTATGTGTACGAACGCAAAATGATGCTGCCTCCTGAAAAGCTGGAATACACAGCAGAAGGCGGATACAAAGGCGCACACTTCGACCATTTTTATAACTGGGCAACCGCTATCCGCAATAAAAAAGATGTAACTGAAAATGCTTTGTTTGGTTACCGTGCCGCTGCACCCGCTCTGTTGTGTAATGACAGTTATTTTGGCAACAAGATCATACACTGGGATCCTCAAAATCTCAAACTAACTTCTAAATAAAAAATTATGAAGAAGCCAATGCAATATTTGCTCACCATTACAAGCCTTCTGTTTATGGCATGCAGCAGTTCCAAAACGGCTACCGATAACAACCTGGCTAAAATTGAAAAGGATGCTGGCTATAAATTATTATTTGACGGCCGGTCTCTGAAAGGCTGGCGAACGTATCAAAATAAACCAGCCGATTCATGGTCCGTGGTTAATGGAGCATTGTATTGTAAAGGAAGCAACATTGATAAAAGCGATCGGAGAGCCGATATGATAACCACCGGTCAATTTGAAAACTTTGATCTTTCTCTTGACTGGAAAATTTCGCCGCAAGGCAACAGCGGCATTATATACATGGTGACCGAAGAATTTCCCGCTGCCTATTTAAGCGGTCCTGAATATCAAATTATTGACGACAAAAATTTTCCTTCACAACTTGAAGACTGGCAAAAAACAGGTGCCAACTATGCCATGGACGCGGCGCCTGCAGCAGAGCCCAATCCCGTTGGCGAATGGAACCACACCAGGATAATGGTAAACAAAGGGCGTGTAGAGCACTGGCTGAACGGTAAAAAAGTGGTTGACTACCAACTTTGGAACGATGCCTGGAAACGAAAAAAGGCAGCGGGTAAATGGAAGGATGCAGCGGGTTATGGCATGTCTAAAAAAGGACACATTGCTTTGCAGGATCACGGCAGCGAAGCCTGGTTTAAGAACATTAAAGTAAGAGAGTTTTGATCCTCCGTTTAGCGAAAGAGGAGGACAAAATAAATCTCAAAACGTTCCAGGTATTGTCACCTCTTTTGAAACAATAATAATCCG
>DAIQPL010000091.1:0-13515 GCA_036787395.1 Flavisolibacter sp. | reverse complement strand
AAAACAGATAAGATAACTAAACTAATGAGTATGCGGGGGTGAAATAGTACTGAGGTATGTAACGCTTTTCCCGAGAGCCGGTTGAAATATGGCAGCAAAAGAGCAGCCATACCCATAGCAATTAAAACCGAAATAAACGTTAGTAAAAACGACTCGGAAATGAATTGATAAAACACTTGCCTATCGGCGGCGCCCAACACTTTACGCATGCCTACTTCGGCACTTCGTCCGGAAGATTGTGCTGTGCTTAAATTAGTATAGTTAACGCAGGCTATTAATAAAATCAGGAAAGCCACTGCTGCTAAAACATAGATATACACCAGGTTTCCGTTGGGTTCAAAACCATCAAGGTCCGAATGCAGGTGAACCCAGGTCAATGGCTCCAGGAAGTATTTAGAATAAGCGCTTCCTTCTAATTGCATTTCTTTTTTTGCTGCAGCACTCATGTATGCATTGATCTTTGCCTGCACAGTTGGTACCTGGTCTTTATGCTGTAACAAAAAGTAAGTGTTATAATTTGCCTCGTTCCATTTTTCGGTTTTTGCTGCTGTAAGGGACGTAAAAGCTCCTACAAAGTCAAACTGTATTTGCGAATTTGCCGCGACATCAGAGGCTATACCGGTTACAATAAAATCTTTAGTACCCACCTTCACCGTTTGCCCGATTGGATTAATGTTGCCAAAATATTTTCTTGCCATCGACTGTGAAACAACTATTTTGTCCGGCGCATCTAAAACGGTTGCCGCATTACCGCTTACCAGCGGAAATGAAAACATAGAAAAGAAAGCAGAATCGGCATATAGAAAATTCTTTTCATCAAACATTTTATCCTTATAAGCTATAACCCGTGGATATTTTAATAAGCGGACGTAGGATTCTACTTCGGGAAAATTCCTTTTAAACTCCGGTCCTACTTTAGTGCCTGTTGACGCAGTTCTGTTGGGCTTATCTTCGAAATTGTATTCCCAAACTGCTCTTACTATCCTGTCCCTGTTTTTATGAAACTGGTCATAGCTTAGTTCATGCCATATGTAGATACCAATTAAAATACAGCTGGTAATGCCAATAGCAAGACCAGTGATATTGACAAAAGTATAGAGCTTGTTTTTCAGTAAATGACGAAAAGCAATTTTAAAATAGTTGCGTATCATAATAAGGGCTTTATTCGGTTCTTAAACTTTTGACAGGGTTGGCAATAGCCGCTTTTGTTGCCTGGAAGCTCACTGTAAACAAAGCAATCAATAATGCAAGCGTTCCTGCCAGTGCGAATGCCCATAAACTCACGTTTATTTTGTAAGCAAAATCCTCCAGCCATTTATTCATGACCCACCACGCCATTGGAAAGGCAATTAAAATGGCGACCGTTACCAGTTTGATAAAATCTTTTGACAACAATATCGCCAAACGTGTTGCTGTGGCGCCCATTGCTTTCCTGATTCCAATTTCTTTTCGCCGCTTTTGTGCGGTGAAGGCTGCAAGACCAAATAAGCCCAGGCAGGAAATAATGATTGCCAGCGCTGCAAAATACCAGGACAGTTGCGCTACCCTTTGCTCCGATGCATAAAGGTTTTTGTATTCATCATCCAGGAACTTATATTCAAATGGTAGCCCCGGGTTGGCTTCCTTATATAATTGTTGTAACCGTGCAATTGTCTCTTTTTCCCTGCCCGGTTTTATTTTCACCATTATTTTGTATAATCGTGGACTTAAGCTAAAATCAAAAAAACAAGGCTTTAAATTTTGGTATAGCGATTCAAAGTGAAAGTTCTTTGCCACCCCTATTATTTCTTTGTCCTGACCCCACACTTTGACTATTTTACCAATAGGGTCTTTTATTCCCATGCTTTCAATAGCAGCTTCATTAAAAATGATTGCGTTTTTTGTACCAAAGTCTTTTGAAAAACTGCGTCCCTCTTTCATTTCAATTCCAAGTGTTTCTATAAAATCGTAGCCGCAGGGTATGTCGGTATAACTGGTTTGGTCATCCTTCGGCTTTCCTTCCCAACTGATGTCAGTAGTACCTCCCTGACGGTTGGTGATAGTATGCCTGAAATTAGAGGCTGCCACCACCCCGGGCACACTCTTTACTCTCGCCAGGAAGCTTTGCAAATCCTGTTCGTAGGATTCACCTTCTTCATATTCTTCCAATGCCTTTCCTCCCTTTTCGAAATAGATAATATTGTTCCGGTTATACCCCAGATTTTTAGATTGTATATATTGTATTTGTTTATAAACGATCAAGACAGATACGATTAGAATAACAGAAATAGTAAACTGAAATATTACCAGGCCCTTCCGCACTAAAATTTCACTGATAGAAGTGGAGAGCTTACCTTTTAATATATTGATTGGAGCAAAGCCAGAGATGTAAAAAGCAGGATAACTACCGGAGACAAAGCCAGTAAAAACTGTTATGCCCAGCATAGAAAGCACAACATTCCTGTCAAAATGAAGAGTAATTTGTTTGCCGGTAATTTCATTAAAGGGAGGAAGTAAAACAATAATGAGAATGATAGCAAACATAAGCGATAAAAAACTCATCAACACAGATTCACCCAGGTATTGAAGAATCAACATTGACCGATTTGCCCCCACCACTTTTTTAATTCCGATCTCTTTTAGTCTCCTTGATACTTTAGCCGTCGCCAAATTCATAAAATTGATACAGGCAATAACTAATATTAATATAGCCACAATAGAAAACAGCTTGACATACGCTATTCTTCCTCCTGCCTGTACACCGTTTTCATATTTCCCATATAAGTACTTATCAGAATAGCGCCTCGCGAATATCGTCCGCGGTGACAAGTTTCCATCTTTTGACTTTATATAGTTGGAGATTTTAGCATTAAACCTATTTAAATCTGTTCCCTTTTTTAAAAGCAGATAAGTGAAAGGATCACTATTTCCCCATTTTTTTGCTTGCGGTCTTTTTTCTAAAAACAATTCATAATTAAACAACAGGTCAAATTGAGAAGAAGAATTGGCAGGAAGTTTTTTAAAGATGCCGGAAATAATATATTGGCCGCCATAGTCTTTTTGCTTCCATTCAATCGTTTTTCCCACAACATTATCTGTGGTATTAAATAATTTCAGCGCCAGTTCATCAGATATAGCAACGCTAAATTTGTCAGACAGCATGCTATTTTTTTTACCATCAATAATATAACAGTCAAACATTTTAAAATAATCTTCCCCAGCAAATTGTCCGTCTGCTTTGATCTTAGTATCCTTAAAGGAAATAATTCCCTTATCCGAAAACCAGGAAGGAGGAATAACTGATGTTGCATATTCCACTTCAGGCATTTCTTTAGCAAGTGATTGAGCTAAAAGACCTGGCGTATACTCAATTGTTTCAATGCCTTTGTCATTGTTCTTGTTTTGCATTACCTGGAAAAGCCGGCTGTCTTTTTGGTGAAATTTATCAACACCTAACTCATCGTTCACCCAGAAATAAATTAATAATGTGCATGCCATGCCGGTTGCAAGACCAATTAAATTCAGAAAAGTGAACTGGCGGTCTTTTAAGATATTGCGCCAGGCAATTTTAAAATAATACGTAAGCATACAATTCTTTTTTATTGCTACATCATCTGAAATTTGTTAGTCATCGGGCCTGTTATGGCAACCTGTGCCCCTCCCTTTTTACTGAATGAATATTGTCAGCTTAGCAATCCGCAGTCACAGCCAAACTCCTGAAAGCAGATACCACAGTAGATCAGCACATTATTTTATTCTGTTCTTAAGCTTTTTACCGGATTAGCAACGGCTGTCTTCATTGCCTGGAACCCGATAGTAACAAAAGCAACCACCACTGCTACAAACCCGGTCAGGATAAAGACCCACCATCCTATATTAATGCGGTATGCATAATCCTGTAGCCATTTATACATTAGGAACCAGGCACATGGTGTGGCGATTACTACAGCAAGTGTCACCAGTTTCAAAAAATCTTTTGACAATAACTTAACGATGGAGGATACAGAAGCGCCAAGCACTTTGCGGATGCCGATCTCCTTTGTGCGGTTCACAGCCGTTAACGCAGCCAGTCCAAACAAACCAAGACAAGCCAGGAAAATCGAGACACCACCGGCCCATCCTGCTACCTTACCCCACCTGTCTTCCATTTTATAAAAACGATCCATATCCTCGTCTAAAAAACTATATTGAAAAGGATAATCAGGAACAATCGTTTTCCATGTCGCCTGTAAAGCAGTCAGAGCTTTTGACGGTTCTCCATCCTTTATGCGGATATAGAATTTACGAGGGTCTAATTGCGAAGGCATGATAAATAGCTGCGATCGGACTTCCTGTTTTAAATCGGAGTAATTAAAATTCTTTACAACTCCGATGATCTTCCTGGTCACCGTTCCGGAACCAAATCTCTTTTCCTGTAGTTCTGCCCCAACAGCGTTGGAAAGGGTCAGCCCAAAATCCCTAAGCAAGGTTTCATTTACAATAATTGAGTTGACGGTATCAGAGGAAAGAGAAGAATTAAAATCCCGGCCCGCTACTAACTGCATTCCCATGGTTTTTAAATAAGCTGCATCAACCGGATAAATGATCACGCCCTTGGTTTCTCCTTTATAATCAAAGGCGGTTCCCATTAAACCCTTTCCTTCTCCCATACCCATTTCTGATGCCGATACGTTAACAATACCGGTATGGGATTGTAAATATTGTTTAAAGAGCGGGTATACTTTCTTTGCATCAGTTCCTTCTGCATCTATAACCACCACATTTTCTTTATGGAAGCCAATATATTTTGACCGCATGAATTTTATCTGCTGCAGGATAACAAGCGTTGATATGATCAACACTACAGATAGAACAAATTGCAGGGTTACCAGTGATTTGGTAAAAAGATTGGAGCCACCTAAACGGATTTTGCTCTTCAGCACTTCAACTGGTTTAAAACCGGATAATATAAATGCCGGGTAAATGCCGGCGAGCAACCCGGTTACCAGCGTAAGGCCGACAAATAACCACACTAACTCGGGAAACTGTGCAAAAGAAAAATGAATTTCTCTTCCTGTCAACTGGTTAAAATAAGGAAGCAGCAATTGTGCGATCCCAAAACCAATGCCAGCGGAAAAAATGCTGAGCAAAAAAGATTCGGCTAAAAACTGTGTAACAAGTTGACCTCTCCCACTTCCTGTTACCTTCCTTACGCCTACTTCCTTTGCCCTGCCCGCCGAACGGCCAATGGCAAGCGTGGTGAAATTGATACAGGCAATCAATAAAATGGCTGCCGCAATGCCGATCAATATCCAGATATTTTTGGGATCAATTGTATCGGCCATTCCTCCAATTTTGACGTTGGTGTGTACCTCCGCCAAAGGTTGTAACAGAAAGCGAACAGGGAAAGGACCTTTACCGTTCCATATTCCCTCTTTGCGCAATTCTTCGGCCTCCCGTGTGTAGTATTTTTTCCTGAATTGCGCCAACCGGTAAGGATCATTTGGCAGCTTACTTTCTGCAGCCAGGAGCAGGTAGGTTTCGCTGCCGATAGTCATATGCCAGTTACCTTCACTTTGCTTGCCCATTTCCGTGGCCATCAGGTAAGTGTAACTTCCCAATATATCAAAGCGGATAGAGGAATTGGAAGGGAAATCGTCGGCAACGGCGCCAACTGTAAATGGCTCAAACTTGTCTTCCATTTTAATGTCTACCCTTTTACCGACAACTTCTGTTTCACCAAATAACTGGATAGCTTTCTGCCTGGTTAAAACAATATTTGATGGATCTTTTAATGCAATTGCAGCATTTCCCTTTAGCATTTTAAAATCAAATATTTTAAATAGCTGCGGATCGGCAAAGGTTATTTTGCTGCGGCTGATGTCATTGCCGGCTCTTACAAATTTTTCATCAAAGCCTTTTTGTATGCGGGCAAACTCTTTTACATCTCCAAAATCATTTTTTATGGCAGGCCCTAATGGCGTTCCTCCAAAAGCTTCGCCCCCGGGCTCTCTTCCGGGAATACCCTGTAGCCATTCTGCTACACGGTAAATACGCGATGCTTTAGTATGAAAACGGTCAAAGTTGAATTCATGAACAGCAAACAAGAGGAAAAGAAGGAAGCAGGCCAGGCCAAAGGAAAGTCCAATGATGTTTATAAAAGCCAGGCCTTTTTGCCTGGATAGATGGCGAAGCGCAATTTTAAAATAATGTAAGATCATACATGAAAATTTATTCTGTTCTTAAACTTTTTACAGGATTAGCAATGGCCGCCTTTATTGCCTGGAAACCTACAACCAGCAACGCTATCAGCACAGCCGCTAAACCTGCTAACACAAATACCCACCAATTAATAGCAGTACGGTATTCAAAATTTTCTAACCATTTATTCATAGCCAACCAACCTAATGGCCATGAAATAAGATTGGCAATAAGAACAAGGCTGAGTAAATCTTTTGAAAGAAGGCCGACAACGTTTGATACTGTTGCTCCCAACACCTTCCTTATCCCAATTTCCCTTGTGCGTTGTTCTGCCGTAAACATGATAAGGCCTAACAAGCCAAGACATGAAATGAATATGGCAAGAAAAGCAAAGTACCGGGCAAGCTGACTTACCATCTGCTCACTCTTGTAAAGCTTCTGGTATTCCAAATCTGAAAATTTATAAGTGAACGGAAACTTTGGATTCAGATTTTTACATATCTTTTCAAGACTTGCCAAAGCTTCTTTTGTTTTACCAGGCTCTGTTCTTACCAATGCATTGCCCCATCCAATATTTTCACCCAGACGAAGTACCATTGGATTTATTGAAACATGAAGTGAATTGAAATGAAAATCTTTAAGAACACCAATGATGGTTCCTTTCTTTTGCCAGAAAGTAAGAGGCTTACCAACCGGATTCTTATAACCAATACGTTTTAACGCAGACTCATTTAAAATATAAGCCACCGAATCCGTCGGAAAATCTTTTGAAAAATCACGACCCTCCGCTAATTGTAAATGCATGGTTTTTGTAAAATCATATCCAACCGCCGACTGTGCAAATTCAATATCGGCGGTTGGATCTTTACCTTCCCATTCAACACCACTGGTACCGTTTTCTATTTGCGTGGGTATGTCGGTGATACGAGATACCTCTTTTATTCCAGGCATCTGCAATGACTGATTTTTGAATAACTGGTATTTCGGGGTAAGATCACCTTCCAGTGGTATATACAGAAGATTTTCCCTGTCGTAACCGAGATTCGCCGTTTGAATATAATTAACCTGCTTGCTTACAACGATGGTCCCGATAATTAATATAATTGAAAGCAAAAATTGGAAAACAACAAGCCCTTTACGAAACCACAAAGTGCCAGTTGAAAATTTTAATGAGCCCTTTAAAACATGAACAGGCTTAAATGACGAGAGATATAAAGCAGGATAGCTTCCGGAAATAAAACCTGTTATCAATAACAAACCTATAATGCTTAGCCAGAAAGTTGAATCAGTAAGGGGAATATTAATTTGCTTCTCTGTAAGCTGGTTGAACACAGGCATTACAAGTATCACAAGAATAAGTGAAACAGCAATAGCTATTGATACAATCAGTAACGCTTCACCTATAAATTGTCTTATCAACGCAAAACGAAAAGCACCAACTACTTTTCTAATGCCAATTTCTTTTGCCCGTTTTACTGACCTGGCTGTTGTAAGGTTCATGAAGTTGATACAAGCGATCAATAAAATAAAAATGGCAACGAGACTGAATAGCTGTACATATTGAATTCTGCCACCTGATAATTTTCCCTGCTTATCAAAATTTGAATGAAGATAGATATCTCCATAATGTTGAATCCCTAACCGTATATAAGAATGTGCCGTTTGCTCCTTATTATAATTATCCAGAAATCTTGAAATCTTTTTTTCAAAAGCCTTTGCATATGCGCCTTCATGCAACACTATATATGTTGCCGGTCCATTATTTGTCCAGTCCTTTGCCCAGCTATTGCTTTCCAGGAAGCTGTGCCAGTTTAAGATATAATCAAATTGTGCAGTACTGTTTTGCGGCACATTGTCAAACACTGCCGTTATCTTTAAATCTTTCCTGTTATCATATCGTATTGTTTTTCCAATTGCTTTTGCCGGCGAACCAAAAAAATCTTCAGCCATCTTTTTTGAAATGGCAATATCCAAAGGTGTCTGCAATGCTGTTGCTGCATTGCCCTGGAGTAAAGGATAGGAAAATACGTTGAAGAAATCCTGACCCGCATGGTTTCCTTTTTCTTTTATTATTTTATTATTTGCCTCAAAGGTGCTCAGCTCATTCCAGGCATAATTAGTTGCATATTGTACTTCAGGCAAAACTTTTTTCATTTCATGGGCCAGTACGCGGAGGCCACCATGAAAAGCAACTACCTGCCCATCACGGTATTGCCTTTCAATTACGCTGTACAACCGTGAACTATTTTTATAAAATGCATCCACTTTATATTCATCGCTTACCCATAACATAATCAAGAGGCTGCAGGACAGGCCAAGTGCAAGACCCATAATATTAATAAAAGAGAAAGCTTTGTTCCTCGATAGATTTCTGAAGGCCGTTTTCAAATAATTTTTGAACATTGTCTGAATTGGGTTTTATGATTAATGATTTAAGGCTCCCTTTCCATTTTCCAATGCACACTTACCATTAACAATTCTCTTCCTCATTCCTTTTTAGATGCAGGGCATCATTCTGATCTTAAGCTTTGTACCGGGTTTACTATCGCGGCTTTTATTGCCTGGAAACTGATTGTAAAAAATGCAATCACTACCGAAGCCAGAACAGCAAGGGCAAATACCCACCACGATATGTTGGTACGATAGGCGAAATTTTCTAACCATTTATTCATTCCAAACCTGACGATTGGTACGGCTATAATAAATGCGATCAGAACAAGCTTTATAAAATCAACTGATAAAAGATTTACAATGCCGGTCACGCTTGCACCCAATACTTTCCTTATGCCAATTTCTTTTGTGCGCTGCATGGTGCTGTACGAGGATAGCCCCAATAAACCAAGGCATGAAATAAAAATAGCCAAGGCTGCAAACTTGGAAAAAAGATTGCCAAAATTTTCTTCAGGCCGGTATTGCTTATTAAAAGAATCGTCCAGGAAATAATAATCGAAAGGCCGGTTTGGAATTGTTTGATTCCATGTTTTTCCAATGGCTGCTATAGTTCTGGGAAGGTTCTTTGCAGCTAGTTTGATAGAAATTAATCCATACGCCCAGGTCTCAATCCGCATCACCAATGGTTCTATTTTCTGCTGCAGTGATTTATAATGAAAGTCTTTCAGTACACCTATAATTTGTCCTTTTCTTCCCCACTGGCTAAAGTTTCTGCCAACAGCGTCCGCAGGTGATTCATAACCCAGCATTTTTGCTGCGCTTTCATTTATTACCATTGCCTTTGTACTGTCAGTTGGAAAGTCTTTAGAAAAACTTCGTCCCGCATACAGTTTCAATTTGAACTGGTTTATATAATCAAAATCAACAAAAAAAAGATTCAGATTTGTCGTTTGCATTTCTCCTTTACTATTCTCCATTTCTGAACGAGCAGAAGTATAACTACTACCGGGTACGGCAGAAGAAAAGCTCGTCGATATCACACCCGGTACTGTTAATAACGATTGTTTAAAAGCATCTTTATTCTTATCAAAACTCGTGTTAATGATAAGCTCTTGTTCCTTATTAAAACCGAGGTCCTGCCTCCGCATATAATTCAATTGCCGGTAAACAACGATCGTTCCTGCCATCAGGGCAATGGATATAACGAATTGAAAAACGACTAGCCCTCTTCTTAGCATCAATCCCTTGCTACCGGTAGAAAATCTTCCTTTCAAAACACTTACCGGTTTAAAAGACGATAATACAAGTGAAGGATAAAAACCGGCTATTATACCAATAGCGATAGAAAGGATGAACAGTATAAGTAGATGAGTGGGGTTATTAAATATACCGCTGCTTACTTCTTTACCGGCAAGCTGATTAAACAACGGCAAGGCAACAACGCATAGAAAAATAGACAATGCAAAAGCAATTAAGCTAATGATCACAGATTCGCCAATGAATTGTTTTGCAAGCTGCAATCTTCCCGCACCAACCACTTTACGAATGCCTACTTCTTTGGCGCGTTCAGCGCTGCGTGCTGTGCTAAGATTGATAAAATTGATACAGGCAATAAGTAAAATAAAGGCAGCAATTATAGAGAAGATATATACGTTCCTGATGTTACCCGTCGTAAATATTTTATCCATTATAAAGCCAGCATGTGTTGATTTCAAATACACATCACGCAAGGGCTCCAGGAACAATACTTCGTACATCTGTAATTTTTTTGCTTCTGCGCCATGATGAAACTCCATAAACCCTGGTAATTTCTGCGCAAAAGCCTTAACATCAGTGTTCGGTTTCATTAAAAGGTAAGTAAGGTAGCTATGGTTTGTCCATTCACTATCGGAAGTGGCCCGGCCATAAATTTGTTTATACGATGACATCGATACAAACATATCGGCTCTTATTTGGGAGTTTCCAGGAATGTCTTTCATTACCCCGGTAACTGTGGCGTTAATAGCATCTCCTGTAAGCAACAATTGCTGTCCCAAGGGGCTTTTATTCCCGAAATATTTTTTCGCGGCAGACTGAGATAGTACAATGCTCATCGGCTCTTTCAAAGCTGTATGCTTATCACCTTCTACAAGAGGGAAGTCAAACACATTAAATAAACCGGAATCTGAGAGTGCTGCTCTTTCTTCCTGGAATTTCACATTGCCTATTTTCACAAGAAAGCCATCTCCTTCAATCCGTACTGCGTCTTCTACTTCAGGAAAGTCTTTTTTCAAATCAACCGCCAGCGGAGCTATGGTAATTCCTGCGCTAATAGTTTCAGACGGTGTCTTTACATCAGATACGACGCGGTAAATGCGGTCTGCTTTTGAATGAAAATTATCATAACTCGTTTCAAAATTTACATATAGGAATATCAGGAAGCAGGCTGTCATACCAACAGCTAACCCCATAATATTTATAAACGAATAAACTTTATGTCTCCATAAATTGCGGAAAGCGATTTTGAAATAATTTTTTATCATGATCGTGATTTTATTCTGTTCTTAAACTCATCACAGGATTGGCAACAGCGGCTTTTATAGACTGGAAACTAATGGTGAAAAGCGCAATCAATAAGGCTGAGGCGCCAGCTGCAAGGAATATCCACGAGCTAATAGTTGTTCTGTAAGCAAACTGCCGGAGAAAAAAATTGATAAATAACCATGCTAACGGCGATGCAATGACAATGGCGATTATTACCAGCTTAATAAAATCCTTTGCTAATAAAGAGGTGATACCTGCTACGCTTGCACCCAATACCTTTCGAATACCAATTTCCTTTGTCCTGTTTTCGGCCATGTAGGTAGCCAGGCCAAATAAGCCCATACAAGAAATGAAAATAGCAATCAATGCAAAACTGTTTATTAAAACAGCAACATTTTTGGCTTGTTTAAATTTAGCAGCATGTGCATCATCGGCAAATTGAACTTCTGTAAGGTAATTTGGATTATATTTCTTTAAGATGCCCTCCGCATCTTTTACATTTCGAAGAGATGCGGTACTATTTAACCTTATACTTATGAAACTGGCGGAGTTGGTTCCCACTATTAAAACGGGGCTCATTGGTTGCCCGGGGCCTCCAATTAAAAAATCCTTTATTACACCAACTACCTTTAGGTTGACATCCACATCTTTTATTGTTTGACCAATTGGATTCTTAAATTCGAGCACTTTTAATGCCGCCTCGTTGATCATACAGGAAGCGGTATCGGTTGGATAACTCTCTACATCAATGTCTCTTCCCGATATCAGTTTCAATCCGTTTGTTTTTACAAAACCGCCCTGTGTTGTAAATAGTTCAAAATTTACATTGGCATTTAAGTCCATACCTTCCCAATTCAAACCGCCTATCCTGGCACCTCCCCCCGTAATGGGTGTATTTGACCCGGACACTGAAATTGCTGTACCCCCATTGAGTAACTCATCTTTCACCAGTTTGTAGTTTTTTCTCAAATCATCCGTCAATGGATGAAAAATCAAATTTTCTTTTACAAATCCAGTATCGCGGCTTTGTCCATACGCAATTTGCTTTTGAAAAATAATGGTGAAGTTGATCAGGAAAATAGAAAACACGAATTGCAATACCACCAGTATTTTCCTGGGTGTAACCAGTGCATTACCATTCTTTAAAACGCCTTTTAGAACTTTTACAGGTTTGAAAGAAGATAAATAAAACGCTGGGTAACTACCTGCCAAAATACCGGTGAATAACACCAAACATACACCTGCCAACCAAAAAAAAGGTGATTGATAAGGAATGGCCAGTGGGGCTTTTGCCAAAGCACTAAATACAGGTAACGACATCTCAACCAGGCTTAAAGCAATGACACCGGCAATCAGGGACAATAAAACTGACTCCCCAATAAACTGAAATATCAACGAACGTTTAGCGGCACCAACCACTTTCCTCACGCCTACTTCTTTAGCTCTTTTCTCACTGCGTGCCGTACTCAGGTTCATGAAATTGATACACGCAATTAATAAAACAACAATAGCCAATATACCAAGAAACCGGATGTTGTCACCACCAACCGCTTTGCCGTTTTCAAACCGGCCATAGATGTGCAATTTGCTTAAGGGGTGCAGAAATACTCTTATATCGCGTCCCTTATTACTGTGACTGAGAGCAACATCACTTATTTTATTGTTGACAGAATTGATATCAGCATTAGGATGCAACTCTACAAAAGTGCCGGCATACTCATTGTTCCAATATGCATTCTCAATTCCTTCCGCATGTAAGAATTCCCAGGGAATCAGGTATTCAAATTTGAATTGAGTGTTAGCGGGTAAATCTTTCACTACGCCTGTAACCATAAAACGATTCTTGTTATCAGCCACGATAACTTTATTCATCGGGTCTTCGTCTCCAAAAATCTTCTTGCTTAACTTTTCTGTAATTACAATAGAGTGAATATCCTTCAATGGAGTTTGCACATTTCCTCTTACCAGGGGAAAACTGAACATATCCAGGAAAGACGGGTCTGTATAATTGCCCTCTGCTTTTAATTTTTTTTCTCCGTAACTCAATAATTTTTCTGTACCTGATATTCTCGCTACTTGTTTAATTTCAGGATAATCCTGTTTTAACGCAGGTGCTAAAGGAGCGGCAGTAACATCCCAGCACTGGAGCCTTCCATCTACTACGCCTTTGTTATATGCTTTATAAATAAGGTTCTTCTTTTCATGAAACTGATCAACACTTAAATCGTATTGTATATTCAACAATAGCAGAACAGCCCCCGCCATACCTAACGCGAGTCCGGAAATATTTATAAAAGAAAGCACTTTGTTTTTCCAAAGGTTCCTGAACGCTACTTTTAAATAGTTCCTGATCATGGTGTTTAGTTTTTTAAATGTTTAATGGCACAAGGCTCATTATGTCATCGATTGTTTCGTGGTGCACTAATCCTGTTCTTAAACTCT
>DAIQPL010000090.1:0-13520 GCA_036787395.1 Flavisolibacter sp. | reverse complement strand
CTTGATTCTTATGACGAAATACATGAAGAGAGAATTGCAGTAGGTAGTGTAGCGGTGCCGGCTTACACACAATACAACCATACATTCCGGGAGTTGAATTACGACCTGATGGCAAATTTGGACAGGAACCTGTCAGCAGATTTTAATTTAAAAGCCTTGCTAGGCACCAATCTCAGGAGATCTAATAATCAATCCACTTATGCTACTACCAACGGTGGACTGGTAGTTCCAGGTTTATATGCTTTATCTAATTCTGCGAATCCATTAAATGTGCTTCCAACGGATGAAGTGGCAGAAAAGATTGCTACAGACGGTTATTTTGGAGGGATTACGCTGAGTTATAAAGATTTTCTGACGCTTGATGCTACCGAACGATTTGACCGTTCTTCTACTTTACCTATCAGCAATAATTTTTACCAATATCCTTCCGTATCACTTAGCTTCCAGTTTTCAAGGCTTTTGTCTCAATTTAACTGGCTCTCTGCTGGTAAAATCAGGGCAAATTATGCAGAAGTTGGTAACAGTGCCCCCTGGGGTACTACTTCAGATATTTATTTTAAGCCGGCGTCTTTTGGCAGCGCCACTTTGTTCTCCCTGCCAGATATCAAAAATAACCTGGAGTTAGAACCAGAAAGAACGAGAAGCTATGAGGTAGGCCTAGAAATGGCTTTCCTAAAAAACAGGGTAGGATTTGATGCTACTTATTACAGAACTCATAGTATAAAACAAATATTTTCAGTGGCTGTTTCACAAGCTACCGGGTACAATAACAAGTTTGTAAATGCCGGAGATATTGAAAATACAGGGATCGAACTTTCACTGTATGCTAGTCCTGTTAAAACACAAAATTTTGCCTGGAATGTGAATGTAAACTGGGCAAGGAACCGGAACAAAGTATTAAAGCTTTACGATAAGAGTACAAACCTGCAGATCAATCCTCTTAGCCTGCAGGGAGGAGTTTCAATCAATGCTACTTTGGGCCAGCCTTACGGTACCATCCAGGGGAAAACCTGGACATATTTAAACGGGGAAAAACTAGTAGGTGCCAACGGCTTTTATACCATTACTTCTACTACCAATAATGTAATTGGCAATATTAACCCCGACTGGATCGGTGGTATTTCCAACAGTTTACGGTATAAGAATCTCGCCCTTAATTTTTTGGTGGATATGCGCCAGGGGGGTGATTTATTTTCCCTTGATCTTTATTATGGTATGGACACAGGTATTTATCCTGAAACGGTTGGTGACAACGATCTTGGAAAACCTAAAAGAAGCCCTATCGCACAAGGGGGTGGCTTGATTGTGCCGGGTGTAACAGCCGATGGAAAGCCAAATACAAAAAGGGTAGAAAATACATCTACCGGTTATTATGGTTATGAAAGAAATCCGGCCGCCAATTTTGTTTATGATGCCAGCTATGTTAAGCTAAGGGAAATGACCCTTACTTATTCGCTGCCGGAAAAAGTTACACGGGGAATGGCTCCGTTTAAGGGAATCGATCTTTCCCTGATCGGCAGAAATCTTTGGATCATTCATAAAAACCTTCCTTATGCTGACCCGGAAGAAAGCATTACCTCGGGTAATATCCAGGGTTATCAAAGTGGAGCTTATCCCACTACAAGAACAGTTGGTTTTAATGTAAGATTGAAATTTTAAAATTATTATTCATGAAAAAGTATTTTTTTATAGCTCTTCCCTTGTTGTTGCTGATGGCTTGCACCAAGGATATCTCAAGATTTAATGAACAGACAAAGAGCCCAAGTAATGTGCCGCCGGCCACCTTGTTTTCCAATGCGGTAAAGACCTTAACGGATGGTCTTGCCAGCACAAACGTAAATACCAACGTGTACAGGCTGGTGGTGCAACAGTGGGCTACAACTACTTATCAGGATGAACCTAACTATGATTTCACAACGCGTGGCATACCACAAGCATGGTGGGGCCGGCTGTATAGAGACGTTTTAGTCGATCTTAAAGAAGCACAGCGATTGATTCCTTCTGATGTCACCGTGCTTGATGAAGGAACAAAAAAGAACCAGGTGGCTATCTCTGATATAATGCAGGTTTATACCTATTCCATTTTGGTTAATACATTTGGCAATGTGCCTTATACCGAGGCTTTAAATCCAGAAAATCTTTTTCCAAAATATGATGATGCGAAGGCCATTTATGATGACCTTTTTGTGAGGTTGGATGCTGATATTGCCGCTTTAAATCCGGCCAGTGCCGGCTTTAGTGCAACCGCCGATCTGGTATATGGCGGCTCCGTTGCGAAGTGGATCAAATTTGCCAATTCTTTAAAGATCAGGCTTGGTATGACGGTGGCTGATGTGGATGCAGCCAAGGCAAAAACGGCAGTGGAACAAGCCGATGCAAAAGCTTTTCAATCTGCGGCTGATAATGCTTCTTTTAGTTACCTAAAAGTCACTCCTAATACCAACCCTATCTGGGTTGACATTATCCAAAGTAACCGCCAGGATTTTATAGCTGGTAATACGTTAGTAGATAAACTTAAGGCTACGAGTGATCCACGTCTTTCCCTGTATTTCAAACCCAATGATGGGGGAGTGTATGTTGGTGGTAAGCTAGGATCCAACAATACGTTTTCGGATTATGCAAAAGTTAGTGACAGGGTTACCGCACAGGACTATCCGGCCTTATTGCTAGACTACGTGGAAATTGAATTTTACAGGGCTGAGGCCAAGGAACGCGGATTTAATGTAGCCGGAACAGCAGAGGAGCATTATAAAAATGCGATACGTGCCTCTATTCTATACTGGGGAGGCACGTCTATTCAGGCTGATGCTTACCTGGAGCAACCGGCTATTGCTTATACAACTGCGCCCGGTAATTATAAGGAAAAAATTGGCACACAAAAATGGTTAGCTATGAACAACCGTGGTTATGAAGCATGGACAGAGTATAGGAGATTAGATTATCCGGTACTGCCTGTATTGACAACTGCTAAATCAGGTTTCCCTAACCGTTTCACCTATCCCACCAATGAACAAACCTTAAACAATGCAAGTTATACTGAAGCTGCATCTAAAATTGGAGGCGACAAAGTAGAAACCAAAATATTTTGGGATAAGTTCTAAGGTGAATCAATTTATAAATGTTTTAAAACCGGCTTTTGCCGGTTTTTTTCTTATCCTCTATTGCCTATATCTGCTTATATGGAAACAGGAGTAAGTGACATAGGGCAATTATCAAACCCTTGTATTATACTGCTACTTATTCCTATCTATTTTTAGAATAGTGCCGTTGGGATTAGCTTTGACGCGGTATCGTTTATTTTCCATTTCGGCTGTTGTCCAATAAGACGTTCCTTCAGCGTTTGTAATTTCCAGGATATTACTTAAGTCAGCACCTGCAAAACGTTTATCAAGGGACAACATTACCGCCAATGGTAACTCTTTAAATAAAACAGACCTGGCAAAGCCTTGGAGCACACCCTCTGAATTGTAATAAGCTTGTAACCGATGTTCTCTCAAAACAAATAGCACTTTTAAATAATCTCCTTCCGACTCCATTCAACAAACACGGCCCCGACAAATTCTTTTTCAAAAGATTCTTTTGCTTTTTTGCCAGCACCTGTTTCATCTCTAGCCAGAACCGGCGTCAATCCAACTGCCAATATCAATGATAGTGATACGATAATTTTTTTCATTTTTTTAATTAGGTCATACTTTTTAAAATAGAATATGGCTTATGCCCGCTATTAATTTGTTTTTTGTTGTAAAATCTGCAAGCGTGAACAACTCGGGCTAATGACACGGACTTTAAAACCGAAGAATCAGCTTATGATTCAGGTTTATCCAACTGCCATCAACAATTTTTTTCTCATGCAAATAATTTAGTTAGAACATGACCAGACCACAAAATTGCGATAGTAATACTTGTTTGATCTGGGAGTAGTCACCCGTTTTAGATGGAGAAATCATCTATTTTGTTTTACCAGAGAACCACTTTCGTTATTGATACAGGTGATATGATAACAAACGCAATAATGACAAACCGCAAAGATTTCATATTTCCTTAATCATGGCTCGCGTCAGAAATTTAATGGTTGGTAAAAAACCCCTTTCTGCTTCATAGCAATTTGTTGCAAATTGATGTCTTATCAATCTCGGAATGTTAACCAAAGCATTTCCTTAATGCTATTTACTGCTTTTATACGATTAAACGACTGCTGGGTTAATGTTCCAAAATAAACTCAAAAGACACATTATGAAAAGACTTCTAACTTGTATTCTGGCCATTGTGCTATCTGTGCAAGTGTTTGCTCAAGGTAGAGCTATCGCCGGCCGTGTTACTGATGCACAAGGGCGACCTGTTCCTTACGCGACAGTTTCAGTTAAAGGCACTTCAACCACTGTAAGTGCTGATGAGAATGGAAATTTTACTATTCAGGCAGCTCCTAATGCTACACTCGTATTTAGCGCTTCCGGTTTCCAGGGAACGGAAACTAACATAGGAAGCCAAATAACAGTGAATGGCACATTGGGAAACCAGGCAGCACTATCAGAAGTGGTTGTGACAGCTTTGGGTCAAACCCGAAGCCGTGAAAAAATTGGCTATGCTGCTACAACGTTTCGCTCTGATGAAGTTGTGCGTACTGCACCTGTAAGTCCTTTAGATGGCTTGCAAGGGAGAGTAGCAGGGGCAGATATCTCTACTATGGGCGGCCAACCAGGCGCTTCCTCCAAAATCATTTTACGGGGCTATATTTCTCTTCAGGGTAGTAACCAGGCATTGATCATTGTTGATGGGGTTCCTTTCAACAACAGCAGACTGGGATCAGGATCCAGGGGTCCTGAAAATGTTTTAAATGCGCAGGGAGGAACAGACTTTGGTAATGGACTGAATGATTTAAACCCTAACGATATTGAAAATATTACCATATTGAAAGGTGCTGCTGCAACTTCATTATATGGTTCCAGGGCACAAAACGGCGTGGTGCTGGTTACTACTAAAAAAGGCAGAGCAGGGGAGCTAAGGGTAGATGTTAGCAGTTCTGCCATGTTTTCTTCAGTAGGCCGCTTACCCGCATGGCAAAATGGATGGGGACAAGGATGGAATGGAGAGCATTGGAAAGAAGAAAACGGCAGTTGGGGCCCAAGACTGGATGGAAGAGAAAGACTATGGGGTAGCGAGGTAGATAACTCAAGGCTGATTAAGCCTTACACAGCATTGGAGGACAATGTGAGAGATTTTTATGACCTTGGTACTGAGTTCAACAACTCTGTTTCTCTAAGAGGTGGAAATGAAAATGCCAATTTCTTTTTCTCTTATGGAAATGTTTCCAGTAATGGGATCATTCCTACAGATGCTGATTCTTACAAGCGTAATACAATATCATTGAGGGGCCAGTTAAAAGCAAGTGACAGGTTTACCATCAGCAGTTCATTAAACTATATCAATAAAAATGGTAAAACAGTAAGTTCAGATGATGATGCTGCAGGTTCTTCTACGTTTGAAAACATCCTGCAAATTGCCCGTGATATTCCTATAGTTGATTTTAAAGACTATAAGAATAAGTTCTTTAATATTAATAACTACTTTACTCCATACGCCTCCAACCCTTATTTCTCACTTTTTGAGAATGGCAACCAAATGCGTAGCGACAGGTTTTTTGGTAATGTTGATTTGAGTTATAAACTGAGCAATGTATTCAATATCCAATGGCGTACAGGAGCGGATGTAACCAATGCAAGATTAAAAGACTGGCAGGCGGTAGAGATACCAGCTCCTAATACATGGAGAGGACCTAATCCTACAAATGACGAAGGGGTTGCATTTACCGGAGCTCCTGTAGGAGGTTTAACAGAAAGGGCAGATTTTGCCGGGGAATATAATTCAGACCTGTTTTTGAATTATAACAAAGATGTTAGTGACGATATTAATCTATCAGGTTTTGTAGGGGCCAATTATAACGAACGTGAATCCAGGTTGTTTAGCTCAAGAATCACAGAGCTTACCATTCCCGGATTTTACAATTTGTCTAATTCCTCTGGCGCTGTTGTGTCCAAGGAGCAAATTTCAAAAAGAAGATTACTTGGCGCCTATGGGCAAGCAACAGTTGCTTATAAAGACTACCTGTACCTGGCGCTAAATGCAAGAAATGACTGGTCTTCCACTTTGCCTGCAAATGCACGCACTTTCTTCTATCCGGGTGCAAGCTTAAGCCTGGTTGTATCTAAAATTGCCAATCTGGCCCCCGTTAGCATCGACTTCTTAAAGCTGAGGGCTGCGTATGGTAAAACCGGTAGGGATGCACTTCCGTATTCATTAGAATCTGTTTTGGTACCGGGAGATGTATTACTTGGCTTTGGAAACCTGACCTTCCCGCTTAATAATATTTCGGGATTTGAAGTTTCGAATGTCATTGGAAATAATGCTTTAAAACCTGAAATCACTACGGAAGTTGAACTAGGAGCGGAAGCTAAATTTTTTAAGAACAGGCTTGGGGTTGACGTATCGGTTTACAGAAAGGTTTCTGACGGGCAAATCATAAACGTTCCTATTGCTGCTACAACGGGATATAGATCTATAATTACCAATTTTGGTAAAGTTGAAAACAAAGGAATTGAATTAGCCGTAAACCTGGTTCCGGTAAAAACCAGGGACTTTACCTGGGACATAAATTATACGTTCACAAAAAATAAAAATAAGGTCATTGAATTACCTGTAGGTTTAGATAAGGTTGATTTTGCCACATACAGGGATATAAAAATGGTGGCCCGTGCCGGCCAGCCTATGGGTTTAGTTGAAGCTCCTACGTATGAAAGAACAGAAGATGGGAAGATTGTTGCAACATCTACAGGCCAGCATTCGGTAACAACGCAGGATGTACTTTATGGAGACGTGCAGAGGGATTTTATTATGGGTTTGAACAATTCTGTTTCCTACAAAGATGTGAGATTAGGATTTACGCTTGATTACCGGGTTGGTGGTATGATGTTTTCCAGAACTGCGGACCTGGCTTATTTTACAGGTAATGCATACAAAACGCAATACAACGATAGAAGGCCTTATATCATTCCTAATTCTGTTGTTCAAAACGGAACTGATGCTGCAGGAAAGCCTATTTACATAGAAAATACCACCCCTGTTGATGTATTCCATTTTAATGAACGCTATAATTCGGCCACTAATAAGGGCTATATCTACGGAGAATATTTAATGCCAAAATCATTTCTCAAACTCCGAGATATAACATTAAGCTATTCCTTACCTAAACAATGGGTAAGCAGAATCAGTGCTCAATCAATTACGCTATCACTAATTGGAAGAAACTTCCTGATATGGACACCCAAAGAAAATTTGTTTATGGATCCTGAAGTGTCAGACATAGGCAATGATTTTACAAGTGAATTCGGAGAAGTGGCAGCTTCACCCTCCATAAGATCCTATGGAGTTGCCCTCAGGATAGGGTTTTAATTAAACAATTAAACTTTAATTACATGAAGATTTTAAATATAAGGACAATTTCATTTTGTGCAGTACTGCTTTTGCTGTTCTCGTGCAAAAAAACATTCGATATAAACCGGGATCCTAATAACCCTTCCCTTGAGCAAGGCAGTCCCAAACTTGTACTTCCGGCAGCAGTGGCTTCTTCCATAGGAAGAATTGGTGGTGACCTGGCTATTCTGGGAGGTATTTGGGCCGAATTCTGGACACAGAATAACACATCCAATCAATACAAGAATATTGATCAGTTCAGTTTGACAAAAACTGACTATGGCCCTACGTGGGATGAACTTTACGCAGGTGCACTGAACGACGCACAGTATGTTATTAATAAGGCAAAGGAAAATCAGGACTGGAACTACTATTTGATGGGCACTGTCATCAAGGCCTATACTTACCAGGTTTTAGTTGACTTATATGACCAGGTACCTTATACAGAAACATTTCAAGGAAGCAATAACCTGCAGCCAAAGTTTGATGATGGTTATACGGTTTACAAAGGCTTGCTTGCAGAATTGGATACAGCATTATCCAAAAATTTTGAAGCAAGTACGAACACAGTCGGGGGTACTGCGGATTTAGTCTTTCCAAGTTCCGATCCTACATGGAAAATCACAAACTGGATAAAGTTTGCGAATACGCTTAAATTGAAGTTGTACCTGCGCATGAGTTTTGCAAAACCTGCCGAAGCGGAAACAGGCATTAAGGCTATGTATGCCGCAGGTGCGCCGTTTTTAGATGTAGACGCTTCTGTAACAGTTTTTGAAGACGAGCCAAATAAAAGCAATCCTCTGTATGAGTACAACTTTAGAAAGTTAAATACCGATGCCAACTTAAAGGCAAGCATGACGTTTTTATCCTGGTTGCAGGCAAATTCCGATCCACGCATACCTTCTTTTTATCAACCGGCTACAGGTACAACTAATACCTATAGTGGTTTGCATCAGGGAGATTTCAATGCCGGAAGTTCATTTAATTCTGCATCAAAAGCCAGGGTTGGTCCAACCGACCCGGTGGATTATATATCACTCGCAGAGTCGAATTTTTTACAGGCCGAAGCTTTGGAAAGATATTTTGGCGGTGCGGGAGCAAAAGCTAAATATGATGCGGGAGTTATGGCTGCATTTGAACGCTATGGATATAATGCAGCACCATTTATCGCTGCAGGTGGCAAGTATGCCTATCCTACTTCAGGAACCCTTGAGCAAAAAATAGAAGCCATCATTGTCCAGAAGTGGGCAAGTATGGCAGATGCTCATGCGCTGGAAGCGTTTTTTGAACGCAATCGTACCGGGTATCCCCGTACAAGTACCGTATACTCAACTGATGCCTCCTATGTTCCTGGTCGCTTTGTGTATCCAAAGAATGGTATTACAAATGGCTTGTTTGCAAAAAGACTAATATTTCCGGATTCAGAAAGAAGTAAAAACTCTAATACTCCCGCTGAAAAGCTGATTACAGATAAAGTATGGTGGGATGTTCGATAATCAATAAAATTTAAACACAGCTTATGAAATGTAGTTTATATGTTCTGATAGCCTTTATTTTGTTTGGTTGTGCCAAAGAAGAAGAGGTTAACAATACACCTGAGAAAGTCGGTATCTCAAGGGTTGTTGTATTTCCAACAATTGAGACCAATGGAAACAGGTTAGTGATTTTAAACCAGGGTGCGACGTATACTGAAGCAGGAGCTACTGCTAAACTGGGTGAAGAGACCGCCCAGTACACAACAGAAGGGACTGTAAATACAGCCACGCCCGGTGTATATGATTTAACATACACAGCTGCAAATCCTGACGGCTTTACTGCAAGCGACTTCCGGACTGTTGTAGTTATAGGTAATGATGTTACCGCAAATGATTTGTCAGGTACTTATTTGCGGGCCGCTACAGGCGTAACCAGTACATGGACAAAAACCGCAAAAGGAGTATATACGGTAGAAAATCCGGGCGGGGCAGGCGTTGGCGTAGGCCTCACGGCTATAGCCGTAAACTATACAGGAAATAAAATAGCAATACCCCAGCAAATTTCTCCTGATTTTGGGCTTGTTAGTTCCGGCAGTGAAGACTATAATCCAACTCCCCCGGCTACAATAAAATATTCACTTTTTGCCGGCGGTTATGGCACTGCATTAAGAACATTTGTTAAACAATAAACTATTCCAGTTATGAAATTTAATATAAGAATTTATAGTCTGCCACTGATTTTTATGCTGGTGATTTCAGCCTGCACGAAGAAACCGGATATCGAGTATACTTCAACTTACAAGATGGCTGGAGAGTGGTTTGTAACTTATTTCAACAATGCTGCTCCTAATACACCCGTTACCGGAGTCCAGCATATTTATACCTATAATACTTCAGACGCTAATAGTAGTCAAATATGGTTTGACGATCATAATAATGCTACTGCTGCTTACCGGTTTAAATCAAAACTTGATGTGGACTATTCAAGCCTTTCATTTAGGCCAATGGCGGCAGCAGATAATACAGTAACTGCCGGCCGTACAGTAAAAGTGCTTGAAGGAAAAGTAGTTCCGGGGGGCGGTCATTCTAAAACCGGGGTAGTTGTAGACAGTATCTATTTACAGGTTGAGTTTTCTAATGACCCCGGGAAAGTATATAATATTACGGGTCATCAAAGGACCGGTTTCTTTGAAGATGAATTGTAAGATTTTTCAACGTCTACTCATTGTAAAAAACATTACTTCAACAAAAGGTTGGCTTCGCCAGCCTTTTGTTTGATATAGTCTGCAGTGAGCAGGCCCAATTCAGTTTTGCTAATTTATTTACAATATTAATTAGGCAGCCGTATTAGCTTTTCCTGAAATAAGGCAAGTTTTATTTAACTTTTAGGTCTGATTAACCTTGCTTAAAGTATAGAACTATGGGCTAGATTAAAAAGGTTAGCCACAAAGGATGCAGCTTATGGGAAAATGCATATTTTTTATACTGTTTATATTGTTCTCCCTTTGCACCAGGTCTCAACTGATGGTAGACTCAAATTTGCGTCCTTCGGCTTCTCAAAAAGCTATAGAGGCCTATCTTGATTCCAAGGGCCAGAATCTTGCCATATATAACGGTGTACTGCACACGGGCTATTCGCCTTCAATTGAGGGCTCCGCTTATTATAAGTCCAATGTCTGGGAAAAAAGCAAACTTTTTTATGAGGGCATTTTTTATAGAGAAGTACCTCTCCGGTATGATATGCTAAAGGACGAAGTTATTATTCAACAACCCAGTAGTGGTCTGGGTATTATTCTGTTTAGTCCGCGGGTTGAGTATTTCTCTTTTTTGAATTCACCGTTTATCTATAGGCGTAAAGAAACTAATTCCCTCATTCCAGAAGGCTTTTATGAACAATTGGCAAAAGGCAAGATCCATCTAATGGTGAAACGAAAGGTTGTCATTGATGAAAAAATCACAACACAAGTGAATTTAAAATTCATACGTGTGGATCATTTTTATGTACTGAAAGATGGTGTTTATTACTCTATTAAAAACGCAAAGGCGTTTTTAGAACTGCTTCCCGACAAAAGAAAAACAATACAACAATACCTCAAGAAAAACAAAATCAAGTTCAGGAAAGCCCCTGAATTTACTTTGCTTACCATTGCTGAACAGTATAATAAAGCGTTTGATTAATATGTTGCGAGCCCATTGCCTGCTTTTGTTTTTTTTGTTTCCCGTTGCGGCATTATGCCAGCTAAATAACAAGCATCTATTTAATGGGAAATTTGAAGCCATGGCTGCTCCGGAATTTTTTAAGAGCATAGAGACAGGCAGTCCCTATTATTTTTATTACAATGCTCCGGACGTCGATAGCGTTATCATCAACGTCGAGGCAAAGGATCAATCCATCGATAGCCTGCTAAAGCTGGCTTTTCAGGGCACCGATCTTCAATTTGCAATAGACAGGCAAAACCATGTTTTTATCACGAAAAAAATAAAACTGGTTACAATGCTTGCCCCTGGGTTTTACCCGCACAAAAATCCCCGCGGTATTCCGAATGATACCAGTCTTAATATTAGTACGGGCGCAAAAACCGTAATTAGAACCACAACAGAAAATAAGTTGTATGAGATTGGCACAAAAAGCGGCAGCATACGGCCAGGAAATTTTATAGTTACCGGTCATATTCGTAATGCAAGATCAGGTGAGCCTGTCGTCAATGCTTCTGTTTTTATAGAAAAGTTGAACAGGGGAGTTACCACTGACCCATATGGCTATTATTTTTTTTCCCTGCCTGGCGGCGCTTACTCCTTTAGTGTGCAGGGCATTGGGATGAAGGATGCCCGGTACCAGGTAATGATTTACGGAGAAGGCAAACTTGATATAGAGTTAAAAGAACAGGTCACCACATTAAAAGAGGTAGTGATCTCTACTCAAAAAACATCCAACATCAACAGGGTGCAATTGGGTGTAGAGCGTTTAACTATAGCAACTATCAAACAAATGCCTGCTGTATTTGGGGAAGCAGATATTCTCAGGGTAGTGACTACTTTGCCGGGTGTAAAAACGGTAGGGGAAGCCAGTACGGGGTTTAATGTAAGAGGTGGATCTGCAGATCAAAATCTCATCTTGTTAAATGACGCCACCATCTTTAATCCATCCCATTTTTTTGGAATGTTTTCTGCCTTTAACCCCGAAATTGTAAAGGATGTAGAACTTTATAAAAGCAGTATCCCTGCTAAATATGGAGGGCGGCTCTCCTCCGTTTTAGATATATCCACGCGGGAAGGAAATAAAAAAAATATTACGGGTTCTGCAGGTATTGGTGTTACTACAAGCCGGCTTAATATTGAAGGGCCGATTGTAAAAGATAAAACCTCTTTTATTTTCGGGGGCCGTACAACGTACGCCAATTGGCTGATCTCTCTATTGCCGGATCCATATGATAGAGCGAAAGCTTCATTTAATGACGGCAACCTTAGTATCAGCCATCGCATGAATCAAAAGAATGATTTTTATTTCACTGGTTATTTCAGCAATGACCGTTTTAACCTGGCGAGTGATACAACTTATAATTACAGCAACCGAAATGTTTCAGTAAAGTGGAAACACAATTTTAATAGTAAGCTGTTAAGCTATTTTACGGCAGGTTATGATCAATATAAATATGGAGTGTTTAGCGAGGCAAACAAGGTAAACGCCTATACACTTTCATTTGATATCAGCCAGGCAAATTTTAAAGCTGATTTTTCTTACCTGCTTCATGCTAAACACAATTTGAATTTCGGTGTTCATTCTATTTTGTATAAGCTCCATCCCGGATCCTTTGTGCCAAGGGGTAAAGAATCATTGGTAGCCACAGATGTTGTTGCTCCTGAGCAGGCACTTGAATCAGCGCTTTACCTTTCCGACCGCTACACCGTTTCAACAAAACTTTCCCTGGAAGCGGGAATGCGTTACTCTGTGTTTAACAATTTGGGGCCTAAAGAAGTGGCGGTATATGCCTCCGGAGTTCCACGGGATGAATCTACTGTTGTAGAAAAAAAATCTTACGAAAAGAATAAAATAACACAGACGTACAAAGCTCCTGAAGTAAGGGTTTCTGTTCGTTATTCCATAACTAACAGCTTCTCCGTAAAAGCAGGATATAACTCTATGAGACAATACCTGCATGTACTTTCTAACACTACAGCTATTGCCCCTACTGATATATGGAAGCTCAGTGATCCGAACATAAGGCCGCAACGAGGTGACCAGGTTTCGCTGGGTATTTATAAAAATTTAAAATCCAATACGATTGAAACTTCCTGGGAAGTATATTATAAACGCATCAAAGATTACCTTGACTACAAGCCCGGCGCAACCCTTGTATTAAACCATGACATAGAAACAGAGGTGCTGCAAACAAAAGGCAAAGCCTACGGCACTGAAGTCATGATTAGAAAACCAGGTGGAAAATTGAATGGATGGATCAGTTATACTTATTCCAGGGTGTTACTTAAGATGGACGATTCTACTATTGGAATACCAGTTAATAAAGGAGCGTACTATCCGGCCAACTATGACAAACCGCATGATGTTACTATGGTAGG
>DAIQPL010000337.1:0-4376 GCA_036787395.1 Flavisolibacter sp. | reverse complement strand
CTTGTCCTTTGCTTTCCGGAGCACTTCTTCATCCAGGTCATATAAAATAGTATAAAACCCTGCCGAAGCAGAGACCTGGGCAATGCCGCTGCCCATAGTGCCGGCCCCGCAAATGCAAATGGTATTCATTGGCTGATAATAATCAGTAAAATTATGGTACAATAATTTCTAACTTTATAAAGACCAAAGAAATTGAGATGAAGAAGAAAAATATATTGCTTATTGGAATAAGCGCTGTACTTGCTACAGTTGCAGCTATATTTTTTATAAAAAGAAAAAATATCGGGAGTGACAAACCTTCAAAAAAGGCGCCGCAGTTGAAAATTGAAAACCCCGGAGACCAATCGGAGTTTACCACCGCCCCCAGTGATTCAGAGCTCGGCTAGCCTATCCCACTTGTGATTTCATGCATAACCTTTGAAAGGCCCTAAGTTCATCAGTGTAAAACTTAACCCATAAAGCTTTTGCTATGCCAACTGCTGAAAACAATTTCTTTCAAAAAAAGCACACAACTTCTGTAGCTTATTTGGTAGGCCTGTTATTATTCTTTTTGCCTTTTGTGCAGATCAGGTGTAACGACATGCCCTATGCTGACAACACAGGCCTTGGGCTTGCTTTTGGAACAGATTACAAAGTAACGGCGGAAAAGGGTGCATTGGAGAATGGAATTGGCAATAAAGAAAAAGCCGGGTTTAACACCTCTAAAGAGGAAGGCAAAATGTATGTATTGGCTTTGGTAGCTTTGATACTAGGTGTAATTGGGTTGATTATCTCTCTATCAAATAGTCCTTTCCGTGCTGCAATCGGTATGATCACCGGCCCCCTGGCTGCTCTTTCATTGATCATTGTTATGATTCAAATTAATGCGGACGTGAAGACCGAGGTAAAAGAGCCGGATGTATCTAACGCAATCAAAATATCCGTGGAGTATACGCTTTGGTTTTACTTATCTGTGTGCAGCTTTTTAGCATCCGCTTTTTTTAGTTATAAGCACAGGCAACTAACGGGTAGAAAGGCTGATTTGTTTGCGAACGGGCAGGAGGCTCAAGATACAACAGAGAAGACAGCTATTACTAAAGTAGCAGGTGAAGCAGGAAATTGAGTTGAGATATTGACCGACTTCTTAAAAGTTTATATCGCTGCATAACGATTGCCAGCATGGCGACCTGCTCAGAAGAATTACAAAACGATGAAATGTGCGACGCAACGAAAGACAATAGAAGTGTTGAAGCCCGCCACCAAACCAAAACACCGCACCCAATTGCTAGACTGCACTATCAAACTGCTTTAAAAACCGTGCATCATTCTCACTGAACAAACGGATGTCATTTACATCATATAATAACAGGGCAGGACGTTCAATGCCCATTCCAAATGCATAGCCTGTGTATTTATTGCTATCGATGCCACAATTGTCAAGCACTTTTGGATGCACCATGCCACAGCCTAAAATTTCCACCCAGCCTGTATGTTTGCAAATGCGGCAACCTTTACCGCCGCAAATAAAACAGCTAACATCCATCTCTGCACTTGGTTCGGTAAAAGGAAAATAAGATGGACGAAAACGAACTCTTGTTTCCTTTCCAAACATTTCCTGCACAAAAAAGTAAAGCGTTTGTTTAAGGTCGGCAAAGCTTACGTTTTCATCAATATACAATCCTTCTACCTGGTGAAAAAAACAATGCGAACGGGCAGAAATGGTTTCATTTCTATAGACGCGTCCGGGGCAAATAATGCGGATGGGAAGCTTGCCTTTTTGCATCTCACGTATCTGCACATTACTGGTATGAGTTCGCAGGAGCCAGTCAGGATTCTGATTGATATAAAACGTATCCTGCATATCACGGGCAGGATGGTTTTCAGGTAAATTAAGGGCAG
The DNA here is from genome assembly GCA_036787395.1 of Flavisolibacter sp. GTDB lineage: Bacteria > Bacteroidota > Bacteroidia > Chitinophagales > Chitinophagaceae > Flavisolibacter. The sequence goes on along the minus strand of DAIQPL010000337.1, from coordinate 2,498 downwards.
TGAAGTTGTGCCAGTCGTCCTCAATTTCAGGACCGTCGGCAACGGAGAAGCCAAGCCGCTGAAAAATATTGACCATACGATTGCGAACCAAAGTAATGGGATGGCGGGAACCGATTTGCACCACATCTCCCGGCAAACTTAAGTCTACTTCTTCTATGGGTGCAGGTTGACCGTTAAGGGCTGTTTCTTTCGCCGTTTCAAATTTGGCTTCGGCAAATTGCTTGAAATCATTAAGTACCTGGCCAAACTCTTTTTTTCTTTCATTGGGAACATTGCGCATTTCGCCAAAAAGGTTTTTTACAAGCCCTTTTGTTCCGAGGTATTTAATGCGATATTCTTCGAGTTGTTGTGCGTTTGAAATTTCGTACCGTTCAATCTCGCTACGGTACCCTTCAATTTGCTGTAACAGTCCTTCCATGCCGGCAAAAATAACCATGGATTGTCAGGATTTCAAAAGGGAATAGCGCGGAACGCCCGCCCAATGCTTAAAGCAAAGAGCGCAAATAATAAGGACGCTGCTCTTTCAACAGTTTGAACGAAAAAGTTCTATAAGTTCGTTTGATTAAAGGTATCGCCCTGGTTGATGTCGCCGGTGTCGTAGCCTTTCTTAAACCAATACATGCGCTGGGCGGAAGTTCCATGAGTAAAAGATTCAGGTACCACATAACCTTGTGCTTCTTTTTGTAAGCGATCATCACCAATGGCATTGGCTGCATTCAGTGCTTCCTCCACATCACCACTTTCAAGATAGCCTTTGCCTTTTATATAGTGTGCCCATACGCCGGCATAGAAATCAGCCTGAAGTTCCAAGCGAACAGAATACTGATTATACTCTTCTTCATTAAGGCGGCTTCTTAGTCGCTGAACTTTTTCAGAAGTACCTAATAAGTTTTGAACGTGGTGGCCTACTTCATGGGCGACCACATAAGCCATTGCAAAATCGCCGGAGGCACCGAACCGGTTTTTTAATTCATCATAAAAAGAAAGGTCGATATAAACGCGATTGTCGGCGGGGCAATAAAAAGGTCCCGAGGCAGAACTGGCATTACCGCAACCTGATTGTGTTCCCCCGCTAAAAAGTGTAAGAACAGGGTTTTGATATTGGCTGCCGGCTTTAGAAAACAGCTCCTGCCAAATATCTTCTGTGTCGGCAAATACAACTTTCACAAAACTGGCTAGTTGGTCCTGCTCCGCCTTCTGTTCTGCAGACATCGGTTGGTTTTGGTTAGGAAGCGGAAGTTGTGTATTGCCTCCATCTCCACCAAGTAAGAAATTTAAAACCAAAACAATAACACCAAGGATACCTCCGCCTGCTGCTATACCACCACCTGAAATACCACGGCGGTCATCAACGTTGGAGCTTTCCCTTCTTCCTTGCCAAAGCATAAAATGAATTTAAGCTTATTATATAAAAAAACGTGCCTAGAACTAATTATAGTTTGCCCGAATGATCGAAAGTTGTCTTTGGCATTATTTACCTGACGGTTATCAATTTTCCTGGTTTAAAAGGTTCGTTCAGGCAAAACCACTTTAATTTGCGCCAATAATTTATTGATGACCTATTTACCCCGTGTTTTTGTTGCCCTTGCTGTTTTGGGCACGTTATCTTGTTCCCCGTTAAAGGGTCTGTCAAAAGATGACAATAAGATTGATATTAATTTTGTGCTGGTCAATGATGTATATGAAATTGCTCCTTTGGCGGGTGGAAAAGAAGGTGGTGTGGCAAGGGTGGCCAGTTTAAAAAAGCAATACCTCAGAAAAAATCCAAATACATATTTAGTATTGGCGGGTGATTTTTTAAGTCCTTCGGTTTATAACAGCCTGGTTTACGAAGGTAAGGCCATAAGGGGTAAGCAAATGGTTGAATCGCTGAATGCTGCAGGACTAGACTTCGCTGTTTTTGGAAACCACGAATTTGATATAAAAGAATCTGAATTGCAGGAAAGAATAAATGAATCTCATTTTCAATGGATTTCTTCTAACACTTTTCATAAAGAAAATAATAAGACTGAAGTTTTTCGAAAAAAGGAGATTCCCTTTCCAAAGACTTTTGTGATGCAGGTAAAAGATGCAGATGGCACCAGGGCCAGCATTGGCCTTATTTCAGTAACACTTCCTTTTAATAAGGCTGATTATGTTAGTTATACAGATGCTTTGACCTCGGCGAAAGAAGCTTATAACAGTTTGAAAGATTCTGTAGATGCTGTAATTGCCATTACACACCAGACTCTTGATGATGATAAAAAGCTGGCGGCTGAAATTCCCAGCCTGGCTTTAATTCTTGGCGGGCACGAACATGACATGCGTTTTGAAAAGATCGGTGATGTGTATATCACCAAAGCACATGCTAATGCTAAATCAGCCTACGTAGTAAGTCTCAATATTGATAAAAAGAAACATATGACGATAGCAAAACCTGAGTTAGTCTATATAAATGAAAATATTCTATTGGATAGTGCCACTAATATAGTTGTAGAAAAGTGGTCCGGCATCGCAGA
>DAIQPL010000336.1:0-4388 GCA_036787395.1 Flavisolibacter sp. | reverse complement strand
ATAGTTTTGCTTTATGATACTGAGCACCTGCAATAACTGTAATGGAATCAGGTTTGCAGTTAATTTTTAATTGAGCACGCACTCTATTTTCAGAACAAAAAACTAACAGGATCAATAGTTTTGTTAATGATAGAGTGAATATCAATCTTGTCCTTACTAGCGTTCCTATCATAACTGAATCTCGAGTGAAATTTTAGGGCTGCATTGAAAATGGTGAATGCCTTCTTAATTTAAGAAAGAATTTGTTATTGGAGCAGCTTGTGACCTGGAACGTTGCGAAAATGAGATATTCCGGCAAATGGGTACAAGTATTATCTTCACTTTTGAAATTCCGTCATTTTTAAAGTCATTTTAGTATCCCACTGGAAAGCCCAGGGATAGTTTCAATCGTCAACACTTGCTTCATAGTGCTCTATGCCATATACATTTTGATTAATCACGTCCTTATGAAGCATTGGAGGGTATTCCCATCTGATAATTCCAACTTTCTCTAATAACATTGGCATATGGTCCGGCAGCTCTGCCCAATAAAGCGATCGTGTCGGAAACTTTCTCATTAATGGTGTGATGACTACCGCTCTGCCGTGAATAAAGAGTTTAAAGGCTCGAGTATCATTCATGCTATTAAGATAAACATCCCAATAATTGAAAGTGGATGGTTTATAGTTTTTCTATTTATTACAAATTAGTATAAAAAGGTAAAATAAGACATATTCAAATGATTCTATAAAGGCTCAATTACAGGTTCTTGAATACTGTATCCCCGAATTTTTTGAAAAGTCTTATGCCCGATATGAAAACCTTTATTTAAAGGGTACTGTTTGGAGTACCCTTTTTAGTATTAGGGATCCTGATTGTTACATTTCTGATTCTCCTCGAGGGAGTTTTTTACATGAATGAAATTTCATTGGTATCTTCCCGAAAATTAAACTGGTAATTCGGTCCAATTTTTAAATTTCGATTTATATCAAACAACAAGGGTTCATTAAATAACATCATGGCTGCGATTACTGTTGAGAATCTTACTAAAAAATACGGCGCTCAGAAGGCATTAGATAATATATCGTTTACGGTCAATAAAGGAGAAATTGTAGGATTTATTGGTCCCAATGGGGCCGGGAAAAGCACTACGATGAAAATATTAACTTCTTATATGGCTCCAACCAGCGGAAAAGTTTTAATAAATGACCAGGAAATCGAAAAGCAGCCTATAAGTATTAAAAAGAAAATCGGATATCTCCCCGAGAATAATCCTTTGTATGTAGATATGGCCATCGGTGATTATCTGAAATTCTGTGCTCAAATTCAAGGAGTCCTGAAACCAGAAATAAATTCGCGAATCAAAAATATGATCCACATCTGTGGGTTGAATCCTGAAAAACATAAGAGAATTAATGAATTGTCAAAAGGTTATCGTCAACGGGTAGGTCTGGCACAGGCGCTTATACATAATCCTGATATATTGATTCTGGATGAGCCAACGACGGGCCTCGATCCTAACCAAATTATAGAAATAAGAAACCTGATAAAGGATCTGGGAAAAGAAAAAACTATTATGCTGAGTTCGCATATTTTGCCCGAAGTAGAAGCAATTTGTGACAGGATCATTATTATTAACCACGGGAGAATAGTCGCTGACAATACTTTTGAAGCTATGAAGCAGATGACTTCGCAGCATGAAATACTTATCATCCAGATTGAGACTAAGAATGTTGCAAATCTGGAAACTGAGTTGCTCAGTGTCCCCACGGTTGAGCATGTAAAACCCATTGAGGGTCGGACTGGCTTTTTTGAAATTAAAAGTAAACCAGGCGAATCTTCGAAAAAACTCATCTTCAATCTTTGCGTAAAAAAGAAATGGTATTTACTGGAAATGACCAGCACTAAATCACGATTAGAAGATGTTTTCAGGGAGATCACCCTTTAGTTTATTAATTAACTGATTCATTGCTTCATTGGAAAAACTTGTATGAAAAATATTTGGATAATTGCCAAACGAGAAATTGCCTCATTTTTTGATTCGCTTATAGCGTATGTTATTATTATTATTTTTCTTGGATTAAGTGGCTTCTTTACCTGGTTATTTGGAAATAATATTTTTTATCAGGGTCAGGCGGATTTGGGAATGTTCTTCAGTATAGCATATTGGACACTGTTCTTTTTTATCCCAGCTATCACCATGCGCATGCTGGCCGAGGAACTTAAATCGGGCACCTTTGAAATGTTAAGCACGAAAGCGGTTTCAGATTGGCAGATAGTAATGGGAAAATTTCTGGCGTGCTTAATTCTCGTAGGTATCGCTCTCGCGTGCACACTACCGTATTACTTTACAGTTAACAGCTTAGGTTCCATTGATCATGGAGCAGTAATTGGAGGCTATGCGGGCCTGCTTTCAGTCAGTGCCATATATGTGAGCATTGGTATTTTTGCCAGCAGCGTTACCAATAACCAGATCGTCGCTTATTTGATAGCACTTTTTATTTCCACCTTTTTTCACCTTTTATTCGATATGCTTGGAGAGGAATTCAGGGGTATTACCGGAACCGTTTTTGATTTTTTGAGCGCAAGATCACATTTCGATTCACTTTCAAGAGGTATTATTGATTCCAGGGACCTTATTTATTTCCTTTCCCTGTCTTATGCCGGGTTATTGCTTGCCAGAACCATCTTATTTAAGAGGATTATTAAAGATTAAGAGAGTATCTAATTATAAAAAAAATCCCGACTGCGGTCAACTACTTATACGATGAAAAAAAGGACAATCATAATCAGGCTAACGGTCACTTTTATAGCACTAATATTGATCAACTTTATATCCTATCGCTTCTTCTTCAGAATTGATTTTACAGCAGATAAAAGTTTTACTCTTAGCAAAGCGACCAAAAACCTTTTACGAAATCTCAATGAAAAAGTTTCCATCAATGCTTATTTTTCAAGTGATTTACCTACACAGCTGATAAAAAGCAGGAATGATTTTGAAGATTTATTGATAGAATATAAAAACCATTCAAGAGGAAAGATCTCGTTTACTTTTGTAAATCCCAACGCCAATGAAGCACAGGAAAAACTGGCACAGGCAGAGGGTATAAGGCCGGTTATGGTAAATGTCTCTGAAAGAGACCAGGTTAAGCAGCTAAGAGCTTATATGGGAGCATCACTGGCAATAAATGATCAGAAAGATGTAATCCCTGTTATCCAGCCCGGGGAGAGTGCAGAATATGCCTTAACCACGGCTATTAAAAAACTTACAAAACAAAATAAAGAAAAGATTGCTTTTTTGCAGGGGCATGGCGAACATGGTAGTTATGCTTGTAAACAATTAGTGCAGCAGCTTGCCATAAATTATAGTATAGAAGACTATTCCATTAATGATACTTCAGAAATTCCTGCCACTTACAAAACACTTGTTGTGATGGATCCCAAAGATTCAATTCCACCTGCTCAATTTAAAAAAATAGATAATTACCTTGCCGGGGGAGGCAGTATTCTGATTGCTTACAGCGGATTATTTGGAAACTTAAGCACTAACATAGTGCAGCCTTTGCCGGAAAACGGAGTCAGGGAATGGCTGGCTCAAAAAGGAGTTATGATAAGCGGGCAGATTGTAACAGATGTGCAATGCCGGAACGTGGCTGTACAGGCGCAGGCAGGTGAGATAGTATTTAACAGGCCAATTAAGTTTCCTTATTTTCCTGTTATAAAAAATTTTGCAAAACATCCCTCCGTAAAAGGTATTGAGGCTGTTTTTTTTCCTTTTGTAGGTTCAATTCAAATTGTTCAAAGGAATTCTTCTTTAAAAGTTAGCCCGCTGGCGTATACTTCTAAAAAGTCCGGGCTTATCAGACCTCCATTAATGATTGACGTTAATAAAGAATGGTCGGTCGTGGATTTTAACAAGGGACGCCAAATTGTTGCTGTTGCTTTGGAGGGAGCAGTGACAAATGGTAACCAGTCTAAAGTGATAGTGATTGCCAATGGAAACTTTGCAGTAAACAGTGAACCAGGCCAGTCTGAATTAAATGCTGATAATATAAATATGGCCGCCAATTCTATTGATTGGCTTTCTGATGATACCGGATTGATAGAATTAAGAACAAAAGCCGTCACTTACCGACCGCTTGAACAGGTAGAGGATTCAACAAAAGAAATTATCAAATACGTAAATGTGCTGTCTCCCATTCTTCTCATTATTTTGATAGGAGTAATAAGGAGGTATCAAGCCCGGAAAAAGAGAAAGAGGCTGATGGATGTCACTTACTGATATCAATAAAAGATGAATTGAATCCTTGTTGTCCATTTGCTTTTCATCAACTGCTCACGCCCACTAAGTGGACAATCATCAAGCGTCATTTCACTGGTAAATATTTTATCCAGTTTACGGTCCTGGC
>DAIQPL010000007.1:0-35230 GCA_036787395.1 Flavisolibacter sp. | reverse complement strand
CAACCGGTGCTTTAAAGGCTTCGGATGTTCAAAAGATATTGGATTGGATCCGTAATCAGGCACCCAATAATTAATGACCTCAAAACTTTAAAAATGAAATCAATCAATCTAATAAAAGGGTGTTTGGTAAGGGCTGCCGGGCTGGGTTTGTTACTAGGATTAAGTATAAGTGCAGGGGCACAAACTACTGACAGCACCGTGACTGAAGAAGCAGAGCAACCAGCACCAATAAAAAAAATTAAACCTGCCAAAAATACATTTGCAAGTATCTGGATTATCGATAACCAAACGGTCATGGTCCCGAATAAGAAAACGTTTGAAATGGACATTATGCACCGCTTTGGCACAGCCGGTAATGGATACAAAGATTTCTATGGCTTTTTTGCCTCCTCTAATATCCGGCTAGGGTTTAATTATGTTCCAATAGAAAATTTGCTGGTCGGTATCTCTCTAACTAAGTCGTTTATGACTTTCGAAGGCTTTGCTAAGTATGCTTTAATGAAACAGACAAAAGGTAAATACCCGGTTAGTATTAGTTATTATGTGGATGCTGCCTGGGACACCAGGCCGGGGGACAATTATGTTCATAACTCGGATGAATGGATGTACTTCCACCAGGTGATGATTGCCCGCAAAATAACAGAAAAGCTTTCCGTGCAGGTAGCACCGAGTTTAACACACGTGAACTATGTGAATGGGTATTTTAAACCAACTACTACTCCAAGCGGAAAAGATACCAATGTAGTAGCTGGAGAAAGAAAGCATGAACATTTCGCAATTGCTTTTATGGGAAGGTATAAAATTACCCAGGGAATGTCTGTCATTGTAAATTATGACCAGCCAATTACCAAACATGCCAGCGGTAATCCGAAACCGAATATTTCACTAGGGCTTGAGGTAGGAACGAGTGCACACGCTTTTCAATTCTTTATCGGCAATTATTATCACATTAGTCCTCAAAGGAATAATTACTACAACCAGAACAATTATAAGGAAGGATTTCCGTGGCAAAGCGGCAACCAGTTCCTCATCGGTTTCAACATCACCCGGTTGTGGAGTTACTAAAGCAATCAGTATTCATTAATAAAAACAACCATTATGAGATTTCAAAAATTGATCTTGCCCTTGGTTTTTGTAGGTGGAGCAAGCTTTACGCTTCTCACTCAGAAAGAACCGTGGCCGGTGCCGGATAAATACAATAAAATGACAAACCCCGTTAAAGGCGATGCAGAAGCACTTGCTACCGGTAAAGAGGTATGGACTAAACACTGCCAGTCCTGTCACGGCAAAGCTGGTAAGGGTGACGGTTCTAAAGCCGCCCAGTTAAAAACATTACCGGATGATTTGTCTAAAGCCGATGTTCAAAAACAACCGGACGGTGCATTTTTTTACAAAACTTCTGAAGGACGGGATGACATGCCTTCATTCAAAAAGAAAATTCCAGACCAGGAAGACATATGGGCTGTTGTAAATTATATGAGAACCTTTAAGAAATGAGGTTTAACCGGTCTGAATAAAGACCGGTTTTTTTATGATCTATTGGAAAACTCTTTGGCAAACAGGTGACATCAATCAGGATGGTGCATGACGTAAGTTGTAATTAATGCCTGACGCCTATTTTACTTTCACGGTGCCAGAACAATAGTTTTTATGGAAAAACAAATAAAAAATTTATCCCGCAAAAGATTCCTGTCCTGGGGATTGGGCGTTACATCAATCATTGCTGTACCTTCTTTTCTGAGACGCTTCAAAAAACACAAAGACCCGCAAAAAGTAAAAATGCTTACACAGGATGGGCTTCTCGTAGAAATAGAGGTGGAAAATATACCAGTGAAAAAGGAAAAAATTAAGGAAGGCGATATCCACAACTGGGTTCACAAAAAATCATCCTCTCTCTAATTAAACGCATGCAAATGAAAAACGAAATAGCAAGGAGAGAATTTCTGACTGCTGGTATCCTGGCAGGGCTGGCCGCTGGTTGTGGGCGAGCTAATCCTTTTGCACCGGAGGATGAAACTGTAAAAGCTTCGGGAGAAAAAGTGAAATTGCTTTCTGTCGATGGTGAAATAATAGAAGTAGATAAGGCTTTCCTAAAACCGGTTCCGGATTTACCGCAAGTATCGAATGCTGCAGCCAGAGTAGGCATTGAAGGAAAAAGCTTTGTTATGGTCATTGATCTTTCACGCTGTAAAAATCTGAAGAAGTGTCAATCGGCCTGTAACCACATGCACCATATTCATCCTGGTCAAAACTGGATTAAGGTACATCCGATGCAGGATGCTGAAATGACTGCTTCTTACTGGCAGCCTACCACATGCATGCATTGCGATGAGCCACCTTGTGTTAAAGTATGCCCTGTGGATGCCACATTTAAGCGTAAGGATGGCATTGTACTAATTGATAGCGACCGCTGTATTGGTTGCCGTTTTTGTATGGCGGCATGTCCTTATTCTACAAGAGTGTTTAACTGGGAAGAACCTGGTGTGCCCGAGCCTGTAGCAACACAGCACTATTCCTGTGAAACGAGTGTACCTCAAAAAATAGGCACGGTGGGCAAATGCGACTTTTGTCCGGATATGGTTCGCAAAGGTGAACTCCCACATTGCGTTAGCGCCTGTCCCAATGGCGTTTTCTTCTTTGGAGACATGAATGAAGATTCTGTAACGAACGGAACAGATACATTTCGGTTTACTGAACTAGTGAAGGACAAAGCCGGTTACCGTTTGATGGAAGACCTGGGAACAAAGCCTCGTGTTTATTACCTGCCGCCTGTAAACAGGAATTTTCCCTTTGAGGCAGGACTGGAAAACGAAAAACAAAAAGGTTAACCAAACTGATTATCGTGAAAACTTCAACACTGCATCTTCCTGATCAAATTGCCAATGATTTATTGCCTCAAAGGTTTGGGCGTCGTGGTATGATATGGACAGGAATTTTGGTCACTATCTGTCTTATTGGTGCCTTTGCCTATTATAGACAAATCACCAAAGGCCTCGTTGTCACCAGCATGAGAGATTATGTTTCATGGGGCATCTATATTTCAAACTTTGTATTCTTTGTTGCCATCAGTTTAGTAGGGTCGTTAATTACGGCGGTACTTCGATTGGCCAATGTACACTGGAGTACGCCCCTGACCAGGATTGCAGAGATTATTGCTGTATCGGCTATCGTGTTTGCGTCCATCATTATTATTGTAGATATGGGGCGGCCGGAAAGATTTTATCATCTATTTCTTTATGCAAGACTACAATCACCAATTATGTGGGATGTGATTGTGATTGGTACCTATTTTTTTATCAGTCTACTGCTTTTGTATTTTCCGTTGTTGCCGGACCTAAAAATCCTGCTTTCCAAAAAAGAGCAATCGCCATTATGGTTGCAAAAGATTTATCACTTTTTAGGATCTTTCTGGAAAGGAACAAAACAGCAATTTAAAATCAGTGAAAAAGCGATCAATATTCTTTGTATCACCATTATTCCTGTCGCGTTTTGTATTCATACGGTTACCTCATGGTTGTTTGCTACTACCTATCGCCCTGGTTGGGATAGTACCAATTTCGGCGCCTATTTTATTTCTGGTGCCTTCCTTGTTGGGGCTGGTGGAGTAGTAGTGGCTATGTATGTTTTCAGAAGGTATTATCACCTGGAGAAATATATAACTGAGATGCATTTTGAAAAGATGGGACGGGTTGTGGTATTGCTTGCACTGCTGTATTTGTACTTTAACATAAACGAATACCTTATTCCGGCATTTAAGATGAAGAAGCCGGAAGAGTCGCATTTGACCAATTTGTTTGCAGGTGAATTTGCACCCGTGTTTTGGTTTGCCATATTAGTGGGCATGATCATTCCGATCGTTATTCTGTTATTTAAAAAGGGCAGGAAGCCACTGCCAATGTTTATAGTGGGCATCATGGTGGTAATCGGCGCATGGTTCAAACGATACCTGATTGTAACTCCAACCTTGTTACATCCTTTTCTCCCTATGCATGATGCTCCGGAAACCTACTACCACTATTTTCCAAGCTGGGAAGAGTGGGCGATTGCAATAGGATCCCTTGCGGGCGCCTTATTGGTGATCACTTTCTTTGTCAGGATATTTCCAATTATTCCCATCCACGAAACAATTACGGAAGATGAAAACGCTGCTTAAACTAGTTGCCATTCTGGCCTTTGCCTTTATTGGCAAAACTGTGTTCGCACAAAAAGAAACGAAAACCGATATTCTGGTCAGCTACCGATATTTTGTAAAGAACAACAGTTTGCCGTATCTACTGCTTCAAACAAGAATTAAGGCCGATAACAAGCTTCAAACTTTACCCGGTGTTGTATTAAAATTGTTTCTGGACCAAAGTATACCTGAAAATCTTATTGCCAAAGTACGTACTGATGAAAAAGGTATGGCCAAAGCAGTACTTCCGGTTTCATTAAAAGAAGTATGGGATTCTTCCGCCACCCATAAATTTTTAGCAGTAGTGGAGGCAACGTCCCTTGAAGAAGAAACAACCACTGAATTGGAGATTACAAAAGCCAAAATTGTATTGGATACGATAAATGAAGAAGGTGCAAGGAAGGTAATGGCACAAGTATTGGCTTTAGAAAATGGAGAATGGATTCCTGCTAAAGACGTGGAAGTGAAGATAGGAGTAAGAAGGCTGGGTGGAGATATGAAAATCGGAGAAGAAGAAAGCTATACCACAGACTCTTTAGGTCAGCTTACAGGAGAATTCAAGATCGACAGTTTACCAGCGGAGGATAAAAAAGGTAATATTGTTTTAGTAGCCAAAACAGAAGACAACGAGAGGTTCGGAAATCTGTCTCAAGAAAAAACAGTTCCATGGGGTGCTTATTTTGAAAGGCAAACTAATTTCAATCAGCGTTCTCTTTGGGCTACAAGGGACAAAGCACCTATTTGGTTGTTACTGATGGCCTGTTCAATTATAGCCGCAGTCTGGGGTGTGATTATTTATCTTGTGTTTCAGCTATTCAAAATTAAAAAACTGGGAAACAGCGCGACAGCTACAAAGACGCATCGGGTGGAAGAATATTCAGGTTCTGCATAAAAATTTATTCATTCTTCTTTTTTAAAGAAGTTGCTTTCATAACGGCGTCATTCCCAAATTGATTCTTAATAATATCCACGGCCTTGAACAATTCTAATTTTTCCAGGGCGTCATCAAACAAACTCATTTGTATAGTCATAGGAACAAGGTGACTAAAGCGGACACCCAGCAATCGAACCTTCTCCCCTTTTTTATGAAGTTTCGTAAAGAGGTCTTTCACTTTTGCCATAAGTACATTATCAAGCGCTGTGTAGTCAATTACTTCTTGTTTTGATACTGTTGTAAAATCGGAATAACGAAGTTTGATGGTTACACAGCCGGTTAGCTTCCCCTCTTGCCGCAGGTCATAGGCTGCTTTTTCTGTGAGGCGAACCAGTTCTGTTTCCAAAAAAATAATATCATTGCTGTCTTCGTGAAATGTATTCTCGTGCGATAATGATTTTTGCTCGCTGTAGGGCTCTACTTCTGAATGAGAAATGCCGTGTGCTTTGTCCCAAAGCTTTTTCCCCCATTTGCCAAAAGAATACTCCAATTGGTCTACAGGTGTTTTTGCAATTTGCTCAATAGTTAGAATGCCCATCTTATGAAGTGCTATCTGCGTCTGTTTTCCTACGCCTGGGATCTTGTCTACATTCAGCGGCCACAGAAAAGCAGTTTCTTTACCTGCAGGAACTTCCAGGTAACCATTTGGTTTAGCTTCATTGGTCGCCATTTTACTCACCAGTTTACTGGTTGATAAACCATAAGAAATGGGCAGGCCTGTTTTCCTGGTAATCTTTTCTCTTAGTTCTTTTGTGTATTGGCTGATACCAAAGAATTTGTCCATACCTGTCATGTCAATATAAAATTCATCGACAGATGCTTTTTCGTACACAGGTACAGAATCAGCAATGATTTGGGTAACCATTCTGGAGTACTTACTATACTCATGATAACTACCTTTTAAAAAAATGGCGTTCGGACATAGCCGTTTTGCTGTCACAGAAGGCATTGCACTTTGAATACCAAATTTCCTTGCTTCATAGCTGCAGGCAGCAACAATTCCACGCTGGCCGTCGCCTCCAACAATTAAGGGCTTGCCTTTTAAATGCGGGTTTTTAAGCAATTCCACGGAAACAAAAAAAGCATCCAGGTCAAAATGGGCAATATGTCGAATGTGTTCAGACAACTTTCAAAATTAAACTTATCTACTGCTTTGAAGCCACCATTGTTTTTGGCTATTCCATATTCTATTTCGTGAATCGCCGGTTTGGTTTTAGCCAGACCGCTCATATTTTTTAAAGCAGGTTATATATTCAATTTCAACTAATGAAGACTTTTATTAATATCCGGCACCGCAGAGGAAAAGTTTCTCCAATTGTTGAGTGGAAGTCCCCAGCTTCTCATTTTAATTCCCCATAAATACCTGACCTCCTCTCCGGGATTGATGCCAGAACCTTCGGTAAGCTTTTGCGCACGGTTTCATACAAAATATCGGTGCAGGCAAAGATTTTGCAACTATTCCCGAAATAGCTTTGTAAAAATTTCGTGTATGAAAAAGTTTAAAAGCGACGAACTTATTAATCAACTAGAAACTGATGTGCGTCAATTGATAGCCGCAGCTGCGCACCTACAACAAGCGGATAGTATTAAGCTGGCATATCCGCCTGAAGAAGGTAAGTGGAGTGCAGCGCAGTCCCTGGAGCATTTAAACATGTATAGCCGTTATTATTTACCTGCCATTGAAAAAGCAATGGTTCATATTCCCAAAGAAGTAAACGCCTGGTTTGTGCCGGGTTTCTTTGGAAATTATTTTACCAATATGATGATGCCTAAGAATGTATACGAAGTAAAGAATAAAATGAAGGCCGTCAAGTCCTACAGGCCTGACAGGGGTATAAATGTGGAGGCGGTATTCAAAGAATTTAATGAACATCAAAACAAATTATTGCAGTTATTAGAAACAGCCAGGAAGAGGAACATGGAGCAGATTCGTATTCCGATTTCCGTGAGTAAATTAATTAGGTTGAAACTGGGAGATACCTTCCGTTTTCTTATTGCTCATGAGCAACGACATATGATCCAGGCCAGAAACGCCATAAAAGCTACCGGCGTATCTACTGATAAATTTCCAGTAATCCTGGAGGCAGCTCGACTATAACCTGCTGTTTTCTTTTATCGAGTTTAATGATAGTTTCTTCGTGAAGAGGAATAAGTACTTCTTTGCCATTGATCTCTATCCTGCAAAGAAGTTGGTGCGGTTGTTCAATTACTTCAAGAATTTTTCCTAATGGTTTTTCTTCTTCAATAATTTCGAAGCCCAAAAGGTTAATGGGAGAAGATTTGGAAGAGAACTTCTTAAAATCGGCCTCTGGTAACCACACTTCTTTCTGGGTAAGCCTGAAAGCTTGTTCACGGCTATTCAAACCTTCAAGTTTGAGATATATTTCTTCGTCAGTTTTAATTTTTGTGCTTTCCACAAACCAGGGAATAAAACTTTCCTTTCTTTCTTCTATAAACACAGCAGCCAGCCCTTTAAGAGAAGTTTTCTTGCCAAGGTTATGTTTTAAAACCAATTCACCCTTCAGCCCAAAGGTGGCAACAAGCTTCCCGACCTTAAAATATTCTGTCATAGTAAAATTGGTTCAAAAATAAATCCAAATGGTTTGTTGAACTGTATGAATTAGATGCACGCCTTGTTCAGGAGAATTAATTGAATACAAGTGTGCGACGCAACAGGAGCTGATAGTAGCAATTAGTTGATTACATAAACAATAAAACGCAAACAAAAAATCCCGCCATACAGCGGGATTTTAATCTTTTTTGAAGGTCTTGGATGCTGAATTAGCCTTCAGAGCCCGCACCAGGAGCCGGTCTTCTATCACGGCGTTGGTAAGGCGGGTTTCTTCTGCCTCTTCTTTCACGTTGAGCTTCTTCCTGGCGCTTTCTGATTTGTTGCTCATGCTCAGAATGCCAACTTTGGAACTTAGTCATCGCGGTTGCTTCGTCAAACAGGCCCAGGGTTACTCCACGCAATAAATGCTTGAGGAATAAAACACCTTTGTACGATAAAATCTTACGGACAGTGTCGGTAGGCTGCGCACCTTTGTGCAGCCACTCCAATGATTTTTGACGGTCCAACTGCACAGTGGCAGGTGTTGTCAAAGGATTGTAGGTACCTAACTTTTGAATGAATTTACCATCGCGGGGACTGCGTGCATCTGCAACAACAATGAAGTAGAAGGGTCTTTTCTTAGACCCGTGTCTTTGTAAACGGATTTTAACTGGCATCTTAAATAGAAATTTAAATGCGTGAAACAATAATTGTTAAGTGTGCAAATCTAAGGTTTAGAGGCGACAATGCAAATAAAGGAATTGTAAAGTTTAGGTCAGGAGTGATTTGAGGTAAGAATTTTATGTAACCGGCAACGCATTGGTTATTGGACATCCGTTGCGTCGCACAATTATACGTTCTATCCCTGGTCAGCAATCTACCTTCGTCCCAATCCCGGCATCATTCTTCCCATGGGCATCTTGTTCATTGTTTTCATCATCTCTCTCATTTGCTCAAACTGTTTCATGAAGGCATTTACATCACTGATATCTTTTCCGCTGCCTTTGGCAATACGCTTGCGGCGGCTGCCATCAATCAGATCGGGGTTAGCTCTTTCTTCGAGGGTCATAGAGTTAATGATAGCTTCAATTCCTTTGAAAGCATCATCACTTATATCAATATCTTTTATGGCTTTACCGACCCCAGGAATCATTGCCATCAGGTCTTTAATATTACCCATTTTTTTGATCTGCTGCAGTTGCTGCTTGAAATCTGAAAAGTCGAATTGGTTCTTACGGATCTTTTTTTCCAACTTCCTTGCCTCCTCTTCATCAAACTGGGCCTGCGCTTTTTCTACAAGCGTAGTGATATCGCCCATGCCGAGAATACGCTGGGCCATACGTTCAGGATAGAATACATCCAAAGTATCCAGCTTTTCACCACTGCTAATAAATTTAATGGGCTTGTTTACGGTGTATTTGATAGAAAGGGCAGCACCACCTCTTGTATCGCCGTCCAGTTTGGTGAGCACCACACCGCTGAAGTCCAACCGGTCATTAAAGGCTTTGGCAGTGTTTACAGCATCCTGCCCCGTCATACTATCTACAACAAATAAAATTTCTTGCGGATGAACTGCTGACTTAATATTGGCTACTTCCGTCATCATCGCTTCATCAATTGCCAAACGACCTGCTGTATCAATAATAACTACGTTCTTATTCTTACTTCGGGCCTCCCGTATGGCATTTTGCGCAATTTCAACCGGGTTTTTGTTCTCCAGTTCAAGGTACACATCCACACCTATTTGTTCACCCAATATTCTTAACTGCTCCATCGCCGCGGGACGATAAACGTCAGCAGCAACCAGGATAGGTGAAAGTTTTTGCTTCTTTAAAAAATTGGCCAGTTTACCGCTGAAGGTAGTCTTACCACTACCTTGCAAACCAGCAATAAGGATAACCGCAGGAGCACCCTTTGAGTTAAACTCAGCCGCCTCATCACCCATCAAATGCACCAGTTCATCTTTTACAATCTTAACCATTAGCTGGCTAGGACTGATAGCAGTGATAACTTTTTCTCCAAGTGCTTTGTCCCTTACCGTATCTGTAAATTCTTTGGCTATTTTATAGTTTACATCGGCGTCTACCAATGCCCTGCGGATTTCTTTTACTGTAGCAGCAATATTTAAATCGGTAATGCGGCCTTCGCCTTTAAGGTTTTTAAACGCACCTTCTAACCGGTCTTGTAATGATTCAAACATAGTACACGTTTCTTTTCACGTAAATAAAAAAAGAGTGAACAAAGTTCACTCTAAAAGTTATATGCAAAGATAACAAGGATGCTAATCGAAACGCTTATCAACCTAAATAACTACGCAATAAATTACATTTTTGTGTTGATCTCAGCTTTGTGATGGCCTTGTCTTTGATCTGGCGAACTCTTTCCCGTGTCAGGTTAAATCTTTCACCTATGTCTTCAAGACTCAACGGGTGGTCAACACCAATTCCAAAGAAGTAGCAGATCACTTCTTTCTGCCTTTCGGTAAGTTGCTGAAGTGAACGCTCAATTTCAGTTTTTAAAGACTGGCGATGATCTAATTCAGCATCTGTTTTTTCTGCATTGGTATTTTCCAAAACATCCAGCAGTGTGCTTTCTTCACCTTCAGACAAAGGAGTATCAACGCTTATATGCCTTGCGTTAATACCTAAAGTAGCGGTAACTTCTTCCAATTCCATATTCAGCATCTCCGCCAGTTCTTCAGCAGAGGGCTCTCTTTCAAATTCCTGCTCTAACTGAGAAAAAGCTTTTTGAATACGGTTGGTCAACCCAACTTTGTTAAGAGGCAAACGAACAATCCTTGCCTGTTCGGCTAAGGCCTGCAAAATAGACTGACGGATCCACCATACAGCATAAGAAATAAATTTAAAACCTTTGGTTTCATCGAAGCGTTGAGCCGCTTTGATCAAACCTAAATTTCCTTCATTGATAAGATCGGGTAGAGATAGGCCCTGGTTTTGATACTGTTTGGCAACGGAAACCACAAAACGTAGATTGGCTTTTGTGAGACGGTCTAAAGCTCGCTGGTCGCCTTGTTTAATTAGTCTTGCTAAACGAACTTCTTCTTCCGGAGTGATTAATTCTACTTTACCGATTTCTTGGAGATACTTTTCGAGGCTTTGAGATTCACGATTCGTAATGGACTTCGTGATCTTGAGTTGACGCATACTCATAGGATTGGTTTTTTAGATGGTTATTTTCAAGATTTAGGTTTTAAGTTAGTTTTGGTTATCCCAAAATATCCATCACAGTTCTGGTCTTCTGTTCAACCGTTGCTGAACTCTTGATCCAAATTAACAAAAAGGGTTATGTGAAAAAAAATTATTTTGCCCTTTTTTACCAAATCGAGGAATTGTACGACCGAATATGGTTAAAATACGATGAAAAAAATTTTGACCGATTGATTAATTTTTTATTATTGCAGCAATTGACACGTATTAATGGTATAAGATGAGCAAAAAACAACTTTACACTTTAGAATATCCTGTGAGATGTTCCCCTACTATCCTTTATGATTTTTTAGCTACTTCCTCGGGGCTGCAGGAATGGTTTGCTGATAAAGTAGATGATGAAGATGGCGTTTTTAGTTTTTCCTGGAATGGATCTGCAGACACGGCTGAAGTGTTAGACCAGGAAGAAGAAAAATTTATTCGCTTTCACTGGTCTCATGCGCCTAAAGATGAATATTTCGAATTCTCTATTGAAAAATCAGAAGTCACAAATCAAACGATTTTTGTTATAAAAGATTTTGCTGAGAAAAAAGAGCTCAAGGATCAAAGCATGTTGTGGGACCACCAGGTAAAAGATCTTTTCCATCGCTTAGGAAACTAGTCCTGCTAAGAAATTCCAGCTTTTATATAAGGTTGTTGCTGCATTGTTCCATTCTGTTAGTGGCCACTTTGCAGCAATTTTTATGTGTGCCTGTTCGTGTAAAATTGTTTCAAAAGCTTTGGAACTAAGAGAACGAATTTCTCGGTAATTAGTTTCTTCAAAATGATGATGCCACGGATCTGTATTGATACCAATGAAGTAATGGCCATTGGATAAACTATGGTAATCAGAGCTTATTTGTTCGATGTATCTTTCTTTATACATCCCGGATAATTGCAAAGTGTTGCTAAAAAAATTTCCCCACCAAAACATAGTTCTTATGAAACACAGGTTATCGCCGTTTGACATGCGCGGATAGTCCAGAACCACATAAGGAAGACCTGAATAATTCTCTCCTTTTGAAATTTTTGGTGAAACTGAAAAGATATCATCGGCGTTAGAAATCTTTTTGTTGCTCTCCACCATTGTCTCCTGCAGCTCTTCAAACATTGTAATGGCTTTCTTTATAATTGTATTTTTTGTTAAGATGATATCCGTATTACAAACCAGGTCTATCTCAGGCTGCGAAAGATGTATTTTTGAACCTTCCATGTTCTAAAATTAAACCTGAAGGGAATAGTGTTTAAAAAACTTGACAAACTTATCATCAAAGCTTTTATAGGCCCCTTTGTGGCTACCTTCTTCATTACTGTTCTGGTGTTGGTAATGCAGTTCTTTTGGTTATATATTGATGATTTTGTTGGAAAGGGCCTAAGCACTAATATCATTTTGGAATTTATCTGGTACCAAAGTGCTGTACTAGTGCCCCTGGCTTTGCCTTTGGCTGTTTTACTTTCGTCGCTGATGACTTTTGGCAATTTGGGCGAAAGCTATGAGCTGATTGCTATAAAATCAGCCGGCATTTCTCTTTTGCGTTTCATGCGACCGCTTTTTATTGTAACAATGTTTATCTGCGGAATTGCTTTTTTATTTTCTAACTACATTATTCCGGTAGCTAATTTAAAATCAAGAACACTATTGGCTGATATTGTTTATGCCAAACCTTCATTCGATTTAAAAGAAGGAGTGTTTTATGATAAGCTAAGTGGATTTGCTATTAAGATTGGCAAGAAGGAAGCAAACGATAGTGTAATCAGGAACATTATTATTTATGAGCAATCCAATGGACTACAAGATAACTTCATCATTGCTTCAGACGGCGTCATGCGGATATCAGAGAATAAGCGGTATATGGAATTTATACTGAAAAATGGCTGGCGTTATGAAGAAAGATCTAACCAGGGTTCACAAAGCACGGATTTTATACGGCTAGGCTTTAAAGAATATAAAAGGCAATTCGACCTTGGTTCATTTGGGCTGAAACAGCGTACTGCTGACAGCGTGAACAAGAACAATGCACGCATGTTAAGTATGCGGCAGTTGGATATTGCTATTGATTCTATAAAGAAAATTAATGGTAGAATTAGTCAACGAGTCAAAACGGACGTATTTGGATCATTGGCATTTTCAAAATATATCGATAGTAACTGGAAAGTAGAACCAAAGAAAACTACGTCCAAAAAGTTTGAGCAGCTGATACCTGATAGTATACGAAGTCTTGTATATCAGAAAATCAATAACATTCTCAGCACCTTAAAAGTTAGCAGTGAAGTGGCCGTTGGCCAATACGAAGAAGGGCAGAGAAGCCTGCGCCAACACCAGATTGAATGGCACAGAAAAATCTCCTTGTCTATGGCCTGCCTGGTCCTTTTTTTAATTGGTGCACCCCTGGGTTCTATTATCCGGAAGGGCGGACTAGGTAGCCCGCTTGTTTTTGCAATTGTCTTTTTTATGTTGTTTTATTTTAGTAGTACCACGGGGGAAAAATTTTCAAAAGAAGGAAGCGTTGATCCGCGTATTGGCATGTGGCTGTCAACGATTTTTCTTGTGCCCGTTGGTATTTTTCTTACTTATAAAGCGATGAAGGATTCACAATTGTTCAACAAGGAGGCGTATCCTAAGGTTGCCAGGAAATTAAAAGCTTTGATTGGAAAGAAAGCGACCGCCTAAGTTCAGTAATTTCACACAAAAATTGTATGGCACCCTCCCGTCGTGATTTTATTGCAGTAACTGGTAAGGCAGGATTAGGTTTGTATGCTGGTTCTACTATATTAAGTGCTTGTTCTACTGCAGCCAAAGTAACTTCTTCTAAATATCCTACAGGGTTTCAGCAGCAACCTTTGCCTTATAGTTACAACGCTTTGAACGAAGCCATTGACGCCCAAACAATGGAAATACATTATTCAAAACATGCGGCAAGCTATGCTACCAATTTGCAGGACGCTGCAAAAGCAGAAGGTGTTGATATGACTAAACCTGTGGAAGATGTATTGAGCAGGATCTCAAAATATTCTGTCAAAATGCGCAATAATGGCGGCGGGCATTATAATCATGAACTGTTTTGGAAATGCATGACGCCAAATAATAGTGCAGCCCCCTCCGGAAATATAGCTACTGCTATTACTACCAGCTTTGGTTCTTTTGATGCTTTTAAAACACAGTTCTCCGACGCTGGCAAAAATAGATTTGGCAGCGGTTGGGCCTGGCTATTTGTAGATAATGATAAAAAACTTCGCATTGGATCTACTCCAAACCAGGATAATCCTTTAATGGATGTAGCAGAAGTAAAGGGATTTCCTTTATTGGGATTAGACGTATGGGAGCATGCTTATTACCTTCGCTATCAAAATAAGAGAGCTGACTACATAACAAACTGGTGGAAGGTTGTTAATTGGAATTTTATCCAGGAACGTTATCAATCCATCATTTAATTACATACAAAGAATTTTCGTTGCCGGTTATTAAAAAGGAGAACAGAAGTAATCTTAAACTGCAACGTTGGATTGCTATTGCTTCATCTGTTTTATTGATTGCCAAGTTTACTGCCTATTATCTTACCGATTCAGTTTCTGTATTAACCGACGCCCTGGAAAGTATTGTAAATGTAGTAGCCGGTTTTATCGGCTTATATAGCTTGTATGTTGCTGCAAAGCCCCGTGATATAGATCATCCTTATGGCCATGGAAAAGCAGAATTTGTTTCAGCTGCAGTGGAAGGAACATTAGTTCTATCGGCAGGCCTTATCATCATTTACAGTGCAGCAAAAAACTTAATTAACCCGGTCCCCATTCAGCAACTGGACCTTGGTATTTATTTGATTGCGGGTACAGCGGTCATCAATTGGATACTTGGTTATATTTCATTAAGCCAGGGAAAAAGAAATAATTCTTTGGCGCTGATGGCGAGTGGGAAACATTTACAGACAGATACTTATTCAACGGCTGCAATTATTGCAGGTTTGGTCTTAATTGCCCAGACCGGCTATTTATGGATTGATGGTGCAGTGGCTATTGGGTTTGGTTTGTTTATAGTTTATACAGGATACAAAATTGTCAGGGCTTCACTTGCGGGGATCATGGATGAAGCGGACATGACCCTTCTGGAGAAAATGGTAGACATTCTGGGAAAACACCGCCGCGATAATTGGGTTGACCTACATAATCTACGGGTAATTAAATATGGGAACGTTTTACATATAGACTGTCATCTAACCGTTCCCTGGTATTTAAACATTCACCAGGCACACAAAGAAATTGATGAATTGGGAAAGTTGATCCGCAGTAATTTTGGCGAATCACTGGAGTTCTTTGTACATAGCGACGGTTGCCTGTATTTTCAATGTCATATTTGTAAAAAGGGCGATTGTCCTGTTCGCCAGCACAACTTAAAAGAAACAGTAGAGTGGACGCTCGAAAATGCACTTCAAAATGAGAAGCATAGTTTAAAGGATGTAGAAAAACCAAATTCTTAGTATGAAAACAACCACTGTCTGGAAAACAGGTCATTCGTTCAATAGTACACAAAACAGTTCAAAAATTGAGATAGATGCAAAGAATGGCTTTAGTCCGAAAGCTTTGTTATTAAGTGGTTTGGCTGGTTGTACCGGGGTAGATGTAGTGGATATTTTAGAAAAGATGCGTGTGCCTTTTGCTGATCTTCAAATTGAAGCTCAAGCAGATCAAACAGAAGAACATCCACGAATTTTTAAGGCTATTAACCTAACTTACCACCTTAAAACGGGCAAAGAGAACCGTGACAAAGTGAAAAAAGCTATAGACCTTTCTCTTGAAAAATATTGTGGAGTTGCTGCTATGCTGAAAAAGAATTCCCCTATCGAATATGAGATCGTTATTTCAGAATAATTATTTTTGTTAATCTGCCTGATTAAACAGGCAAAAACTTTTTTTATGAGTCTACGTCTGGGCGACACAGCTCCCAATTTTAAAGCAGAAACAACGGCCGGCGAAATTGATTTTTACGAATACCTTGGTGATAGCTGGGGAGTTTTATTTTCTCATCCTGCCGATTATACGCCTGTTTGCACCACTGAGTTGGGAAGGACTGCTTTATTGAAAGAAGAGTTTTCAAAACGGAATGTCAAGGTGGTGGCAGTAAGTGTTGATCCTTTGGACAAGCACTTTGGCTGGGTAAATGATATTAATGAAACGCAAAGCTGCAATGTGGATTTTCCCATCATTGCGGACGAGAATAGGGAAGTAGCAACATTGTATGATATGATTCACCCAAATGCTTCTGCCACTGCTACTGTTCGATCTTTATTTGTTATCGGGCCTGATAAATTAGTTAAGCTGATGATTACTTATCCTGCTTCTACTGGCAGGAACTTCAACGAAGTATTGCGTGTAATAGATTCGCTTCAATTAACATCAAAACATAGTCTTGCCACGCCTGCTAATTGGCAACAAGGTGAAGACGCTATTGTGGTGCCTGCACTGTCAACGGAGGACGCTATCAAAAAATTCCCAAAGGGATTAAAAGTTGTAAAGCCTTATTTGCGATATACGCCAGTTCCGGAAGAAAAGATTTAAAATGATTTGTTAGATGTGAATGTTGTCACTTCATTATAAAAAGGGTCTTCATTAAACACTCTTTTTATTTCAGCTATGACCATTTCTTTAATTGCTGCAAAATAGCTCTCAGATCTTTTGGTAGAGGAGCTTCTAAGTGATAATCCTGGCCATTTACTCCTGTAAAATGTAGTTGAGATGAATGCAGGGCCAACCGGCTCAATAACGGTCTTTCTTCATCTTCTGCCTGCGAAAGCTTATACCTGCTCTTTAACTGTGAGATAAATATGGGCTTGCCATCTCCATACAAATCATCGCATGCAACAGGATGACCCAAAAATTTCATATGCACCCGTATCTGGTGGGTGCGACCAGTGAGGATTTTGAATTGCGTCCAGGAGAAAAGCTTGAATTTTTCAATCACTTCGTATTCAGTAATACTTTCCTTTCCCTTTTTGTACACGGTCATCAAACCTTTTTTGCTTGGATGCTCAGATATGGGTTCGTTAATGACACCTGATTTTTGTGCAGGAAAGCCTAAGACCAGGCCATTATAAATTTTTTTTGTTTCTCTGGCTTCAAATTGTTGAGAGAGGTGTTTATGCGTTGGCTCAGTTTTAGCAAAAACAACAATGCCGCTGGTATCGCGGTCCAGGCGGTGAACCGTAAAAATATCACCGAGCTTTTCTTTTAAAATCTGTTTTAAAGAAATATCCTTTCCCTCCCTGTCAGGAATAGTTAATAAGCCAGATGGTTTGTTTATTGCTATAAGATCATCGTCTTCTAAAACAATATGCTCTTCAATCTTTATTGCCATGAAAATAAATTGTGAAAATTCAATAGTGAATTATGAGTTTTTTACACTCACAAATTCTGCTCTACTTATGTGGGCGCAAGCAGGAGTTCTTAGACTTATTATTTAACCCTTCCCTTTCTTGAAATATTTTAAATCCCTTACCTCCTTTTCCGTAAGGAAGCGCCATTTACCGCGGTCTACATTCTTCTTAGTGAGACCAGCAAAGACAACCCTGTCAAGATTCTTTACATCATAACCAAAATGTTCAAAGATACGCCTGACGATGCGGTTGCGTCCGGTGTGCAGTTCAATCCCTACCTGGGTTTTGTCTGTATTATCTGTATAAGCCAATACATCAATATGTGCTACTCCATCTTCCAATGGCACACCTTTTAATATATCATCAAAGTGGTTTTTGGATAAAGGCTTATCCAGTGTTACGGCGTACAATTTTTTTATCTCATTGCTCGGATGGGTTAATTTTTGCGTGAGCTCTCCATCATTGGTTAGTAATAAAACACCAGATGTGTTTCTATCCAGTCTCCCAACAGGATAGACTTTTTCTTTGGTAGCCTTACTGATCAGGTCTAAAACCGTTTTTCTACCTCTTTCATCATCGGTAGTAGTAATATAATCCTTTGGTTTATTTAGTAAAATATATACAAGGTCTTTTACAGGGTGTATCCGTTTTCCATTAACAACAACCGCATCATTCGGAGAAATTTTAAATCCCGGCTCTACAGTTGTTTCGCCGTTCACTTTTACTTTTCCGCTTTTTATAATGTCCACAGCATCTCTTCGGGAGCACACCCCGCTATGAGCAATGTATTTGTTCAAAGGCATTTTTTCCTCAACAGCTCTTGTTATGGTAGGTTTTAGAATACCGGCTTCACCCTGTGTTCCCGAAAAATTTCTTGCCTCCGTTCTTTTCTTTTCAAAATATTCCTTTCTTTCTTTTGTGACTTTTTTTTTCTCCTGCCTGAGTAATTCTTTTTTAGCAGCGCCTTTTTTTTCGGTCGACATGAATTTTTCGAACCCCGATTTCTTCTTCATGGTGCAAAAATAGAAAAGACCGTGTAGTACACGGTCCTTTTGTTTTCAGTAGGTTGAGATGGATCTCAATTATCATTTAGTGTTCTTTCCAGAACGTTCTTTTCTTAAGGATTGCATTTTTTCAATTTGCTCTTTCGACAAAACTGACTTCGTTTGATCTTGTTGTGCTTTCATGAGATCACGGAACTTGCTTTTCCTTTGCTCCTCTGTCAATGATTTGTCGTTGCGTAAGGCTTCAAACTGACTTCTGAAATCAGTCCTGATCTTAGCCATCCTATCCTGCTGATCTTGTGTAAGGCCTAATTCTTTTTGAAAATCAGCGCCACGCTTAAAATTTCCCTTTCTGCCTACCCTTGTGCTGTCGAGTGCACCTTTTTTACTAAAATCGTCGCCTCTCTTAAACCCGGCTTTTTTGCCAGAAGCTTTTCTTTCTTCTTTTAGGTTATCTAATTGTTGTTTTTGCTCTGGTGTTAAAATCGATTCCATTTGAGCCTGGTATTTTTTATGCAATTCCATTCTCTGTTCTTTCGTTGCAGACTTATTTGCCTGCATTTCTTTTTTTTGCTCTTCATGAAGAGATTTGAGCTTTGCCTTTTGGTCTTCTGTTAAATTCAAGCCATCGAGCTTGTTCATTTTGTGTTCTCTCTTGTGAGTGTTTTCTTTTTCAGGGGTAGAGGTCTGTGCTTGTGCGGCACCCATTGCTAAAGCCAATACTAAGGCGCCTGTAATCAGTTTTTTCATATAATTTTTTCTTTTTTAAAATTGAATGTATAAGAGACTGGCGTATAAACAGGGGGTTTAATGCAACGCCAGGTTATTAAGGTTAATTATGGTTAAGACCTTATGGAGGATTTCTAAAACCTGGAAATAAAAAAAACCTTCAAAAATGAAGGCAAACCTGTTATAGAGTTCTATTATTTAACTAAACACAATTCAGATGAAGACTAATTTTTGTTGGCCAGTTGACCACAGGCTGCGTCAATATCCTTTCCCCGGCTGCGGCGTAACCGAACATTCACTTTATGCTTTTGGAGATAATGCATAAAGGATTCTACTTTATCTTCCTCCGGCTTTTCAAATTTGGCGGCGTCAATGGGATTGTATTCAATAAGGTTTATAAGATCAACAGGCACCTGGCGGTATAGTTTAATTAGCTCATCAGCATCTTTCAATGAATCATTAAAATCTTTAAAAAGAATATATTCAAAGGTGATCTCGTTTTTTGTTTGTTTATAGAAATAATTCAAGGCTTCTACCAGGGACTCAATATTATTAGAGTCGTTGATTGGCATTATTTCATGCCGTTTATTGTCATTGGCGGCGTGGAGCGATAAAGCCAGTTTGAATTTTACCTTATCATCGCCTAATTGTTTTATCATTTTAGCTACTCCTGCGGTAGAAACGGTAATACGTCTTGGGCTCATGCCTAAGCCGTCGGGCGAAGTAATTCTGTCAATAGCTTTCAACACATTTCTATAATTGAGTAAGGGTTCGCCCATTCCCATAAATACAATGTTGCTGAGCTTTTTGCCATAAACTTTTTCGCTTTGTTCATTAATCAAAACAACTTCATCATAGATCTCATCAAAATCTATGTTTCGTTTTCTTTCAATATAACCTGTAGCACAAAAACGGCAACTTAAGGAGCAACCAATCTGGGAAGAAACACAAGCGGTGTAACGGCTTTCGGTAGGAATTAAAACACCTTCGCACAAATGGCCCTCATGTGTTTTAAACCGTGATTTTACAGTGCCGTCTGCACTGTATTGAGTGGCATCAACAGTTAATACAGGCAAGGAAAAATTTTCGCCCAAC
Organism: Flavisolibacter sp.; assembly: GCA_036787395.1. Lineage (GTDB taxonomy): Bacteria > Bacteroidota > Bacteroidia > Chitinophagales > Chitinophagaceae > Flavisolibacter. The sequence goes on along the minus strand of DAIQPL010000007.1, from coordinate 15,175 downwards.
TTCTGGCGAAGTTCTTTGCTCAGGTTGGTCATGTCAGCAAAAGAATGAGCATGTTTTTGCCAAAGCCATTCCCAAACCTGTTTGGCGCGGAACTTTTTTTCACCCATAGATTCAAAAAAGCTCTCCAACTCCGTCAAATTTAATTGACGGATATTTTTGCTTCCTTTTATCTTCAGTGTTGCTGTTTCAGCCATCGTGCAAAGATAGTTAAAGCACCGGGCAGATTAAGACGTTCATGTTATCTTGCAATGCTTTTAACAAGGATGTAAAGAGATAATAGTTCTCCCCATGGCTGATATTGTTGTTGTAGTATAAGAGAGTGCCACAACAGGCGATAAATAGTAATTCAAAAGCTGGTCTACAAATGAGAGATGTATATGTTATAGACGCCGTTCGAACGCCTATAGGAAAATATGGAGGAGCCTTAAGTTCTGTACGGCCAGATGATTTACTGGCGCATGTAATAAAAGAATTGCTGGCCCGAAATAAATCGATTGATCACTCGGCCATTGAAGATGTAATTGCCGGCGATGCTAACCAGGCTGGCGAAGATAACAGGAATGTGGCCCGTATGGCTGCTCTGCTGGCGGGTTTGCCGGTAACTATTCCGGGTAACACTGTAAATAGATTGTGTGCGTCTGGTCTGCAGGCGATTATGGATGCCTCAAGGCAGGTTATTTGCGAGGATGCTGAAATAATTATTGCATGCGGCGTGGAAAGCATGAGCCGAGCTCCTTTTGTGATGCCTAAATCTTCATCCCCCTTTCAGCGTACTGTGGAGGTTTATGATACTACGCTTGGGTGGCGCTTTGTAAATAACAAACTTAAAGACGTGCATTATCCCTATAGTATGGGCGAAACAGGAGAGAATGTAGCAAAGCAATGGAAGATCAACAGGGAGGCGCAGGATGAATTTGCTTTATCATCCCAGGAAAAATATTTTGCCGCTCTGGAAACGGGAAAGTGGAAAGATGAGATTGTATCCATAGAAGTAAAAGGTGAAAAGGGCGAAACGAAGTTTTTTGATACAGATGAACATCCACGAAAAACTTCTTTGGAAAAATTGGCCACTTTAAAACCGGCTTTTATAAAAGATGGAACTGTTACTGCAGGCAATGCAGCCGGCATCAATGACGGTGCAGCAGCTATGCTTTTGGCAAGTGGCGACGCAGTGAAAAAATTTGGTTTGAAACCGATGGCTAAAGTAGTGTCTATGGCTGTTGCCGGAGTAGATCCGGCTATTATGGGTATGGGCCCTGTGCCGGCTACTCAAAAAGCATTAAAAAGAGCAAGTCTGTCCATTGCCAATATGAATTTGATCGAGTTGAACGAAGCTTTTGCCTCGCAAGTATTGGCATGTGTTCATGACCTGGGAGTGCATATTGATAAAGTAAATGTCAATGGCGGTTCCATTGCGCTGGGACATCCGTTGGGTTGCAGCGGGGTAAGACTATCTACAACTTTAGTACATGAAATGAAACGCAGGGGTAGCAAGTATGGGTTGGCTACGATGTGTGTAGGGGTGGGGCAAGGAGCTGCGGTTATTTATGAAGTGTGCCTGTAAAGACCCGTTGGGTTAGTATAGTTTTTGAAACTTAAGTTGTAATGAGAAAGATCACTGCCATTATTTTTTTGACCCTTACCTTAAGTTCCTGCTTTTTATTTTCAAAATTCAAGCGAACTAATTTTACATATTCGGAAGGTGCTCATTCTTATTTCATTCCCATATTAGTTCCTAAAGGATACATCAAGGAAAGAACAGAAGTAGATAGCTCAGGCAATACTATACTTAGTTATTCTTATAGCAGCAAAGCATCTTATTATGTGGCCTACCTTGTTGATACTGCGACACAACTGCAGTCCATTATAGAGGAAGAAAATATTCCCCGCGTAGCCATGGCAACCGGCGCCTTCATTTATAAAGGAATGGATGCTGATATGCTTTATTGGCGTGAGATACGTAAGGATAACCTGAGAGTGGGATACCGGTCTGTTCCCAGGGAACTGGAAAGCAGGTTTGATTCCGCTACTAATTACGTGGCGGTTAGGCCATTAAAATAATTTTTCATTTAGCAGTGGCAAAAAAATCGCTGATATCTTCAAAAGCAATTATTTTTTGCACGCCGCTTCGTATGTCTTTTATAACACAAGTCCTTTCCTTCAATTCCTGTGAGCCTATAATGACTACAAAAGGAATATTTTTCTTTTCAGCGTATTTGAATTGTTTATCAAATTTAGCCGGCTCGTGAAAGATCTCTGAGGCAATTCCCTTTTGCCTTAATTGATGGAGTAAGCTGTACGCCTCCTTGCTTTCATTGTCACCCATATTAAAGAAAAGCGCTTTCGTGGGTTGTTCTAGAGTAGCAGGAAATAACCCGAGTTCTTCCATTACATCATAAATACGGTCAACGCCAAAGGAAATACCTACACCAGGTATATTAGGAACTCCAAATAATCCGGTCAGATCATCATAGCGGCCACCGCCGCCAATGGAGCCCATCTTTACTTCCGCTGGTGCTTTGGCTTCGAAGATAATACCGGTGTAATAGTTTAGCCCTCTTGCTAAAGTGAAGTCGATAACAAAATTTGTAGAGTGTAGTTTATATTTTTCAGTTGAATCAACAATAAACTCAATTTCTTTAATTCCTTCCACTACTGTTTTTGAATCGGTTAACAATTCTTTTATAGCTACAAGTTTTTCTTCGTTGCTGCCGTTAATATTTAGATATTTTTCAATGATGTTAACCTGGTTTTCACTCAAACCCCTTTGCACTAATTCTTCTTTTACTTTGTCAATTCCAATCTTATCTAATTTATCGATTGCAATGGTAATGCCCATCATTTTATCAGCACCGCCACAAAGTTCCGCAAGCGATGCTAATATTCTTCTGGAGTTAATTCTTAGTTCATATTTATCAATTCCGAGTTTTATAAAGACATCATTATAAATGTTTACAAACTCTACTTCATTGATCAAGGAATTGCTGCCTACAACATCTGCATCACATTGATAAAACTCGCGATATCGGCCTTTTTGCGGCCTATCTGCCCGCCATACCGGTTGTATCTGGTAACGTTTAAATGGAAAGGTTAGCTGGCCGTGATTCATGGCTACGTAACGGGCAAACGGAATAGTAAGATCGTATTTTAAGGCGCGTTCCGTAATTTCTTTAATGCTTTTCCCTTGCAATAGTTTTTCGAACGCTTCTTTCGTTTGTTGTTTTTTTGCTGGATTATCTAAACCATTATTAAGAATTTTAAAAATTAGCTTATCTCCTTCGTCTCCATATTTGCCCATCAACGTGTCCAGGTTTTCCATGGCAGGCGTTTCCAATGGCTGAAAGCCGTACAGTTCAAATACACCCCGGATTGTGTTAAAAATAAACGACCGTTTGTAAACAACTTCTGGTCCAAAATCTCTTGTTCCCTGTGGTAAACTAACTGTAGGTTTTGCCATTAATCTAATTCTTAAACTCTTCAAAAATAAAGGAACTGTCCGACCTAGGCCTTTCCTTTAAGCGATGGCGCGGCATACTTCGCAATTATCTTTTCACAAGTTGCCTCAATCAATTTATACACTTCGTGGTAACCCGGCTCCGGCCCATACCAGGGATCAGGTACTGATGCGTTTTTACCTGGGTATAGCTCATTTAAAAACAATTCAACTTTAGCAGGATCGTGTTTTTCTTTTGCAATACGCCTGATGTCATCAATCACATCATCAGCCATAGCATAGATCTTATCATAACGCTCAAAATCTTCTTTTACAAAATCTCTTGCCTTCTGTTCACAAATGTCAATGCCATTTAACCTGGCTACTTTTTGTGAAAGGCGATGCGGCGGTTCCCCGGTATGATAACCATTAGTACCTGCGCTCTCTACGGTCCAGTTTAATCCTGCTTGTTTTGCTTTATGTTTTAATACGCCCTCCGCCAGGGGGCTCCTGCAAATATTTCCTAAACAAACCATTAGAATTTTCATACTTCCATTTTTCAAAGACTGCAAAATTAAGTGAAGATGAATTTTGAACTCCTATTAAACATTTTTATGGAAACCATTTACACCTGCATCTCAGGTATAAATTTTTAACCATGACCAGCCATGAAATTCTCAAAGCAGATATGCTAGACATTCTCTTTGACAACAGAAACAAACAGTATGGTGCTTATACTTTGCGCCGATATTACGCATCGCGTTTGAGTACTGCATTAGTTGTAGCATTAAGTATCATCTTACTGATTCTATTGGTTATAAGGCCTGACAGGTCCATTGTTTTTCAAGACGAAACTAAGCCGGAAGTTGTCTTACACACTCTTGAAATTATGCCACCGCAGCCACCAATTCCTCCGGTGCAAAGAATCGTGCCACCTCCGCCATCAGCACAATCAAGTTATTTACAGAGAATTCAACTGGTAGAAAATCCTGATCCGGACACAGAAATGAAACCCATTGAAGAAATAATTGAAACAGTTATTTCATCAACCAATGTGCAAGGCCCTGCTATCACCGATGTACTATCAGTTACAACCAGCACAGGACATAGTGAACAGAAAATTTCGGGTGACAAGGAAGAAACAGGCTTTGTTGCTGTTGAACGGGCGCCGGAATTCCCCGGGGGCCGCCAGGCATGGGCAAATTTCCTGAACAGGCATTTGCAAACGCCGGATGATTTAGCAAGTGGAGAAAAAAAAGTGGTTCTTATTAGTTTTTTAGTTGATACCGACGGAACTGTAACTGGATTTAAAGTAGTACAATCCGGAGGGCAGGCTTTTGATAATGAAGTGATAAGAGTGCTAAAGAAAATGCCTAAGTGGAAACCAGCCATTCAAAATGGTCACCCGGTATCTGTTCCCTTTACTCAGCCGGTAACATTTGTGGGGGTTGAAGAGTAAAATGTTTTAATTTGCTCCACCCAATTAGCAGTATGTTGGAAGATTACCAGAATGATCAAAGAAAAAAGGTAGCCCGTATGCGTTCTATGATGGACTACGTTATGGGCGCCTTGATCCTGTTAGTGGGTTTCTATTTTCTTCTTTACGAAAAACTGGGGCTGAATGTTTTTAACAGGCAGCCCTCTGCTTTAGATAAGGTCATTGGCGGAATATTTATTTTGTATGGTATTTGGAGGATTTATAGAGGGTACAAAAAGGATTATTATCGATGAGGGGAATGTATACTGATGCACCTTATTTGCTGGTGATGTTCTTTTGTTTTTTAATGGGAGGATGTGGACAAAAAAATCCATCCGAACCCACCGACAAGTATAACAAAGGAACTATTTATATAAGTTGTGATGAATCCTTTAAGCCGGTGATAGACGCAGAAGTAGAAGTGTATAAAGCCAGTTTCCCTGATACTAAGATTATTGTTCAATACAAGCCTGAAGCAGACTGTCTCAGAGACTTTTTAGTTGATTCTATTCGCATGGTTATTGCTACCAGGGGATTTACGGAAGGTGAAAGAGCATTCATGATCGATTCTTTGAAGATAGGTCCTGAGATGTTAACAGTAGCTCATGATGCTATTGCGGTCATCGTTCATCCGCAGGCAAAGGATTCTTTTTTTACCATGAAAGAAATCCGTGATATGGTAAGTGGAAAGCTTAAAGAAAATTTAATTCCTGTCTTTGATGGCGTAAAAGCTACCAGTACGGTTCGGTTTATGATAGACTCGGTGCTGAAAGGTGAAAATTTAGGACCCAATGTAGTAGCAGCTCAAAGCAGCGAAGGTGTTATTGACTATGTTTCCAAAACGCAAAGAGCTATAGGCTTTATTGGCGTAAGCTGGATTGGTAACAAGGACGACACCTCTCAACTAAGTTTCCTGAAGAAAGTAAGGATTGCACGCATAGAAAGTACCGACAGTGCCAATGCATTTGTGTTGCCGGTTCAATATTTAATTTATACAAAAACTTACCCCATGGTACGTGATTTGGTGTATGTATTAAAGGAACATCACCTGGGACTTGGTAAAGGGTTTGCCAACTTTCTAAAAAGCGAGAGAGGGCAACTGATATTTAGGCGGGCTTACCTTCAACCGGCACTCAGGCCATTTTACATTCGAAGAGCAGAATTAAAAGAAGATTAGAAAGATAAGATTAACAACTAATAAGTAAACGGAACTGAATAATTTTAAATCTTAAAAAGAAAAGAAAAATGAAGAAACCAGCTATTGTTTTGTTTTTTGCTGCTTTCCTATCCATTACAGCATTGGCACAGAATGTACAGGAAGGAGTAAATAATTTGTATGCACAGCGGTACCAGAGTGCCAAATCTATTTTTGAAAAATTGTTGGCTGCAAATCCTAATAATATAGAAGCTACTTATTGGCTTGGTCAAACCTATCTTGACCAGGATGATATTGCCGCTGCAAAGGCAGTGTACGAAAAAGCTTTGGCAGCTAATGGAAATGCTCCGTTAGTATTAGTTGGTATGGGCCATGTTGAATTATTGCAAGGTAACCAGGCTGGCGCCCGTCAGCGTTTTGAACAGGCTATTACGGCAAGTAAAGGCAGAAAAGGCAATGATCCTTTAGTTCTGAGCGCAATTGGCCGTGCCAACGTTAACGCGTATACAGATGCAAAAAAATTAGGTGATCTGGATTATGCTATTGCTAAATTGAATGAAGCCGGACAACTGGCACCTACTAACCCGGAGATTTTTTTGAACCTGGGTAATGCTTATCGTAAAAAACACCAGGGTAGCGACGCAGTTCAGGCTTACCGTAAGGCTGGAAATTATGCACCCGCTTTATACCGTGCGGCTATGTTATATATGACACAAACTAATTACCGGCAGCCAGATAGCTGGGGAGTGGTATTGGAAAACCTAAATAATGTTGTTGCTGCTGATCCTAAGTTTGCACCTGCTTATGAGCAGTTATACTATTACAATCTATTGGGGAAACAGGATTTTTCTACTGCAGAAGGTTTTGCTACCAAGTATATCAGCAGTTCTGATCCCAGCCCGGAAAATCAATATTTCTTAGCGCAAACCCAGTTTGTGCAAAAGAAATACAACGATGCTATCACCAATGCAAAAAATATTATTGCGCAAACTAATAATAATCCTAAGCCTCGCGTATATCGCTTGTTAGCGTACAGTTATCTTGGAAACAAAGACACGACGACTGCATGTCAATATGCTAATGAATATTTTACCAAGGTGAAAGAGGAAGACTTAAGAGGAGAGGATTATCTCATGCATGCCTATTCTTGTGGTAAGGGAGATCCAGATATAATTCGTTCTGACATTTTCAAGGCAGTACAAATGGACAGCGTGCTGTCAAGACAAGTATCACTATTAAATGAAGCGGCGAAAGATGCAAAAGCCAGCGGTCAAAGATTATTGCAAGCTGAGCTGGACCTTATGTCTTATCAAATAAGGGGTAAAGAAAAATCAAATCCTGCTGAGTTGGTAAATATTGCCGTGTCCTTTTTCTTTGGAGGCGCTTATAAAAAAGCAGATAGTACAGCTTTGGCCTATGCAGCATTAGCACCGGATAGCATTTATGGCTGGTATTGGAGCGCTTTGCCAAATGAAAGGCTGGATTCAACAATGGAGCAAGGTTTGGCAATGCCTTCTTATCAAAAGGTTTTAGACATTGCTGAAAAAGATAAAGTTCGCTTTAAAAGTCAGGGCATAAGAGCTGCACAAACATTGGCGATCTATAGCTTTAATATTAAAAATGATAAAGCTGCTGCGGCAACGTACGTCCAAAGAGGTTTGGCGTTTGATCCTGCAAATGCAAATCTGATGAATATACAGGGGGTACTGAATGCTAAACCGCAAGCACCTTCAAAGCCAAAAAATGGCACGGGTAGCTCTTCCGGGGCAAAAGATACCAAGACGAAGACAGATGGCAATAAAACGAAAGTCAAGTCCAAAGGATAAACATTTAATTTATAATAAACCAAAGCCTCTCACCTGAGAGGCTTTTTTAATGACTAACTCCTGTAAATATTAACTGAAAGATTGGCGACTCTGGCTTATTTTTGCGTGCCCATTTGAAAAACTTATGTTCCATCTTTTACAGACAGATATGACCAAAGCGGTCAGGGATGTTACCAGCGCAGGCAGCTATTTACCAGTTGCTCTTCAATTACTTTTTGTGGCAGGTATGATAGGAACCCTGATGGGGGTGACCCACCTTCTTGGTCCAAAACGGCATACTTCAGATAAGCTGCAAACCTTTGCCAGCGGTATAGCAAGTCATGGTGATGCCCGCCAGCCTATGGCCATCAAATACTTTCTGGTAGCAATTCTTTTCGTTTTATTCGATGTGGAAGTGATCTTTTTCTATCCTTACGCTGTTAATTTCAAGGGATTGGGTTGGAGCGGTTTTTGGGCTGTACTTATGTTTGTTGCCTTCTTTCTATGTGGATATATCTACATCATTAAAAAAGGCGCCTTGGATTGGGAAGACTAAGACTATTGAATATTGAAGATCAAATATTTAATACCTGAGATGACGCTGCTGATTTGAGAAATATTAAATATTACGTTTTAAATCTTAATTATGGCTCGTCCGGTTTCATATAACATAAAAGAAAAGCCGCTAGAAAAAGACATCAGTGTAGTGGAGATGCCTGAAGGCTACCAGGGTGAGGGCTTCTTCGCATCAAAGCTGAGTGATGTGGTTGGTTTGGCCCGTAAGAATTCTATCTGGCCTCTACCGTTTGCCACTTCATGCTGTGGAATTGAATTTATGGCTACCATGGCTTCTCACTATGACCTTGCCCGTTTTGGTTCGGAACGTGTAGGTTTCTCTCCTCGCCAGTGCGATTTACTAATGGTGATGGGTACCATTGCAAAAAAAATGGCCCCGGTTTTAAAACTAGTTTACCTGCAAATGGCCGAACCCCGTTGGGTAATGGCTGTTGGAGCTTGCGCGTGCAGTGGTGGTATTTTCGACAGTTATAGCGTGTTGCAAGGTATTGACCAGGTAGTACCGGTAGACGTTTATGTACCCGGCTGTCCTCCACGGCCAGAAGCCATTTTAGATGGATTTATGAAGGTGCAAGACCTTGTAGGAAAAGAAGAACTCAGAAGACGAAACAGTGAACACTATAAAAAATTATTAGAAAGCTACGGCATACAATAAGCTATCAGCTATCAGCCATCAGCTTACGCCGGTTTTTAAGCTGAATACTGAAAGCCGATAGCCGAAAGCTGATTGACTATGGCAATATCCAACGACCTCGTAAAAAACAGACTAACTGAAAAATTTGGCGATCAAATCGCAAATATGGAAGAGCCTTATGGCATGCTTACGTTTGAAGCGCCAAAAGAGTTGAACCTTAAAGTGCTTCAGTTTTTATATGATGATGAAGAATTAAAATTTCGTTTTCTTACCGATCTCACTGCTGTCCATTACCCTGCTTATAAAGGAAGAGAATTAGCTGTTGTGTACCATTTGCACAACCTGGTAGATAATTGCCGCATCCGCTTTAAGGTGTTTGCGGACATTAATAAACCCGACGTGTTTAGTGCTGTAAAAATTTTTTCTGCTGCCAATTGGCTGGAAAGAGAAGCCTATGATTTTTATGGAGTGAATTTTATGGGTCATCCTAACCTGATACGTATTCAAAATGTAGAGGAAATGGATTATTTCCCTCAGCGTAAAGAGTTTCCATTAGAAGACCAAACAAGGATTGATAAAGATGATGAAATGTTTGGAAGAGGGGGAAGCTTTGATTTCGGTAACAGGCAGGCAGATGGATCACCAAGGCAGATCAGTGAAGCTGATAAAGACAATACCTGGCAACAGTAAGGAAGGATACTTTGTACAAGGTTAAATAGATAATTAGAAAGTTGAAAACAAATAAATATCCTCTTCAGGGGATGGGAGCATAAATGTCAATAACAACAGAAAAAGCATTTGAGCAGGGACCAATTGAAACAGGAACAACCAGGCTAAATCTTGGCCCAACGCATCCTGCCACGCATGGTGTATTCCAGAATATCTTGGAACTGGATGGCGAACGCATTGTATCTGCGGAACAAACAATCGGCTACATTCACCGTGCTTTTGAAAAGATTGCAGAGCGTCGTCCTTTATACCAGATTACGCCTCTTACTGACCGGTTAAATTATTGCTCAGCTCCTATTAATAACATGGGCTGGCATTTAACCTGCGAAAAACTGTTAGGCATTCAAACTCCCAAACGTGTTGATTATTTACGGGTTATTATTATGGAACTGGCTCGTATTGCTGACCACCTGATATGCAACTCAATTGTAGGTGTTGATACAGGAGCCTACACAGGCTTTTTGTATGTGATGCAATATCGTGAACTGATCTATGAGATCTGGGAAGAAGTATGCGGTTCACGCCTTACCACTAATATTGGCAGGATAGGTGGTTTTGAAAGAGACTTCAATGATATTGCTTTTACCAAACTGGAACGTTTTTTAAAAGAATACCCGGGGGTATTAACTGAGTTCGAAAACCTGTTTGCCCGTAACCGTATTTTTATGGAACGCACCATTGGCGCTGGTTCTATCAGTGCCGACCGGGCCTTAAACTATGGATTTACAGGACCTAACCTGAGGGCGGCGGGGGTTGATTATGATGTACGTGTTCATACACCCTATAGCTCTTACCAGGATTTTGACTTTGTTATTCCAACAGGAACAACCGGTGATTGTTACGACCGCTTTTTGGTACGTAACCAGGAAATGAGAGAATCGCTGAAGATCATCGAACAGGCGTATAGAAAAATACAGGAAATGAAAGGGGCGGAGGGAACCATTTTCCATGCTGATGTTCCTGAATACTATCTACCTGAAAAGAAAGATGTCTATACCAAAATGGAAGCCCTCATCTATCACTTTAAAATTGTAATGGGCGAGGTAGATATTCCACCTGGCGAAGTATATAGTTGTGTGGAGGGTGCTAATGGAGAATTAGGCTTCTACCTCATATCTGATGGTGGCAGATCGCCGTATAGACTGCATTTCCGCAGGCCGTGTTTTATTTATTACCAGGCATTTGAGGAATTGGTGAAGGGAAGTATGTTGAGCGATGCGATCATTGTGATGTCATCACTTAATTTGATTGCGGGCGAGATGGATGGTTAACGCTGATTCATTAATCCTTATTGAAAGCAAATCAATGAATATTAAATGGCAAAAGACCGAAGCAATTGGAAGGTAAGAACGGTTAGTTTCGCCGAAGCGGAAGAATTGGATAATCAATATTATGCTTCTTTGTCTGAAGTAGAGAGATTGGAAATATTAATGGAATTACGTTCTTTGGTTGACCCGGGAGTTGAAAGAATCCAGAAAGTCGTTTTCAAAAAAAGTTTTCATGAAGAGGGAATTTAAGCTGGAAATTGACTTTATTGATTTTTTAAAGCTCTGTAATAAGTACGAAGTAAAATATTTGGTAATTGGTGGGTATGCAGTAAGTATTCATGGTTATCCAAGATATACAAAAGACCTTGACATCTGTATTGAACTATCAGAAGAAAATGCCGGGAAAATGGTTCAGGTAATAAATGATTTTGGGTTGGAATCATTAGGATTAACAAAAGAAGATTTTATAAAAAAAAACTTTATTACACAGATTGGGTATGAACCGCTTAGAATAGATATTTTGAATGATATGGATGGTGTTCAATTTTCAACAGCATGGGAAAATAGAAGACAAGTACTATATGAAGGAGTTTCAATCAATTTTATAGGATATAAAGAACTATTAATCCTGAAAGAAACAGCAGGCAGGTCGCAGGATATGGCTGACATTGAAAAACTGAAAGCAAGAAATAAAACGAAATGAGGTTTACTATAAAAAACATAGATAAAGTAAATGAAATCGTTGCCCGTTATCCGGATGGCAAACATAAAAGTGCTTTACTTCCTGTATTGCATTTAGCACAGGAAGAAAACGGCGGCTGGTTAAGCGTAGAAGCTATGGATCATGTTGCTGAATTATTGCGGTTAAAACCAATTGAAGTATACGAAGTGGCTACATTTTATAGTATGTATAATCTGAAACCAGTCGGTAAACATTTATTTGAAGTTTGCCAGACCGGTCCCTGCATGCTCAATGGAAGTGACCAGATCATTGATTATATCAAACAAAAATTAGGAATTAATGTTGGCGAGACAACAAGTGATGGAATGTTCACCTTAAAAACAGTGGAATGTCTGGGTGCTTGTGGTTATGCGCCAATGATGCAGATGGGAAAAATTTATAAAGAACATCTTACCAAAGAAAAAGTAGACCATATCATTGAAGAATGCAGTCATTCAGCAGCTATAAATAACTGATATGAAAAATTTGTTAGTTCTTATTTTTCTAGTAATTGCTTTTGAATCAAATGCTCAAAGCAAAGATGAGAAAGCGCTTATAGAAAGAACCTATCTTTTGAGCCATACCATTTTTGGGACAAAAGACAGTGTTACATTAGAAGATTTGTTTGCTAAGAAAGCAAGCTATGGACATTCGGGCGGAAAGATTCAGAACAGGAAAGAAGCAGTTGAAGGTGCGGCCCATAACAAGTCGACCTATTCAGATACCGCCTTGAGCAATATCAGTACAATCATTGATGATGATGATGTGGCCGTTGTAAGGCATCTGTTTAAAGCAGTTGAACATACTGTCGATGGTAAAGAAGTGCCCTTGAATTTTACAATGATGTTAGTATGGGTAAAAGAAAAAGGAAAATGGAGATTAATGGGAAGACAGGCAGTAAAAGTTACGGAAGCAAAATAAATCAATATGCAACTGACACCTTACATTATTTTCAATGGCAACTGCGAAGAAGCCTTGAACTTTTATCAAAAAGCTTTGGGCGGTGCCATTGGACAAACATCGCGTTATGCTGATGCTCCGGGCAATCAGATGGGAATGGATCCTCAAAAGATCATGCATACGCATTTTACTGTTGATGGTAATATGCTGTTCATGGCCTCCGATGGTCCCATAGACGCAAATGATTCGGGAATGGTTAGCTTAAGTTTGAACATCAACGATATTGGAAAAACGCAAAACACTTTTACTGCTTTAAGCGAAGGTGGAACAGTGACCATGCCATTACAGGATACATTCTGGGGAGCCACTTTCGGAATGCTGAAAGATAAATATGGTATTAAGTGGATGCTGAATTGTGAGAAGCCAAAATCGTAGTGAGATTTTATTTTACCATATTGTTGTTTTTGACCAGTTCTTTTGTTTTTGGACAAACTTCCTTTTTAAAGGATGCCGTAGCAAAACTGGATAACGCTTTGGTAGGGAAAGACACCATAACACTAAAACAGCTACTGCATAAAGATGTAAGCTATGGCCATTCAAATGGCTGGGTGCAGACAAAGGAAGATGTTATCAAGGATTTTGTTTCGGGGAAATTGGCTTATACAAAAATTGATAGCAAGGATTTAAAATGGATAACGGCAAAAGATTGGGCAAGTGTGAGAAGTTCAGCCGCAGTTAAATTCATAATGGACGGTAAAGAAACTGAACTAAACCTTCATGTACTGCAGGTTTGGTTAAAAACAAATAAAGGTTGGCAGTTGATAGCGAGACAGAGTACGAAACTGTAACAATTAAAAAGGAAAAATGTAAAAAGGAACATCTGTTCCATATTTTGACTTTTGCATTTTGTATTTGAAATGAGTAAAAAATTATTATTAGATAAAGCACATGTAGAGGGAATCCGTTATTATGATACCTATCGCAAAAACGGTGGTTATGCGGCTGCTGAAAAAGCTTTTAAAATGGCGCCGGCAGAGATCGTTGAAGAAGTAAAGAAAAGCGGTTTGCGCGGTCGTGGTGGCGCAGGTTTTCCCACCGGAATGAAATGGAGTTTTTTGGCGAAGCCGGAAGGCGTTCCCCGTTACCTGGTTTGCAATGCCGATGAATCAGAGCCCGGAACATTCAAAGACCGGTATCTTATGGAGTTCCTTCCGCACCTGCTCATAGAAGGTTTAATTATTTCTTCGTTTGCATTAGGCTCAGAGAGAACATATATCTACATCCGTGGCGAGTATGCATGGATTATTGATATATTGGAGCAGGCCATTGCAGAAGCAAACAACGCTGGTTTTCTTGGCAAAAATATTTTAGGCACCGGTTTTAACTCCCAGATCTATGTACAACGAGGCGCGGGAGCCTATATCTGTGGAGAAGAAACAGCTTTACTCGAAAGCCTTGAAGGCAAGAGAGGTAATCCACGTATCAAACCTCCTTTCCCGGCCGTAAAGGGTTTATGGGATTGTCCAACGGTTGTAAATAATGTAGAGACATTAGCGGCAGTTGTTCCTATTTTAAATATGGGTGGAGAAGAATATGCTAAGATTGGCATTGGGAAATCCACCGGTACCAAACTAATCTCTGCCTGCGGTAATATAAATAAGCCCGGCATTTACGAGATTGATATGACCATCTCCGTAGAAGAATTTATTTACAGCGATGAATACTGTGGTGGCATTCCCAGGGGCAAAAAATTAAAAGCCTGCATTCCGGGAGGATCATCTGTTCCAATTTTACCTGCTAACCTATTGCTGACAACGGCCAAGGGTGAAAAGAGACTGATGACTTACGAAAGCCTGGCAGATGGTGGGTTTGCTACCGGTTCTATGATGGGATCGGGTGGTTTTATTGTGTTGGATGAAGATCAGTGCGTGGTAAGACATACGTTGACACTCGCTCGTTTTTATCGTCATGAAAGCTGCGGGCAATGTTCACCATGTAGAGAAGGAACTGGCTGGATGGAAAAGATCCTGAATAACATAGAGTATGGAAAGGGAAAAATGAGTGACATTGATCTGTTGTGGGATATTCAGAGTAAAATAGAAGGAAATACGATTTGTCCGTTAGGCGATGCGGCGGCTTGGCCCGTAGCAGCAGCCATCCGGCATTTCAGAGACGAATTCGAATGGCACGTATTGAATCCGGATGAAGCAGTTAAAAGAAATTTCGGGTTGGCGCATTATGCGAATCCGTTGGAAACATCAATGGCTTAAGCTCTCGCAGAGACGCAAAAAAGCTACGACGCAGGAATATTATGACAGAAAATGAGATAGCTAAGATTGTAGTTGATATCTGTTTTAATATTCACAAAAAATATGGACCTGGATTATTTGAAAGTGTTTATGAAGAAATTTTTTGTTACGAGTTAAGTAAGGCAGCAAGCAGTGCCATTAGTTCATCATACAATTAGATTGGAAAT
>DAIQPL010000335.1:0-4403 GCA_036787395.1 Flavisolibacter sp. | reverse complement strand
AATATGAAAATTATACTCACATTTCTTTTATCCATTCTTTGTGTTTTTTGTTACGCCCAAAATAACCCGGCACAAACGAGGAAAATAATCGACAGCCTGACCAGGGAAATGGAAAAAGTATTCAATCAGAATGACATGGCTAAAGTTGCCTCCTTCTATGCCGACGATGCTGAAATAGCGGGGGAAAACTACTCCGTAAAAGGAAGGAGCAATCTTGATAATTACTGGGCATCCCTTAAGGATAAAGGCAGAGGGTGGAAGCTAACGGTTGTAGAAATAGGCGGTACTGGTGAATATATTTATGAATTGGGAAAATCAGATCTCAGCCATTTGAGAGGGAATGATCCTAACCCGGTAAAATCAATTACCAATTTCCTTTTGATTTGGAAGATGCAGAAAGACGGGAGTTATAAGATTTTTAAAGACTACCTGACAAAAACGGATTTTACTAAAAATTGATCGTACAAAAACGGACGTGTGCATAAACAGGTAACCTACGAGAACGGGGTTTCATTTCACCTTCAATGAAGTTGTATGTTCAAAAATTATTTCAAAACAGCAATGCGAAGTCTGGTGAAGAACAAATTTTTTTCTTTCATCAACATCGCTGGTTTGGCAGTAGGCATGGCTGCCTGCCTGCTGATTTTACAGTACGTAAGCTTTCAATTAAGCTTTGACAGGTTCAACTCCAATATTGATAATGTGTACCGGGTGGTAAATGACCGCTATCAAAACGGCAAGCTTGTTCAACATGGAACTATTACCTATTCTGCCATTGGCAAAGCCATGCAGGATGATTATCCCGAAGTAGTCAATCATGCTCGTGTAATGCCCCTGTCAAAAACTATAGTGATCACCGATAAAAAGAAAATAGGAGACCAGGATGTTCTTGGGGTGGATAATTCATTTCTCATTATGTTTTCTTATCCATTGGCTGCCGGTGATAGAAACACCGCTTTGAAAGAACCATATGAAGCATTGATTTCGCAAATGCTTGCTTCCAAAATTTTTGATGTCAGGGATGAGAACTTCAGTGCGGTTGTTGGAAAGACTGTTATAATGGGAAGCGATTCAACGCCGTTCAAAATAACCGGTGTACTTAAAGATGTCCCTGAAAATTCTCATCTGCAATTTGATGCGCTGATATCTTATTCCACTATATATTCAGGTAAAAATCCAAACCCTTATAAAGAGGCTGATTACGATTTTACTCAATCTGATTTCTGGCATTATGTGCAGTTAAAGCATGGTACAGATCATCGCCGCTTCAATGCAAAGCTTCCCGCTTTCAGTCAAGGGCATTTCCAGGGAAATAAGGTTTCAGGCAGCAATGAAACATTTTATCTGCAGCCGCTCGCAAAAGCGCATCTCTATTCTGATTTTGAATACGAGATCGGTGAAACCAAAAATGCAACGGTGGTTTGGGGCTTACTGATCATTGCAGTATTAATCATTGTTATTGCCTGGGTAAATTATATCAACCTCACCACAGCTAAATCCATGGAACGTGCAAAAGAAGTGGGTATACGAAAAGTAACGGGTGCCAGCAGGCAGCAATTGATCAGCCAATTTCTTTCAGAAGCGGTCGTCATCAACACAATTGCACTATTCCTGGCAGTAATAACAGTAGTGCTGGTACAAAACAGCTTTAACCGCCTTGTACAGTACCAGCTTTCTCTCTCTTATCTTTTTGGTAAAGGATTTACCGGTTACAGCTTTCCTGCTTTGATTATTGCACTGGTCATTGGCGGCATTTTTATCTCGGGATTTTATCCATCCTTTGTTCTTTCCTCTTTCCGTCCGATACTGGTTTTAAAAGGAAAATTTACAACATCAAAGAAGGGTATTGTGCTGCGAAAAGTGTTAGTGATCGGGCAATTTGCCATCACCATTGCGCTTATCACTGGTTCATTCGTGGTGTATAAGCAAATGAATTATATGAATGGCCAGAACCTGGGTATGAACATTTCACAAATGCTCATAATTAGACCTCCGGAACTTACCCGTTGGGATTCAACATTTATCAGCAGGGAAAACAGTTTTACACAACGGTTAAAACAATTGGCCCATGTACAGGGAGCAAGCACTTCATGGAATATACCCGGTGGAGAAACAGGAAGAAGTTTTAGTGTGCGCAGGATTGACCAGGATTCCACTACAACATTAACCATGCGCCATACTGCTGTTAGCGAGGGTTATCTCGGTTTATATAAAATGAAAATAATAGCGGGGCGGGACTTCAGCTATACGGATTTCAACCCCAATTTTGGTAAGCTGCACAATCTTATTTTGAATGAAAGCGCTATTAAGCTTCTAGGTTACAAATCTCCCGGGGATGCCATTGGAAAAACTATTGTTCGTGGAACAAGAAAATGGGATGTTATTGGAGTAGTCAATGATTACCATCAAAAATCCCTTCGGTATGTGGTTGAACCTACTATGATTTTTCCCGCATATAGCACCAACAGCTTTATTTCCGTAAAGGTGGATGCGAAAGATCTTCTTCTTACTACTGCCGCAATAAAGAAAGAGTTTGAAGCTTTTTTCCCTGGCAATCTATATGACTATTTTTTTCTTGACGATCGTTTTAATGAACAATACAATAATGAACGGCTTTTCGGAAAAGTGTTTGCCCTGTTTTCGGGCTTTGCCATTTTTATTGCCTGTTTAGGGTTGTTGGGGCTTGCTTTATTCGCTACAGCGCAACGAACAAAAGAAATAGGAATCCGGAAAGTATTGGGTGCTTCTGTTGCAAGTATTGTTACACTGCTGTCAAAAGATTTTATCAGGCTCATAGCCATTGCCTTTGTGATTGCTTCGCCTGTTGCATGGTTTGTCATGCATCAATGGTTGCGGGATTTTGCTTACCGTATCAATATTAACGGATGGATATTCCTGGCTGCCGGGTTGCTTGCTTTGGCAGTAGCAATCGCAACCATCAGCTTTCAGGCTGTTAAGGCAGCTATGAGCAACCCTGTAAAAAATTTAAGAACCGAATAACATCAACAACATGCTAACAAACTATTTCAAGATCGCCTGGCGTAACCTTTGGAAACACAAAGTTTTTTCTGCTATCAACATTCTTGGCCTGTCGACAGGACTTGCGTGCTGCATTCTCATGTTCCTGTTCATTCAGCATGAACTGAGCTATGACAGGTTTAATAAAGAGGCAAAAAATATTTACCGCATCACTTCGGACATGCAAGGGCCCAAAGGCAATAACACACTTGCTGTAACGCCTGCGCCCTGGGCACCGTTGATGAAAAAAGATTTCCCTGAGATCAAAGAATATGTACGGTTGTTGAAAGACGAAAAAGTATTAATAGGGCAACCGGGAGAACAACATTTTTACGAAACTGAAATGCTTTATGCCGATTCCACTTTTTTTAATGTATTCACTATTGGTTTGGAGAAAGGAGATATCGGGCATGCATTGGATAAACCCAATAGCATTATACTGACCGCTGAAACTGCAAGAAGATATTTTGGTGCTAACGATCCTATTGGGAAAACACTTGAAGTAAATTCTTTTGGCCGAACGTTCAACGTGGAAGTAACGGCTATTGCCAAAGAACCTCCTGCTGCTTCTCATTTCACCTTTAACTCTCTTGTGTCATTGCAAACTTTAGGAGACCTAAGCTCGATGTGGTCCTTTCATATGTTTGGAACCTACGTGCTTCTCAATAACAATACATCACCGCTTACTCTCCAAAAAAAGTTTGGTGGTTTTGTCAACAAGTACATCATCAACAATCCGCAGGCCGATGGAAAAAATGATATTCACCTGCAACGCCTGACGGATATTCATTTGCGGTCGCACCTTACAGGAGAAATTGGCACTAACGGCAATATCACTTATGTATATGTATTTGCCGGCGTAGCCCTTTTTATTTTGCTCATTGCCTGTTTTAATTTCACCAATCTTTCCACGGCCCGTTCGCTTACAAGAGCCAAAGAGGTAGGCTTGAGAAAAGTAGTTGGTGCCGAAAGAAAACAACTGCTGGCCCAGTTCCTTACCGAAACTTCACTCTTTGCTTTTTTGGCGCTGATTTTTGCAGTGGCCATCGCCTGGTTTGTTTTACCACTGTTCAACCAGTTGTCCGGAAGATCGCTGAACCTTGACTTGGCGAATAATTATTCATTGACTGGTGTACTACTGGCTCTGGTTGTAGCGGTAGGATTATTGGCCGGCTTATATCCGGCTGCGGTGCTTTCTGCCTTCAAACCTGTTGAAGTGCTGAAAGGAAAATTCAGTCGCAGCAGCAAAGGAGTTTCCTTCCGCAAAATCCTGGTTACACTCCAGTTCACCGTTTCCATTGCACTTATTGCCAGTACGGCGCTGGTGAAGCAACAATTGTTTTTTTTACAAAATAAAAACCTGGGTTTCGATAGAGAGAATGTGA
>DAIQPL010000334.1:0-4411 GCA_036787395.1 Flavisolibacter sp. | reverse complement strand
TACTTTGCGTGATAAGGCCTTACAAAGAAGGATGGATAATCTAATTGCCGAAGAGAATCTATCGGTAAGTGCATCAAATAAATCATTCATTAATATAGAAATACAATTAACACAGCACTTCATTCTGTATATGCTGAATAACTATGAAAAAGGGTATGTAAAGCGAAAGGAAATGGAGCGTTTCATACCTTTTAAAAAAGAAGATGTGATGAAGGTTGCCGACTCCCTGCTCAACAAAAAACACAAAGACAATAAATATTTTGAGGACGTAAACCAGCCCTTTAAGTTATTAAAGGAGCAACTGGCCAGCTATTATACCATTGCCGAAAAAGGCGGTTGGCAGCAAATTACTACAAATAAAAAAACAATAAAAAAAGGAGCTTCAGATTCTGTCATTGCTCTAATCAAGAGAAGATTACAAATAACAGGCGATATGGCAGGAAGCGATACCAGTAAAGTATTTAATGACACCTTAGAAAATGGTGTAAAAAATTTTCAGGCCCGCATGGGTTATAAGCCGGACGGAATTATTACAGCGCAATTAATAAAAGATATGAATGTTCCCGTTCAAAAAAGATTAGCGCAGGTTCTGATGAACATGGGCCGCATGCGGTGGATGCCCACTACGCCCACCGGCCAGTTGATAGTTGTAAACATTCCTGAATTTGTCTTACATGTATATGAAGGAAAAAACAAGGCGTTTGATATGAATGTAGTGGTGGGTAAAGAAGGTCATAATACCATGATGTTTAGCGGTGATCTTAACCAGATTGTATTCAGCCCCTATTGGAACGTACCACCCAGCATTGTTGAAAAAGAAATATTACCTAAACTGGTCTCTAATCCGGATTATTTAGCCAGCCAGGATATGGAACAGATAGGCACAGAGGATGGCTTACCGAAGATTAGGCAATTGCCCGGAGATCAAAATTCTTTAGGCCGCGTGAAGTTCCTGTTCCCAAACAGTTTCAATATATATTTTCATGATACACCCGCCAAAAGCCTGTTCGAAAAAGATAAAAGAGCTTATAGCCACGGTTGCATCCGCCTGGCAGAACCCGAAAAAATGGCCACTTACCTTTTAAAAGATAACCCTGAGTGGACTCCCGAGCGGATAACTGAAGCCATGTACAGCGGTAATGAAAAATATGTAAAGCTGAAAAAGCCAGTGCCCGTTGTGATCACTTATTATACTGCATGGGTTGATGATAACGGCCGGCTAAATTTTAGGGATGACATTTATAATCATGACCAAAAGCTGGCGGAAAAGATGTTTACTACAAATATGCAAATAGCAGCAAAATAATCAACTTGTCAACAGGAATTACCCAAGTCGGATTCAAGTATCATTTTTAAATTCGATCAACTGGATAGATATAACATTATTAAACAAATAATTGCTAGCGCTACATTTGCGCCATGGCCCCATATGAATTGATTGAAGTGATTACACCGGCGCATCAAAAGGCTTTTTTGAATGTAAATGTTGTAATTAACAGGCAAAATCCTGATTATATCCGTCCACTTGATAAGGACATCAATGACATTTTTGATCCTAAAAAAAATAAAACGTTTCGCTTTGGTGAAGTCAAGAGATGGCTTTTAAAAGGAGACGATAATTACGTCGGCCGGGTGGCCGCTTTTACAAATAAAAAATACAAAAACAAAGGCGACGAAGTAACAGTGGGTGGTATTGGCTTCTTTGACTGCATTAATGACCAAACTGCTGCCAACCTCCTATTTGATGTTGCTAAGCATTGGCTGTTGCAGCGAGGTGTTGAAGCTATGGATGGACCAATCAATTTTGGTGAAAGAGACCGCTGGTGGGGCCTGGTGGTCGAAGGTTTCCAGGAGCCCTTGTATTGTATGAACTATAACCCACCTTACTACAAAAATCTATTTGAAAGTTACGGCTTCAGGCCCTTTTTCAACCAGGTTTGCCTGGGCATGAATCCCAAACAAAAATTAAGCGATAAGATATTTGAACGCCATGCACTCTATGCAAAAGACCGTGCTTTTTCTGTTCGCTATATTGATAAAAACCGCATAGGAAAATTTGCGGCTGATTTTGCGGCTGTCTATAATGCTGCGTGGGCTGGCCATGGCGGATTAAAAGAACTAAAAAAAGAGCAGGTAGTGTTAATGTTCAAAAAAATGAAGCCGGTGATGGATGAGCGAATTGTGTGGTTTGCATATCAAAATGAAAGACCCATTGCCATATTCACTAACCTTCCTGATCTCAATCAATGGTTCAAGTATTTAAATGGAAAATTTGACCTGCTTCACAAACTCAAATTTTTATGGGTAAAGAAAACCAAGCCATGCAAAAAATTTACAGGATTGGTTTTTGGCGTGGTTCCGGAATTCCAGGGAAAAGGAATAGATGCTTTTATTATTGGCGAAGCAGATAAAACGGTTAAGCTTGCATCTTTCCAATACACCGAATATGAAATGCAGTGGATCGGTGATTTTAATCCGAAGATGCTTAATGTTGGCCTGGGATTAGGAGATGTTTATGAAAGCCGCAGGCTGACAACCTATCGCTACTTATTTGACAGGACCAAAGAATTCAAACGGCACCCTATTTTATAAACCTACGCCTATTTGTACTAATAGATACTGCACCGGCGCCCGGCCTGTTTGGTAGGAAAGCGAATTTCTTGATGGATCAAACTCCAGAGAATTACGAACAATATATTCTAATGTACGGCCCCTTGTATAGGTAGCTCTTAGAATGAACCGGGTCTTTTTTGCGTTTCGCGAGCCGATAGATATTCCGGCACCAATACCTTTTACAAAACTAGCGCTACTTGTTCCGCCAAAATCCACACTCTCCAAACCAAGCGAGGTTTCTATAGCGTTAAGATTTTCCTTGATTGTAGAAAAATAAAAATTGCCCCCAATAATAAGGTCGACAAAGGGAACAACAGGGAGCACTTCAGCGGGTCGTAGCCGCAGCACTGCGCTCAGATGGCCGATACCATAACTGGTTTTATAATTACCGCTGTAGCCACCAATGTTAGCTTCTGTTAAGAACCGGCCATAGTAGGTATATCCCAGTTCTCCGCCAATTCGTAGCATGCTGTTCTTATTTTTCTTTCCCCAGGTACCCGGGTTAGATAAAAAATATATTGACCCGCCAAAACCCATCCCGAACATATTATTTCGCGTAAGCTCTTTCATGTCCCTTGAAGGAATGCCAACGCCAAATAAAATAGCAACATCCCTGTTGCTAATATTAGGATTTGTAAGGGATACATCGCTATTGCCTGAAAAAGCAGTAGAATCTTGTGCCGACGCATTAACCAGCCACAATGAAAACAGAATGAAGTAAGATAATTCTCTCATAAGCGTACAACTAAGCTAAGCATATCGCCTTTATGCTGAATCAATAATGGTGAAAACTTTGTCCAATAAATTGCAAGGCGTCTGTTATGCCGGTTCGCCAATAGGTCCAGTTATGAGTTCCCTGCCTAACCCTGAACTCATGTGGAATACCTTTTTCTATCAAGCCAATGTGCAATAGGCAATTTCCTGTTGTTAAATAATCGTCGTCTCCGCAGTCAATCCAATATCGTACTGTCTTTAGCTCGCTGGCTGGCTTTGTCTCTACTATCTTCAAAAGAGAGTTATCGTACCACGCTTTGGTTAATCTAGCAATGCCTTTTAATCCCTTGCCATACAATTGACCAAACGTGTTTTCCCATTCAATATCACTTAACTTAACTATTGCACTATCGTTCCGTACAGCAGCACTTAGGGAAGCAGCAGCAGCGAACAGCGCAGGATATTTAAACGAGTAATTCAGCGTTCCATAACCACCCATGGATAACCCTGCAATTCCCCTATATCGTTTTTCAGCTTTTATACGATAGATTTTTTCGATAGCAGGTATAAATTCATTAATGAAAAAACTTTCGTATTTCTCTTTTCCATCGTAAGAGTTAATAAACCAACTAGAGTCGCCATTTGGCATTACAATAATCATTGGAGGAATTGTTCCTTCGTAAATAGCTTTATCTGCATACCGGTTAATCTCACCAAATTGTAGCCAGCCGGTATGGTCGTCTGTGTAGCCGTGCAATAAATAAACTACCGGGTATGTACGTTGAGAAGTCTCATAATCAAAGGGCAGATAGATGGTATATTTCACCGGCCGGTTTAAGATGGTGCTCCTGATAGTTGATTGTTCGATGACCTTGCCTGCCTGTTGACATTGGGCTATGTTAGAAATAAAAAAGCAAAAAAGAAATGCAAAAACTAACAAAAGAAATCGTTTCATAAGCGAAATACATTTGCTATAAATGTACAACTACAATTATTGCAAATAGCTGATGTTACATTTCAAACAAAAGCCGATTATACCCTCAACTCTTTCCATTCGACCCTCTTATTTAAATTGGCATATTTG
>DAIQPL010000333.1:0-4425 GCA_036787395.1 Flavisolibacter sp. | reverse complement strand
TGAGAAATATATGTTTTACATATTTAGACTTCAGCCATGAAAAAAAATGGAAACAGGTGGCCTAACGGTCAATATTATTTTGAAAGAAATATGCAGAAAAATTGCGCAGTAAATTTATTAGGTGTGCCCTTTTGAGAACCTGTTTAAATTTGTATCAATAATTTTTCCCAATCTCTTGATCAATTTCGGTTCAAAAATGCTTGCAATCCATCGCCTGATACTTTTGGTAAGAATAATGTAAGTTGACGGAGGGCAGTGTACATTGCCAGCGTACTTTTCAAGAACCGCGTTGTAGATACCTTTCGTTTCTTCAGTTATCCGGTACAGGGCTAAAGCGCCATTGTATGTTACTAATGCTCTTAGTTCCATAAGAAGATACCTCCACTGTTAAGTAAACAAAACAGGTGCCATTAATTAAGTGAGCGTTATAATTCTTAAATGAATCAATAATTTTATGTGCAGGTGCTCCTGGTTAGGTGTACCATTTAGGATGAATTAGAAAACCAACGGGCCACATGTTTTATATAATAGGAATAATTATCGCTTTTTTTCTTGCCTTACTTCTTCTGGGCAAGAAGAATAAAACATTGGCTGATAAGATATTATTTGCCTGGTTAATGGTTATTGGCATGCACCTTTCGCTATTTGTGGCGCGTTCTGTGTCAGGTAACATAAATTTTGCGTTCCTGCTGGGCATCGAAATCCCTTTTCCTTTGTTGCATGGACCTTTTTTATACTTGTACACAGCAGCTATGACCAACCAGTTACCCTCTAATAAGAATTGGGGGTTGGTGCACTTTATAATTCCCGCTCTTTCGTTACTGATGCTGCTTGATTTTTTTATGTTGCCGGCAAATGAAAAGGTGGAGGTTTATAGAAAAAAAGGTGCTGGATATGAAACACAAATGTCGATTAACCATATTGCCATTTATATTTCGGGAATATTTTATGTTGCCTTGTGTATTATGCTTTTACGAAAGCATAGAAAAAATATTGAAGAACAATTTTCTTTTACCGAAAAAATTAACCTTAACTGGCTACGTTATCTTGTATATGGCATAGGGTTTATATGGTTAATAGTTATTACAAGTAGCGATTTCTGGGTATTTGGCGCAGTAGTCGTTTTTATATTACTACTCGGCTTTTTTGGTATAAAGCAGGTAGGCATATTTACTCAGACCCGTCAGGTGCAAGACCATAGAAAGGATGCTTCTTCAGCCACGGTGTCATCTGTTAAGGAAACAGGGAATAACTTATCCAACCAAACGTTCAATATTGAAAATGCCCCCATTGTAGCAGAGCGACCTTCCATATCTGACATTACTTTAAACCAGCCCCTGACCGAAGAGGAAGATATCAGCATTGTCAGGAGGAAATATGCGAAGTCGGGATTAACAGATTTAGAAAGTGACAGAATTCATGCCGAGCTTATTAAGCTCATGGCTACATCGAAAATTTTTACTGAACCGGAACTTACCCTTACTGAGTTAGCTACAAGGCTTGCTATACATGCTAACTATTTATCCCAGGTGGTAAATGAAAGGGAAGGCAAAAACTTTTACGACTATATAAATTCTCTTCGCATTGAGGAGTTTAAAAATTTGGTAAGCTTACCGGAGAACAAAAAATACACCATTCTTACCCTTGCTTTTGAATGTGGCTTTAATTCAAAGTCTTCTTTTAACCGGTACTTTAAAAAGGTAACTGGTTTGTCACCTTCTGAATACATACACAATTAATTATTTTCTGCAGTAAAATTGCCAGCCTTTTTTGTGGCTCATTGTATTCCGGAAAGTGTCAACTTTCAGGGAAAGACCAATTTACTTTCGTGGTTACCAGCTAATTAATCGAAAAATAGTTTCAGCCTGTAGGCAAGGCCGCTGGTGCAATTGCATTAGCCCAGATTTGCAAAAAATAATAAAAATGAAAAGAAAAATTATAGCGATGGGCTTGGCAGTTGCGTCGGCTCTGCTATTTATGGGTTGTGAAAAAGAACTTGACCCAAAACTGTCGGGTAGCCTGGTGCCTAAGACGGTTGACCAGGACAAAACATTACCCTCTATTAATGTAAACGGAACCCAATTGCATGCTGAAACATTTGGAAATCCTCTTGACCCCATGATTGTTTTTTTACACGGTGGCCCCGGGGGTGACTATAGGAACGAGTTGAATGTAAAAGCATTAGCGGAGAACAATTATTATGTGGTTTTTTACGACCAGAGGGGTTCAGGTCTTTCAAAACGCCATACCAGGGACAGTTACAGCTTGCAAGTTATGCTCGATGATTTAACCGCAGTAATACAACATTACCGTGGTTCACCCACTCAAAAAGTTTTTTTGTTTGGTCATTCATGGGGCGCAATGCTGGCTACTGCCTACGTCAATCAGTATCCAACAAAAATTAACGGAGTTGTGTTAGCAGAACCCGGTGGTTTTACGTGGGATGATGTAAAAGAGTATTCCGCATCAAGCCGGAAGCTGGCATTATTTTCCGAAGCCACCAATGATGCCGTGTATACCGACCAATTTTTTACAGGCAACGAAGATTCTCATACCATCCTGGATTATAAACTTGCCTTGGGATCTGCTTTTACCTATTCGAAAGATAATGCGGAAGGGATTGAAGGCCCGTCTCCTTTTTGGCGTTATGGTGCTGTTGTGCTAAACAAATTATTTGACATTGGTGAAAAAGACGGCTTCAACTTTAAGAATAACCTCGCCCAGTTTACTACAAAAGTTTTGTTTTTATATAGCGAAAATAATAAAGCCTATGGGGAACCATTTGCCCGTAAGCTTTCTGCTAATTATCCCAATGTTCAGCTAAGCAAGGTCAATGGAACAGGCCACGAGATGATCTATTTTGGATGGGATAAAGTTTACCCGCTTACTAAAACCTATTATGACTCCTTAAGATAATTTAACCATGAAAAAAATAACATATTTCGTATCAGCAGCGATATTAATCTGCTTATTCAATAATTCGTTTGCACAAAATATAAATTGGCGCAACCTGCAACCGGCACAGAAACATATAATAACGCTCAACGCAAATTTTGATAATGCTTTTGCACTCGGAATTGGCTACGGATATCACTTAAAAAGCAGGTTGCCTTTAGTTTTAAACCTTGAATATTCTATGCCAATGGGCAATACACCATTTGACGATTTAAAAACAAAAATTGGGGGGCAAATGGAAGTATATGCGAATAAGAATTTTTCCACTACCATTAAAGCGTACAGCATCATCAGGCGCTTTCAAAATGATATGACCAGGTTGGTAAATTTTGGAAGCGAGTTTTCTGCTGTATCAGGCTATTATAAACAAAAATGGTATGTGGCCGGCGAAGTTGGTTTTGACAAAGCCATTGTGACTCATGTTAAACACAGTACGCTGATGAAAGAGTACAACCCCTCTGTAGTAACTGGCTGGTATCTCCCTACGGGTGGAAATTTCTTTTATGGTGTGCAATCAGGACTTACATTAGGGAAGAGTGATTTGAACCTTCGCATTGGTAAAACACTAACGCAGGATTTTAAAACAAAGCCCCTTGTACCATTTTATTTTCAACTGGGCTGGAACAAGCGATTTTGATATACGGTCTTTGCTATATAACGTATTACCGACGTCCGCTTAAAGCCATGATACAACAGTAACCTGCATTTTGATTAGATGGTAATAAAAAAAGCCCCTGTAACAGGGGCTTTTTTGAGTTAGGTATTGCTTGTTATGGTTTAGTATAAGCAAGTTTCGCAGTTGTGGTGTTAGCTAACGAGTATACATTTCCATAAGAATAAAACGCATCAAAACTAACAACGTCTGTACTCGTTTGCAACAAAGCGTTTTGCTTATCAATGGCTGCTTGTGGAGTATTTAATTTACTATGGAAATTAAATACGCGGGATAAAGTCACCCTGACATATTGTGTACCATTGACCGTTACATTTGTAGTTGTCTTCTGGGTCGGATGCACATCATTTAAGTTTATAGGAACCCAATCTGTTGCATTCCCTTGAGTGGATGCAAGCGCAGTAAAATGCAGGCCGTTCAAATAAGATTTTGAAAAATCCTGTTTTAACATTAATGCCCAGGAATTGCTGGCCTCTTTTGGATCAAGTAAAAAATTTACCACCTGATAATAGTCGAGATACAGAGTATCGTTGCCTACCCTGGTTTTTACATTTTGATCGCCTACCTCATATTTGATGGTATATGCCTTGGTTGGATCAAGCGGTTCGGTGCCATTATCCTTTTTACAACTTGAAAAAATGAATAGTGTAAGGGCGCAAATCAGGAATTGTTTCATATGGGGTGTTTTAGGTGTTTGATAGCTAAGTTTCATACCAGGTAGAATTTTAAGACGTTTGAAAAATGAAAGTACGCAATTTCCATTGCTGATGTGAGTTTCCTGTTAATGTTTTTTTCAG
>DAIQPL010000089.1:6868-13723 GCA_036787395.1 Flavisolibacter sp. | reverse complement strand
CTCTTGTACTGCTACAAGGCTATGGGCTGTCAGCCTTCAGCGGGTGGCGGAACTTGTGAAAGCTGATTGCTAAATGCTGATGGCTGTTCTGAACGTACAAGTGAGTGACACAACAAGCGATGACAGAGGTTACAAAAGCCGGTAACATAAGAAATAAAACTTTTAAAAAAATTGTATGATCGAACTACAACATATATCTAAATGGTTCAACGTAGGCGGTAAACCCACCTTCATTTTAAAAGACATTAATCTAAAAATTAACGAAGGCGAATTTGTGTCTATCATGGGCCCGTCGGGTTCAGGGAAAACTACTTTGCTGAACATCATTGGCATTCTGGATATGCCTTCGGAAGGTGCATACCAGTTTTTTGACCAATCTGTTTATGATTTAAAAGAAAAGCATAGAACAGAGCTTTATAAAAAGAACATTGGGTTCATCTTCCAGGCTTATCATTTGATAGATGAGCTTACAGTGTATGAAAATATTGAAACGCCGCTTTTGTATCAGAATGTAAAATCGTCTGAACGAAAGGCCATTGTCTCCGATATGCTTGATAAGTTCAACATTGTAGGAAAGAGAGATCTTTTTCCCAGCCAATTATCAGGCGGACAGCAACAATTGGTCGGCATTGTAAGGGCACTGATTGCAAAGCCTAAATTATTATTGGCAGATGAACCAACCGGTAATCTTAATTCCAAACAGGGAGAAGAGATTATGGAATTGTTTCAGAAGATAAATACAGAAGAAGGTGTTACTATTTTACAGGTAACGCATTCTGAGAAAAATGCAGAATATGGTAACCGGATCGTTAATCTTTTGGATGGAAGGGTAGAATCCATTTCAGGAAAACCTCTTAAACAAGTTTAGTCATGTTTCGTGTATTGACAATTTCTTTTTTTTTATTTTTTGGACTTCAGGGTAAGGCCCAGGTGTATACTTTACAACAAGCTATAGATACTGCGTTGGCAAATAATATTCCCGTTAAACAATCTGGTTTGTTAGCTCAAACAGCAAGGGTAAATTTTAACCAGTCAAGGCTGAATTTATTACCCTATGTAGATGCTGATATAGTGCATGGCATGTATAATGGCAGGAGCATTGATCCTTCATCAAACAACTATGTAAACCAAAATCTTAATTCGGCCAATTACCAGGTTAATGGTGGATTTGTTTTATTTAATGGTGGCAACCTGCAGAATACCATAAAGCAAAATGCAGCGGCTTATGAAGCTTCAACAATGGAATGGCAACAGACCAGGGACAATCTTGTACTGAATGTTATTTTAGCTTACCTCCAGGTATTGAGTAATGAAGACGTTGTGGCGTCTGCCACAAACCAGGCGACCGTTAGCCAAAAGCAGCTGGAACGTCTTGATGTATTAAATAAACAAGGCGCTATTAAACCGTCGGAATTTTATGACCTGAGAGGGCAGTTAATGAATGACCAGTTATCCATTGTTACAGCCCGCAATTTATTGGAATCGTCCAAGCTTGCCCTGGCTCAATTAATGAACCAGCCTTATGATCCACAAATGAAACTTGAAAGAATTGATGTAACCGAGTTTTTAACCAGTTATGCAAATAGTTCTAACGACGTTTATCAAAATGCACTGCAACAATTTTCATTGGTGAAGGCAGTAGAACTAAGAAAGAAAAGTTTTGTATATGGAAGTAAAGCAGCGAGGAATGCACTTTTCCCAAGGGTATCAATTGGCGGCGGGTTGAATACAAACTATTCAAGCATTGCTCAAAACGCTTCGGGAAAAATTCCGTACAACAGCCAGTTAAGGAACAATGTTTCTACTTCTTTAGGGGTTGGGGTCAATATCCCTATTTTCAATAGATACCAGCAAAGAAATCGCGTAAAGCTTGCCGACATTCTAGTAAAAAACAGTGAGCTGGAAGAAGAAAGAACAAAAGTGCAATTGCGGCAGGATATTGAACAAGCTCACTTAAATATGACCAATGCTTACGAACGCTATAAAGTATTGCTTGACCAGGTGGCCGCTTATACAGAATCTTTTAAGGCGGCAGAAGTACGGTACAATGCGGGTGTAGGAACTTCCATTGATTATTTAACAGCCAAAGACAGGGTGGATCGTGCCAATATAAACCTGATCAGTGCCAAGTATGACTTTGTATTGCGTAAAAAAGTTTTGGATTATTATAATAATTCTAACGCAGCAAACCGGTAAGTAGTTGCCGTTTTAAAACTGTAATTTGATTTTATAAAAGCCCTTGTTGTTACAAGGGCTTTTAGTTTTGTCCCTAGATACATTTATAAAGTCAATGCATTGAATTCCTATGCCATTGCTTTATTATTTAAATTGGAGTATAATAACCATAACTTTTTTATGCTTCAGCGATTTTTAGTTTTGGCCGTGGTAACAGTTTTGGCTACTGCTTGTGAAAATCAATCCGAACCACAACCTCTTCCAACCGATAGTGCGGGTTATACATGGAACATGGCATCTTTTGAAAAAGCAGACAGCGTCAATCCTGTTTTATCGGCAGATTCATCGTTGACCTTTGTTTGTCCCATTTTGAAAAAGAAAGTAAGATGGGCTGAAAAAGATGTTTTCAACCCGGCAGCCGTTGTACGCAACGACACTGTGTTCTTATTGTTCAGGGCAGAAGACAAGATTGGAAAATATGCAGGCACTTCCCGCATTGGGCTTGCGTGGAGTACGGATGGATTACATTTTCAAAAATATCCTCAACCTGTCTTTTATCCCGCAAATGATGCATATAAACACCGGGAATGGGAGGGGGGTTGTGAGGATCCAAGAATAGTAGAAGATGCCAATGGTACTTATTATATGACGTATACCGCATATGATGGTGATAAGGCAAGACTAATGATTGCGTCTTCACCAGATCTTTTTCATTGGGCCAAACATGGACCTGTTTTTTCAAAAGCATATAACGGCAAGTATGCAAGGGGGTGGAGTAAATCAGGGTCTATAGTTTCCTCTTATAAAGAGGGCAAAATCATAGCCACTAAAATTGACAATAGATACTGGATGCTTTGGGGTGATCAAAACATATGGATTGCCACATCAGATAATCTTGTTGACTGGATTCCGGTTTTAAATGAAAACGGAAAAGATAGTTTTGATAATATACGGGGTATTGCAAAAGACTTTCCCGAATTAAAAACTGTACTGGCACCGCGAAAGAAAAAATTTGATAGTGACCTTGTAGAACCCGGCCCACCGGCTATGCTTACAGACAGCGGCATACTATTCATTTATAACAGTAGAAATATTCCTTCTATTGGTGACTCCACATTAGCTGAAGGCACTTATGCCGCGGGCCAGGTATTACTTGATAAAAACAATCCTGCAAAAGTGCTAAAGAGAATGGACAGTTATTTTATTAAACCAGATAGGCCTTACGAAATCTCCGGACAGGTAAACCGTGTTTGTTTTGTAGAAGGGTTGATTCAATATAAAAACAAGTGGTTCCTGTATTATGGAACCGCTGATTCAAAAATTGCGGTTGCAGTAAAGCAGTAAAAGCTGCAGAAGTAACCGGGTTTCTACCATAGGCAATTTGCAGAAAACAACACTGTCCTCCGTATTTTTACTAAGTAATTAGGCGGTTTTGCACGTATACCCCGTAAATTCCATAGCGTAAAAACAGGGGATAAATGCCATTGATTAGCCTGCTCTTCAGGTTTAGTTTTGTATCAGAAGTTGATTGATCCATCCAATGTCCAGTAAACCGTCCAGCAAGAATTTATAATCCGTTCCCAAATCCAATATCGGTCAACTTCTTCTTTTTGTCCAGCCTCTAAGATTTCATACCTGACTGAATACATTATCACGTTCCGGTTTACACAAACTAATAATGACTGCTGCACACAAGCTGAAATTATACCCCTTGACAACGGTAATTTTTTTGAAAACCATGTTTGTTTAGCCCTTCGTGGTTAAAGATTCTTTTAGGTTTTCATAATTAGGATACGGCTTAAACGGGCTGAGGTTTCTACCCCAGCCCTTCTTTTTTATATTGCTGTGCTTGTACTGCTACAACAATTCCCGTAATTTTCTATAAGGATTCCTACTTTCGAAACTTTTAATATGAAAGGCACAACCTTAATGTTTCGGACTTTTAATGAACTATGGGAGTTTAAACAGGTCACTAATACCATGAACTATAAAATAAATTCAGTCCAGTTAACTTTAACTGCAGAATTTAATCCTGTCCAAATTGAATTAGCGATTTCTGGTTTTGATGCAATTATAGAAGAAGATAAGGTAGCCTAGTTCCACTCAGGGATTTACTCCTCTGTAAAATATCATACATCCTTTGAATCATACACAACCACTTTTTCCCATAAATGGGAGCAACACTCAATAAATTTTTTGTGAATAGGGTGTTCCTGGTACTCAGCCTGCCCTGCAAGATCATCAAAAAATAAAAGCTCTGAAACACTATAGGTGGTTTCAACAACGGGCCGTGGTTCTGTTGAGGCAGGTACGCCAATATGGATATTGCGAACCGTTTCAATTTCACCCAGCGTTTTTAAGCCCTCAATCAATTGATCGCGGTCTTCTATTGATGAGGCATTCTTCAACCAGAAGAATACATGATGAATAATCTGTTTCTGCATAATGAATTGTAAGCGTTAAAATTACAAGCTAGTTTTAAATGGAAGCTCTTAAGGCAATAAAACAGGCAGAGTAGTGCCAGAAAACGATAACCTTTCTGGCTCCAACACATTATTTGGTCAAAGCAATAGGCCCGGGGTTATTTTGCCCGTGTAGTGCAGGAATTAAAAAAGGTGGAAACAAAACTGGCAAAACAATAAACTAAAGCGACGTCAATTCCCTTAATCGTTAGCCAAAAATGATGGAGAAAGAAAGATGTCTGGTCAAAAAAGGTCGTTAATTTATTTTATCCATGCATCCAAAATTTAATATTTAATGTCTTTAATTATAACCTACGATGTTTAGGCTTTAAACAAAATTCCGGGGCTGGATTTCTATCCGGGCCCTTTTTTCTTTTAAATAAAAGACCTTTATGTTAAGCCTCGTCTTATAAAAAAAAGGCTGTTTTACAATCTAAACAGCGTGATTGTTGTTTCTTTATACAACCGATGGCTCACAGGAATATATTGTTTATATTTTATTACAGCATCAATTGAAAAATATAAAAAGCACAAGAATACTTATAGCCATCGTGCTTGTTTTCAATTTTTTTTATCTTAAGACAAAAGCACAAACCAATTTTATTCCTGATAGCATCACTGTTGCCATAGCGCCAGAGTATAACCAGGTTAGCAAGGCACACCGGTTTTGGTTTGGAGAAAGCTACCGCCAATTGTGGGCGGTACCTGTAAAACTTAAAGTGCTGAATTTTGAAAGTGAAAAAGGCGGTCTTACCATTAGTCAAATGGGCGGTGGTTTGCAAACAAAATCGCTCCGGGTTAAAGATACATCAGGCAAAGAATGGGTGCTACGGTCCGTTCAAAAATACCCGGAGCGTGGATTACCTGAAAACTTAAGAAAAACGATGGCTAAGGACATACTCCAGGACCAGGTGGTAACGGGTCATCCTTTCTCAGCCCTGGTAGTTCCTGTTTTTGCAGAGGCTCTTGGTATTTCGCATTCAAATCCCCAGATCGTGTATGTTCCTGATGTTGCTGCCCTTGGCACTTTCAGAAAAGATTTTGCCAATTCTGTTTTGCTCTTTGAAGAAAGGGCGCCTGTTGATAGCCTGCGTTCGGATAATACAGAGAAAGTTCAAAGAAAGCTGCAGGAAGACAATGACAACAGGGTAGACCAGGCAATTGTATTAAGGGCAAGGCTGTTGGATTTGTGGTTAGGAGATTGGGACCGTCATGAAGATCAATGGCGTTGGGAGAAAAGAAAAACAGACAACGAAACCATTTATTGGCCTATACCGCGTGACCGTGACAAGGTCTTTTACAATTCTTCGGGAGTGCTTCCCTGGTTTCTTTCTCACCAATGGTTAAAATCAAATATCCAGGGCTTTCATCCAGAAACAAGAGATATTGCCGGGTACAATTTTAATAACCGTTACTTCGACCGGTATTTCCTAAACTCCCTGGATGAAAATGACTGGAAGGAACAAATTGAATTCGTGCAGAGCACCGTCACGGACAGCTTAATAGCAATTGCTATGAAATATTTGCCGGATACGGTCTATAAACTATCAGGTGAAAATATTGTTGCCGTCTTACAGGCACGCAGAAAGAATTTAAAAAAGGAAGCTTTAGACTATTATAAATTCCTTTCTCAATACCCGGATATTCCAGGTACCGATAAGCATGAACTCTTTGAAATCAAGCACGAAGATAAAGGCTATGTAAAACTCTCCATTTATAAAATAAAAAAAGATCACACAAAAGACAAACTAATTTTTGAGCGTGAGTTTGATCCAAAGATCACGAAGGAAATCAGGCTTTATGGCCTGGCAGGTGACGACCTATTTTCCGTGGAAGGAGATCAAAAGTCTTCTATTAAAATCCGTATGATCGGTGGTGATGGAATTGACAGTTTTTTGGTAAATGAAAAAAACTCCAACAAGAAAAGATTGTTTATTTATGATCATTCTGATCAGCAAAGTGGAATGCCCTCGTCAAACAAAGCAGTTATTCGCACGTCAGGGGATAGCCTGGTTAATACTTTTGACAAACGCAATTTTAAATACAACCGAACTGGTTCTTTGTTTTCAATTCAGTACAATTTGGACCAGGGAATATTAATAAGGCCAGGGTGGATTATAGAAAAGCAAGGATTCCGTAAGGAGCCTTATGCTTTTAAACATGAAATACTAGGGAGTTATTCAACAGGCAGGAAATCATTTGCCTTTGCTTATACCGG
>DAIQPL010000089.1:4686-6768 GCA_036787395.1 Flavisolibacter sp. | reverse complement strand
GGTACTACAGCAGGTACACCGGCTTATTTTCAAATGCTTCAATTAGGCGGTGTTCACAATCTTCGCGGTTATCATTCCCTGCGGTTTGCAGGCAAAAGCATGTTATATCATAATGTTGATCTAAGAATAAAACTTTTTGATTTTTCATCTTATATTTTTCCAGGTACAATGGGTGTGATTGGTTTCAACGATGTTGGCCGTGTATGGATGCCTGGAGAAAAATCCAACAAATGGCATGATGGATTTGGTGGCGGCCTCTATCTGGTTCCGGCAGATCTCGTATTGATCCAGGCGCTCTTTGGCCGTTCCCCTGAAGGTATACAAACCTATATTAGTTTTGGTGTTGCACTTTAGTATCTGTATTGGCAAAATGTCGAAATTGGTTTGGAGTAATCAAAGATCTTGAGGTGTTTATGAGGGAATACTAAGTAGAACCAAAAGAGAATTGTAAATTAGAATGTGGGTTACAAACCTCAGTTCTTTTGAATCGGAAGAGAATATTGATTGTTTAGATTTTTAATCGCTCTGTATAAAGTTTTGTCACCCATGAAACCATTATAAACTCCTAAAAGTTTATAAGACAAAACTTTTGCAATTTGGTCAGACCATTCATACTGTTTAGTTTTTTATTTTTCCACGCAATTGTTTTTGCGCAGCCTGCTAATGATGATTGTGCAAATGCACAAGTTGTTGTACCAAACGGAACCTGCTATAATGGGACAACTGTTGGGGCAAATGATAATTGGCAAGGCACTGTTGGTTGCCAATCAGGAAACAACCATCCAGACGTGTGGTACAGTTTTGTGGCAACCGGAACATCTTTGGCAGTTAATGTAACAGCAGGCACATTAACGGGTAACATTGAATTTGTTTTAGTGGCCGCTACAGGCCCTTGTGCTGACCTTTCAAATGCGGGCTCTTTATGTGGATCTTCACCGTTAAGCGGAATTATTTCCGGCTTGAAAGTTGGAACAACTTATTATTATACTATTTCGTCCTCTAGCTCGTCACAAGGCAGTTTTACAACTTGCGTGACCAATACTTCGCCGCCACCTTTACCTGGACAAGACTGTACCACAAGTGCAACTATTTGCAATTCTAACTCTTTTCCGCAGGGAACGTATACGGGCGTAGGAATACCTGAAAATTTAACCGCCAATACTTGTTTCGCCGGTAATGAGCGACAATCTAAGTGGTATAAGTTTACAGCGGGTTGTAATGGCACTCTGGGTTTTGTGATAAACCCTAATGCCTCAGCAGACGACTATGATTGGGCCATTTGGAATACTTCTTTATCGCCATGCGCCAGCACAATGCCAGTACCCATGGCATGTAACTGGAGCGCTTGCCCTGGTTCTACTGGTTTAAGTGGAAGTCCATCTTCCGAACCGAATGTGGCAAATTGCGCGGGCCCTCCTGGTCCATGTGGCAATCCAAAAGCTTTTTGTAACGAAATCGGAGGCAACCAATCATTATTAAATGTTACAGCTGGCAGCACTTATACAATTTTGATAGATAATTTCACAGCCAATGGAAATGGTTTCAATTTTTCTTTCAGGGGTACTGCTAAAATAGGCCCCGATGCCAATTTTAATTACAATCCCACAACCTGTGGAACTTACAACTTCACAAAAACCTGTCAAACGTCCAACTCAACGTTCTTATGGCAATTTGGCGATGGAACAACGGCTACGACTCAAAATGCCTCGCATATTTATTTGACATCCGGAGCATATGTTGTTACCCTCCAGGTTACGGACGCATTAGGTTGTATCGCCACCTTTTCACAAACGATCAATATAAGTAACTCCCCTGCACCAACGGCTACGAGTCCTCAAACCTTTTGCAGCAGTGCTAATCCAACGGTGGCTTCACTTAGTGCCACAGGAACAGGGCTTCAATGGTACAGTGTAGCAAGTGGTGGTTCTGCTCTTGGTTCCACAACAGCGCTTACAACTCAAAGCTATTATGTATCTCAAACAGTGGGTGGATGTGAGAGTGCAAGAACTCCGGTGAGTGTAACGGTGAGTAACTCCCCTGCACCAACGGCTACGAGTCCTCAAACCTTTTGCAGCAGTGCTA
>DAIQPL010000089.1:4471-4586 GCA_036787395.1 Flavisolibacter sp. | reverse complement strand
CAAACAGTGGGTGGATGTGAGAGTGCAAGAACTCCGGTGAGTGTAACGGTGAGTACAGCAAGTCCATTGGTGGTGGTGTCTGCTTCCTCCACTTCCATTTGTTCAGGGCAGTCGG
>DAIQPL010000089.1:0-4371 GCA_036787395.1 Flavisolibacter sp. | reverse complement strand
GTGCTGTTACCATGACGGCTTCCTCGGTGAGTCCATTGGTGGTGGTGTCTGCTTCATCCACTTCCATTTGTTCAGGGCAGTCGGTGACCTTTACAGCTACTCCCACCAATGGAGGAACCACTCCGCTTTACCAGTGGAAGGTCAATGGAGTAAACGCAGGAACCAGTGCAGCCACGTATACTTCCAGCACACTTGCAGATGGTGACCAGGTAATGGTAGTGATGACGTCCAATGCCCCTTGCGCTTCACCACTGAGTGCTACCTCCGGTGCTGTTACCATGACGGCTTCCTCGGTGGCTGCGACTGCCAATGCTGAGGATATACCTTGCGGACAAACCACCGGGACTATATCAATCAATACCACGAATGGTTCTTCACCTTTTACCTATAGTATGGATGGTATAAATTTCCAGTCAAGTAATGTATTCAATAACCTTTCTGCAGGCCTGTATACTTTTAAGATAAGGGATAATACCGGTTGTACTGCAGATGTACCTGCTGTTTTAAAATCACAGAATACACCTTTTTTGAAAGTTACCAATCCTTCCCCTTCTTGTTCTCCAATAAATATTACCGCACCGGAAATAACAGCCGGGAGTGATGCGGCACTTAGTTATTCTTATTGGAATAATGCTAATGCAACAAATGTACTATCAAACCCAACTTCCATTCCTGCAAGCGGAACTTACTATATAAAAGGAGTTACTGCCTCAGGATGTTTTGATATAAAACCAGTATCTGTAATTATTAGTGCTTCACCTGTTTTACAAATTACCGATCCGGTGATTGGGTGTGAACCGGCAACAGTTGATATTACATCCTCATCAATTACAACCGGAAGTGATCCAGGCTTAAGTTATAGTTATTGGAATGATGCTATTGGTTCCCAGTTATTATCTAACCCAAACGCCATTTCCCAGGCAGGAACTTATTTTGTTTCCGCAAAAAACACGGAAGGATGCGTGACCATAAAACCAGTCATGGTTATTATTGTAAAAAAGATTGAAGGAATACAATATCCTTTTGTTACTGCGCTTCCCAATGTTCCATTAACGTTGCAGGTAAGATCCCTTGGTGTTGGTTACTCTTATGCATGGTTGCCTCCTGACGGGTTAAATTTTTCATCAATTAAAAACCCCATCTACCAACATGATAAAAGCACTGAGTACAAAATTACAATGACTTCAGAAGTAGGTTGTATCACGATCGACACCTTGCTGGTAAAAATTGATCCAGTGGCAGGAATAAGACCCGATGTATTGGTACCAAAAGCATGGTCGCCAAATGGTGACGGGCATAATGATTATTTATTTCCGCTAATCATTAACATAAAAGAATTGAAATACTTTAGAGTTTTTAATCGTTGGGGGCAATTGATGTTTGAAGCAAAAGGAATGTTGAAAGGATGGAATGGCATTTTTAACGGAAAGACACAGCCAATGGATGTATATAGTTGGGACGCGGAAGCAATTGGCGTTGATGGACAGATAATAAAACGCAGTGGTAATGTTGTTTTATTGCGATAATCGACCGGGGTTAACTGTTTCTTCCAGTATAGCTGAGTCAATTGTCAATTTGGACAATGTGGTGATATCGCAAACGGGCATAACAAAATGCCCGGTTAAATAAAACGTCGCTTAATTAAATGCGGAAAAACATGCTAAAAATTGGTTTGTTCGGCATTGGACTTGACACCTATTGGCCACAGTTTGCTGGCTTGAAAGAAAGGGTGGAAGAATACCTCAATATCGTAGAACAAAAACTTTCATTGATTTATCCTTCAATTATAAATGCTGGATTGGTTGATAGTCCTGACAAAGCATTCGCCGCAGGCAGGCAATTTAAAACGGAGGATGTTGACCTTATTTTTTTATACGTAACCACTTATGCTTTATCATCAACTGTTTTACCGGTTGTACAAAGAGCTAAAGTTCCCATTGTAATTCTAAATCTTTCTCCTGAAGCAGCAATCGATTACGCCTCTTTTAACGCAATGACGGATCGAACAAAGATGACAGGAGAGTGGCTGGCTTATTGTTCGGCGTGCCCGGTACCCGAAATTGCAAACGTCTTCAATCGTGCAGGGATTAAGTTCCACCAGGTCACCGGCATGTTGCACAACGATTCTGAAAGCTGGAACGAGATTGCAGAATGGGTGGAAGCTGCTAAAGTCGCCAACACGATGTTTTATAACCGGCTTGGGTGCATGGGCCATTATTATAGTGGCATGCTCGATATCTATACCGATCTTACTACACAATATGCACATTTTGGCGGTCACATTGAACTGTTGGAAGTGGAAGAACTGGCATCGTTGCGTAAGCAGGTTAATTCCCAACAGGTGAAGGATCGACTCCGCGTATTTGCCGAATCTTTTGATATCCAGGAAAATTGTCCTGCAGAAGAACTGGAAAAAGCTGCCATTACTTCTGTGGCTTTAGATAAGTTGGTGGAGCAGTATAAACTTGGTTCAATGGCTTACTATTACAAAGGCACCGGCAACGCCGAAAATGAAGAAGCAATTGCTTCCATCATTCTCGGTAACTCATTGCTTACGGCCAGGGGTATTCCGGTTGCCGGTGAATACGAAATAAAAAATGCCCAAGCCATGAAGATCATGGATTCATTTGGGGCAGGTGGTTCTTTCACTGAGTGCTATGCTATGGACTTTAAAGAAGATGTAGTACTGATGGGACACGACGGTCCCGGCCATATTGCTATTGCAGAAGGCAAAACCAAGGTGCGTCCATTAAGTGTGTATCATGGAAAAGTCGGGAAAGGGCTATCGGTTGAAATGTCCGTAAAGAATGGCCCCGTTACCTTGCTTTCTGTTGTAGAAAAGAGTAGTGGTTTGATGCTACTTGTGGCAGAAGCAGAATCGGTACCTGGACCAATTTTGCAAATCGGCAACACCAACAGCCGTTATAAATTTTCAATTGGCGCAAGAGCCTTTGTTACTAACTGGAACAGTCATGGCCCGGCACATCATTGTGCAGTAGGTATCGGCCATATTGCATCGAAAATTAAAAAACTAGGTTCTTTGTTGAACATGGAAGTTGTAAAAGTTTGCTAGCCGGTTTGCTTAATTAAAAATTCCTGCTGCCAAATCATGGACGCGTTGCCTTGCTCCCGATTACAGAGTGGTAGCCCAACCATTGATTAACAAAAATATCCACAACCCCTTAACAGTTGGGGGCAGCAGCTTAACCGCCGGTTAGCCCAGGACTTAGTTCAAAGTGACGCGGCGCCCAACATTGGTGTGACCGAAGATTGTATTACCAGTGGAGAATAACAGGTCACAATCCAAAAGCCGAAGAACCTACATCAGCTTTTTCAAATTTACCTCATAAGAAATTGCGTTTTCTTGTTGTCCAATTCACATGCTTGAGTTGCGTTTGTTTGTTGGGCGATATAAAGCGAAACTGCAAATGATTTGTTTATACCTTATGTTAAACTATCTATTATATTTGAATGAAAACAGATTGTTCGCATAATAACTGTGGCTGATGCACAACTTCTCTTCGGGAAACTCACTATATTCAAGATGAAAACAGAAATCATTTTAGAATCAGACAGCCTCTCGTATCCGACAAAAGACGAAAGAAAAGAAATAGAAAAACGAATTCCAAAAATTAATCGTTTGGACTTCAACTGTACATCAGCATTTATTGACTTTTTAGAAAGCTCCCATATTGAAAATGCAATAAGAAAAGAAGATATTTATTGGTGGAACAATTGTCTTAATAATCGAATCGGGAAGCTAAATGAAACATACATATATACAGTTACTCATCATCAAAGATTAGAAAGAAGTACGTTGCAAGAAGGCAGCCAAAAACATACAGACAGGATATTATTTGAGTATTATGTAGAAATATTTTATTACTTTTTCTTTTCTACCAGAGATGTATTCGGTCAGTTATTAAACATAATTTTTGATTTAAGAATTGACGAAACAAAAATACATTTAAACTTTTGTATGAAATAAAAAGATTTAGAATTTACTTCTGGGAAAATTTTGAAATAGCTTGAATGTATTTTACATATTTAGCTATGGAACATGTCAAAAATAAGCCATAATTTAACACGTGATTCCCCAAGTAACTTTGTTCCATTTTTTTCTTTTATATTATATTTTTAAAATGAATTTTTTAATCTTTTATACACTTCAATATTTGTCAATGATAAAGATATTCTTACCTAAAGTTGTAGTTGCTGATTTTGTTGTTTTAGTCGATTATTTATTTGTTTTTGTTAAGCTAGGATTGGTAAGAATTGTATGTAATCGTTAACATAACCTGATGGAATAAAATCAATTATGTCCAATGTATTTGTACCTACTACATACAAACAGCTTGAATTTTTTTTTAT
>DAIQPL010000332.1:0-4482 GCA_036787395.1 Flavisolibacter sp. | reverse complement strand
AGGCCGGTAATCGCGAATTCAACATGTTTCTCTGGATGCCTCCAAGGGCTGAACGGGCCGGCGATATTTTATTAGCTGATTCTACCATCTTCACTACACTTTTTGGAGGCGACGAAAGCCTGGAACGTTTTTGGAGAAATCTCGCGATGCTTTAATAAATCAACTGAAAAGAATGATCAGTGAAAGGAAATGGAACAAAGGTCTTTTCATTCGATCATTATTTATCCTCTTTCCAGTGATTTCCTTTTCACAGGAAACCAAAAATAGTTTTGAGATATACGGCTTTATCCTTACTGATGGCGGTTACAATTTTAATACCATCAACCCCGATTGGTTTGATGTAATGAGGCCGACCAAATTGCCTAAAAATAAAAATGAATTCGCTCCATCGGGAAATTTTTTCATCAGCGTAAGGCAAACAAGATTTGGTGTTAGAAGCAGTACAAAAACAAAATTGGGCGAATTAAAAACCCAATTTGATTTTGATCTTTTTGGATTTGGCAAAGATGTGGGTCAAACCACTATTCATTTGGTGAATGGATTTGGACAATTGGGTAAATTCATCGCCGGGCAAACTCCATCAACATTTATGGATACTGAAGTGTTTCCCACCACATTGGATTACTGGGGGCCAAGCTCCAGGATATTCTTTCTCAACATACAGGTCCGCTACACTCCAATTAATACCGGGAAAGAAAGATTTGCCATTGCATTGGAAAGACCCGGAGCTACTGCAGATGGCACTGATTATTCCAATAGTATAGACATTAGCCACGTGAAACCTCGTTTTCCTTTGCCTAATTTGGTAACACATTACCGGCATAATTGGAAATGGGGTTATACGCAAATAGGAGGTATTGCAAAATGTATTCAATGGAAAGATGTATCTGATACTTCGGCATATGACCTAAGCGGAAGCGATCTTGGCTGGGGATTAAATCTTAGCACTGTAGTAAATGCCGGGACCCGCTTGAAATTTAAATTTCAGGGAGAATATGGTGAGGGTTGTGAAAATTATATTGCCGATCCCTCACCGGATGTTGCCTTAGAAAGCAACCCGGGAAATTCGTTAACGCCCGCAAAAGGAAAAGCTTTGCCGGTATGGGGGTTTTTCAGTTTTGCTGAAATTGAATGGACCCAAAAACTAAAAAGCTCAGTTGGGTATTCTATGCTAACCATAAAGAATTCAGACCTTCAATCACCTGACGCTTTCAGGAAGGGGCAATATGGTTTGATCAACTTGAGATATTACCCCGTAGATAATGTAATGGTAGGGATCGAATACCAATATGGAAGAAGAGACAATTATTATGATGGATTTCATTCGAACGCCAATAAAATCCAATGTTCATTCAAATTTAATTTTTCAAATAAATTCGAAGTGAAATGATGGATATACTTAGCTGTAGTTGGCGGCAGAGTGCTAAAGCATGTTGTACTTGTTGAGTCTAAAGAAAAGTCCGGTATCGAGTAAAAAAAGTACGGTATGGATAGAACAGCTAAGAATTTTCCTGCGCAACCGGATGCGTCGCACTCCTGTGCGGGTTGAAGCTTTATTGAACACTATAAAAACTATCAAGCCATTGTTATGCTAAAAAATTATTTAAAAACTGCATGGCGAAATCTATGGAGAAACAAATTTTTCTCTGTTATTAAATTATCAGGTCTTACTTTGGGGATTGCCTGTAGCCTTATAATAATGCTATGGGTGAATGACGAACAAAGCATAGATGCTTTTCATAAAAACGGCTCGCAGTTATACAGTGTTTTTGAAAGACACTATAATGACGGGCAAATAGGTGGCGGGTATGCTACCCAGGGATTGATGGCAGACGAGTTGAAAAGAGTGTTCCCTGAAATAGAATATGCAACCGGCTACGCATGGAACGAATTAAACACCTTTGAAGCGAACAATAAAATAATTAAAGAAAATGGAAACCATGCTGGGCAGGATTTTTTTAAAATGTTTACCTATCCTATGCTGGAGGGGAATGCCGCCACTACACTGCAATCACCTGTTGGTATTGCTGTTTCAAAAAAAATGGCAGAAGATTTTTTTGGTTCACCACAACAAGCTATTGCAAAACAATACGCTACAATAACAAAAAGGATTTAAGAATAACAGCTGTGTTTGACAATGTGCCAACAAGCAGTTCTTTACAATTTGATTACATTTTAAACTGGCAGATTTTTTTAGAAGATAATAGTTGGGCAAAAAATTGGACCAATAACGGACCACTTACCTGCGTTATGCTGCGAAAAGGAACAGATGCAAAAGCCTTTGAAAATAAGATAAGCCGGTTTCTTGATACGTATAATAAAGACCAAACCTCACAGGTGTATGTAAGGCTTGGTATTCAACGCTATGGAGATGTTTACCTGCATCCTGATCTAGATAAAAACGGGAATATATCCGGCGGAAGAATTCAGTATGTAAAGCTCTTTAGCATTGTTGCCATTTTTATTCTGCTGATTGCCTGTATCAACTTTATGAATCTTGAAACAGCACGTTCTGTAAAACGTGCGAAAGAAATTGGTATAAGAAAAGTGGCAGGTGCAATTCGCTTTGCATTGGTAAGGCAGTTTATGGGTGAAGCTTTATTGATCGTAACAACAGCAGTAATCATTTCACTGGCGCTTGTAACACTTGTGCTGCCTCAGTTTAACC
This sequence comes from Flavisolibacter sp., assembly GCA_036787395.1. GTDB lineage: Bacteria > Bacteroidota > Bacteroidia > Chitinophagales > Chitinophagaceae > Flavisolibacter. The sequence goes on along the minus strand of DAIQPL010000332.1, from coordinate 1,814 downwards.
AGATTACCGGAAAAGACATTCATATTCCTTTTAAGGATGCGGGTTTCTGGTTAAGCCTGTCAGCATTGTTGTTGGTAACAGGTTTTATTTCCGGAAGCTATCCTGCAATATATTTATCATCATTCAAGCCTGTCCGCATTTTAAAAGGCGCATTAAAATTTTCAAGCAGGGCTTTATGGTTTCGTAAAGGGCTTGTTGTTTTTCAATTTATACTTTCCATCGTATTTATTATCGGAACAATCGTTGTAAGTAAACAGGTGAATTATATACAATCCCTTAATCTTGGTTATAACAGGGAGAACCTTCTGTATATTCCTCTAGAGGGCGATTTAACATCTAAATACACAGTATTTAAAACCCAGGCTTTGAAGATGCCTGGAGTAAAAGACGTAACTCATGCAACTGATGCACCTACAATAATTAATAACGGCACTACCGGTGTTTTATGGGAAGGGAAAGATCCAAATTCCAATATTGACTTTACACAAGTTGGGGTTGGTTATGATTTTATCGAAACAATGCATATACAAATACTGCGGGGCAGGGATTTTTCAAGGGATTTTGCAACAGATTCTGTGAATTATATTATTAATGAAACAGCTTTAAAAATTATAGGATACAAAAATCCCCTTGGCAAGTCGCTAACTCTCTGGGGAATGAAAGGAACTATTATTGGCGTTGTAAAAGATTTCCATTTTAACTCACTGCATACGGCTATCAATCCATTGATGCTTCGCCTTGGCGAAAATTTTGATGGAGGTATTGCACTTGTGAAAACAGAACCCGGAAAAACGAAAGCGGCTTTAGCAAGTCTTGAAAAGGTTTATAAAGAACTCAATCCAAAAGTTCCGTTTACTTATAAGTTTTCTGATGAAGAATATCAAAAGCTATATAAAAGTGAACAAGTAGTAAGTCAGTTTGCCAACTACTTTGCGTTTCTTGGCATATTCATTTCATGTCTTGGTTTGTTAGGGCTTGTAATATTTACAGCAGAACAGCGTACAAAAGAATTTGGCATAAGAAAGGTGTTAGGTGCAAGTCCTATTATATTATTCAATCTTCTTTCCAAAGAATTTCTAATGCTGGTAGTAGTAGCAATTATTATTGCTTCACCTGTTGCCTGGTATTTCAGCAATCAATGGCTTCAGGATTTTGCTTATAAAATTAATTTAAGTTGGTGGGTATTTGTAATAGCTGCGTTTACGGCACTGTTGATTGCATTGATAACAATCAGTTTCCAGGCAATAAAAGCAGCCATCGCAAACCCGGTAAAAAGTTTGAGAACGGAATAAATTAGTCTTTATTGACGTACTTACACTTACTTTCTACTCTCGATTGAAAAATCGATAGTTGAAAGGATTAACAATAAGACTAGTCCAATGTAGAAAACTAGCAATGCTACATTCGCCTTTTTGATTAAACCCCGATCCGCGTTGCTATAAATTTTTTTGGAATTGGAAACAACGACGTAACACTGTAATATCTTCTAAAAAAAATATCAGGTGATGTTTTTTTATTTTTATTCTTCAATTTGGCTTGAAGGTAAACTTTATAAAAAATTGAAATTAATGAAACTGAAACTGCTAACATAATGATTGTTTTTAACATGATCTACTTCTATTTCACGAATAAATTTAGGCCAAATGCAGATTGGGGTGCAGACTTGTTAAAATTGACCAAAAACGCCTAAAACGACAAAACCCGCTACTAAAGCGAGTTTCAAAAATTCTTTCGTGATCCGCTGGGACTCGAACTACTGCTTCAAATAAATTGAAAACAAATTAATTAGATATATAAATTTCTTCGCCCGCTCG
>DAIQPL010000088.1:10067-13865 GCA_036787395.1 Flavisolibacter sp. | reverse complement strand
GCGAAATACTTTTTTAGTCATGACAGTAAGTTTTTGTTAACAGTGTAAATATTGCTTGTCTAACACCTGTTCTCAACAGGTTCGTGTCTTAGTTAAATCCGTTATTTCTTTAATAATTTAGTTTCTATGGGCATTACAGGCCAAAGTTGTAGTAATGCTACTAACAAAGATTGCGTAATCCCACGTTATGAAATTAGTAATTTTACGGATAATACCGGGGAAATTTCCGACCGCAATTTTTATTTAAAAAGTAATCAGCTTGTCTGCGTATGTTGCCGGCAGTCGTTTAGCTAAAGGTTTATCCTTGCAAGGTATTAGCGGAAAAAAGCTGTGGCAATAGGTTTTGAAACAATTTTGATGAAAGCTTTTAAAACTGGAATAGAATCGTAAATTTACGAGCATCGAGGCGGGATTATACTAATTGCTTTTTTACGTTGAATGAAAATAAACTTTTTGTTATCCTTGTAATTCAGAACAAAAAACTGTTAGATTTGTCGCCTCTACTGCTTAAACCTCAGTTACTTAAAACCAATTTCCATGACTGCCCAGCAAATAAAAGTGGCCATCGCCGACGACCATAAGATCTTCCGGGATGGTATAAAGATGGCTTTGAAAGATCGTGATTACCTTAAAATTTTATGGGAAGCAGAGGATGGCAAGGACCTTATGCACAAATTGCAACTAAAGCGGCCTGATGTTTTGTTAATGGATATACGTATGCCTGAAATAGACGGCGTAAATGCCATTGGCATTCTCAGAAAGGAGTATGAGGAAATTAAAATCATTGTGCTAACCATGTATGATGACCAGGAGATGATCACCAAGATGATGGAAATGGGGGCAAACGCCTATCTTACTAAAACCACTGACCCCGACGAGATTTACCAGGCAATCCTTACCTGCATGAATGATGACTTTTACTTTAATGACCTGGTGAATAAGGCAGTTCTGTTGAAACTACAGCACAAAAAAACGGTGCGTCAGTTTTATCCTAACCCCATTAAATTTTCTGAAAAAGAGGTTCGAATATTAAAATGTATAGCAGAAGACAAAACCACTGAAGAAATTTCGAAAGAAGTGTTCCTGAGTCCCAGAACCATAGAAACAATACGCCAGCAGATGAAGCAGAAAGTTGGCGCCAAAACCATTGCCGGATTGGTAATGTATGCTATGCGAAATAAACTACTGGAATAACCCAAAACTGGTCATGGCTTTACCAACCGGAAATATCAATAATGCCTTTTTTGAGGGCGTTTACAAACATGTGTGGAAGGGACTTATTCCAAATGGGCTTACAGAAGCTGAAGTTGATTTCATACAGGATATCGGAAATATTAAACAAGGTGGAAGAGTTTTAGATATTATGTGCGGTTATGGCCGTCACTCTATTGAACTAGCGAGAAGAGATCATCCGGTAACTGCTGTTGATAATCTCAAAGATTATATCAAGGAAATTGAAAGCACTGCTAAGGAGGAAGACTTAGCGATTGAAGCGATTCTATCTGATGTCCTGGAAGTGGAATTATCCGGGATCTATGATGCTGCCATTTGCATGGGAAACAGTTTTGCTTTTTTCAATAAAGAGGAGTCAATTTCCCTTCTAAAAAAAATTACATCTCATTTGAAACCGACGGGAGTATTAGTCATTAATTCCTGGATGATTGCCGAAATAGCAATCAGGCATTTTCGTGAAAAAGAGTGGTATCGTGTAAACGATTATAAATACTTGTTGGATTACAAGTTTCTGTTTCACCCTAATAGAATAGAGTCGGAGCAAACAGTTATCGCCAAAGATGGTTCCATAGAAGTTATAAAAGGCGTAGATTTTGTTTTTACGCTGGATGAGTTGGAAGTTATGTTTAAAGAAGCTGGCCTTGCTACAAAGGAGATATATAGTACACCGCGTAAGAAAAAGTTTACCATGGGCGATGGGCGGATTTATATTGTTGCCGAGAAAATACTTAACAAATAATCTTGGTTCTCCGGGGAAGTATTTCAGTACTTCAACTTATAGTAACCATTGTCGGTTACAAAATTAATTTTTAGAAATTAAAGATCGATGCAATTGATAGCAAAGAAAAAGTTGATTGATTCGGAGGAGACGCCTTGGTTTTCAAAAGTATTGGATTTAAAAAACTTACTGGACGGTAGTTAGGACATTGGATAGTTAGACTTGACGACTGGTCCTTTCAATCAACTTTCTGATACAAAACTACCTTTTAGCTATGCTGGTACAAGAGCAGTATCGCCCTGTTTTTAATATTCAGGTTTTACTATTGGTATCGTAACTTTACTAAAATGTAAATTGGTAAGTTTCCCGTTAATAAAGTTGGGAAGTGGATTTTTTCTAAGTAATCGTACTTTCCACAATGAAAAATAACGTAGTAATACTATATTAAATTCACCCTGTTTTAACCAAATTGCAGTTGATTTGTAACCATAGAAGCCTAACAAAAAATTCCTTATGAAAAATCTCGACGCTGTTATTAAAGTTGCCATTGCTGATGACCATGCGCTCTTCCGCACAGGTGTAAAAACCTCTCTCTCAAGCCGTAAAGACATTCAAATGATTGCTGAAGCAGAAAATGGCATGCAATTGATGAATTTATTAAAGCATATAAAGCCCGATGTAATTTTACTGGATATTCATATGCCCATAATGGATGGTTATACTACTTTACCAGAGATAAAGAAGTTATACCCCGAAATGAAGGTAATTATGCTCTCTATGAACAATGACCCTTCCATCATTACTAAAATGATGGAGATTGGCGCTAACTCTTATTTAACTAAGGAATCTGATTCTGAAACTATTTACCAGGCTATCAGGACTTGTTATGAACAGGAATTTTTCTTTAATGATCTTACAAATAAAGCGTTATTGAACGGCTTACGTACCAAGAGGCCACAAGAAGCGCCTATGCAGGAAGTGCATCTTACTGATAAGGAGATCACTATTTTAAAGCTCATGTGCGAAGAAAAAAGTACTAAAGAAATTGCAGATATCGTTGACCTTAGTCCCCGGACAGTTGAAGCTATAAGGGATAAACTAAAAACGAAAACAGGCGTTAAGTCTATGGCGGGTTTAGTAATGTATGCTGTAAAAGCAGGAATAGTGGAACAGGCATAAGCCTACATTTAATTTTTTGAGCCACCTTGCTTATGCCGGGTGGCTTTTTTATTTCATATTTGAACTATGAATTTTGTTTGCTTTAATGGTGAGCTCGTTCCTTCCAATCAACCTGTATTCACTGTGGCAAACAGGGGTTTTAAATACGGGGACGGGGTTTTTGAAACCATTAAAGTGCATCAAGGAACAATTCCTTTTGCAGCCCTGCACTTTGAACGATTATTTTTAAGCTTGCAACTTTTGAAGATCAAGTCATCTTTTGATGCCGAACAAATAACCGAGGCTATCCTTCACCTTTGTGAAAAAAATGATTGTACTGATTTAGCCAGGGTGAGGTTGGCCGTTTATCGGGATAGAGATAACTTATCGGCGTTTGTAATAGAGGCAGTGCCCTTATCTAAAGATGCTAATGATTGGAATGATAAAGGATTTATAACTGATTTATATCCTTATGCAAGAAAGTCCAAAGACGCTATAGCCAATTTAAAGACCGCTAATTTCCTGGCCTATGTTTTAGCTGATCTTTACGCAAAGGATAATGGCTTTGATGATTGCATGGTTTTAAATAGCGACAACCACATTTGCGATAGTTCTAAAGCCAATATTTTCCTGATTAAAAAAAACGAAGTTTTTACACCGGCTCTACACCAGGGCTGCATAAATGGAGT
>DAIQPL010000088.1:4352-9967 GCA_036787395.1 Flavisolibacter sp. | reverse complement strand
ATAGAAAAATCGTTTACGTAGAGTTCTATATGCTTTCTCATTACTTCCTCCTCCATTTCCTGCGCATGTTGTTTAACGTAATCAGACACGACAGGATAATTTTGGAAAGAATACTCCAAACTTTTCCTGATAAGCGCATCGACTTTGTGCTTCACATTGATACCAAAGGTCTTTCTAATGGCAATACAACCAAGGGGAATAGGTGCCTTTTGTCTTTCTTCCCACACGTCTCCTAAATCACAAATTTTATGCAGGCCCTTTTGTTGGTAAGTAAACCTGTTTTCATGAATAATTACTCCTAAGTCCACTTTTTGCTCAAGCACTGCTTTTTCTATGTCAGAAAAAAGCATGAACAGTTTATTAGTTACGGTTGGGAAAGCAAAGCTTAGTAAAAAATTAGCTGTAGTATCTTCACCTGGTACAGCAATAGTGCAATGCGCTACATCTCTCACATCAACCATTTTCCTGCCAATGAGCAAAGGCCCTACACTTTTTCCCAAGGCAGAACCTGAACTAAGAATGGTATACTGATCACGATTTCCAAACAAGGCAGGGAGGCTAAGTTTTGTTACATCCAGTTTTCCTTGGGAAGACCATTCATTTAACGTTTGTACATCTTCGAGTATGGGTTCAAAATCGAAATCATTGGTGTCAATTTTTTTATTCACTAATGCGTCAAAAATGAACGTGTCGTTAGGACAAGGAGAAAAGCCCAGGCTTAGTTTCATACGTCCGTCAATTTTGAAATTAATCGTTGTAACTCAAGATTCAGATTAGAAATAGCTTCTTTTATCTGCCATTTATCTTTATCTCTTTCTCCAACAAAGTTCGATAAAGAACGTATTTGCAGGAAAGGAATATTTTCCATTAAACCAACATAGTGAAGAGCTGCCCCTTCCATACATTCGATAGACGCTTTTAGATTGTTTTTATAATATTCAATCCTCTTTTTATTAGTTGAAATTTCATTAACTGACACACTGTTCACAGTCGAAAAATTCAATTGGTTTAAAATTTCAGACCGGTTACATAACTGGCCATTTGTCCAGGGGAAAGCATCTCTACCATTCAGTTGCAGGTCAAATAACGAATTAAAACTTCCGTTTTCCTCTACGCCAATGTCCCCAATGGTATCGTTCTTAACAACTACGACTTTTTTTAAAGGAAATCGGTTATCGAGGCTTCCGGCTATTCCTGCCTGAATAATCAATTGTGGCTTTTGGAGGTATACCGCTTTCGTAATCTGGTAAGCAGCCGCAGCCAAACCAATTCCTGTGATGAGGGTCCTGGTATTTGTCAGGTTTTTACTTTTGATAAAATCTATAACAGGCTTAATTTCAAACTCAGTGGCGGCGCAAAGAAGGATCTGCATATTCAAAAATCGGAATTAATATTAGTTTTTAGCAACCATTACCTTTGCACAATTGTTGAGTTACTAATTATATGAGTAAAAAAGTAGCTGTCATACGAAGGGAACATTTTAACGCTGCACATCGTTTATATAATCAACAATGGACCGATGAAAAAAATGCAGCTACGTTTGGCAAGTGCAGCCTGCCTCATTATCATGGTCATAATTACGAATTGGAAATAAAAGTAGTGGGAGAGGTAGACCCTGTCACGGGCTTTGTAATGGATCTAAAACTATTATCAGATTTAGTAAGTGAAAAAGTGTTGGAAAGATTTGATCATAAAAACTTAAATATAGATACTGAAGAATTTAAAACTCTAAACCCAACGGCAGAGAATATTGCCATTGTGATCCATGACCTTTTGCGTCCACATATTGACGCTTCCCTGGGTTTGTATATCCGCTTATTTGAAACACCCCGCAATTTTGTAGAATACCCCGCATAAAAGAAATGTTCATGCAAAAGAATTTAAGTTCAGGAACAGAAATCATGAATGTAAAAACATTAAATCTTAAACAGAATGGCTTTTCATAAAAAAGAAAGTTTTGATCGCGAAACAACGGAAGAGTTGATGTTTAACTATCGTAACATTATTACTCTCTTAGGCGAAGATGGAGAACGGGAAGGTTTACTCAAAACTCCTGAACGTATGGCAAAAGCCATGCAATATATGACGCAAGGTTATCAACAAGACGCGGTCACAATATTAAATTCGGCAAGGTTCAGGGAAGATATCAGTGAGATGGTTATTGTAAAAGACATTGAATTATACTCTATGTGCGAACACCATTTGGTTCCTTTCTTCGGTAAAGCGCATATTGCTTATATACCCAACGGGTACATTACGGGCCTTAGTAAACTAGCAAGAGTGGTGGATGTTTTTGCCAGGCGGTTGCAGGTGCAGGAACGACTCACTACACAAATTTTAAAAGCTATCAAAGAAAGCCTTAACCCTCTTGGTGTAGCAGTAGTAATTGAGGCAAAACACTTATGCATGATGATGAGAGGCGTTCAAAAACAAAATTCAGTTACTACTACTTCATCGTTTGATGGCGAGTTCCTGAATAACCATGTTACCCGTAACGAGTTCCTCAAATTGATTACAGCTGAGTTGGATTAATTAGTAATCTTGCCGTATGAAACATGCATTTGTATTTCCCGGGCAGGGGGCACAATTTCCGGGAATGGGAAAGGAGCATTATGATAACAGTTCATTTGCTAAAAGAATATTTGAACAGGCCAATGAGATATTAGGTTTTAGAATTTCAGATGTTATGTTCAACGGGACCGAGAAAGACCTAAAGCAAACAAAAATTACGCAGCCCGCCATTTTTCTTCATTCTATCATCGCTTTCAAGGGAATTGAAAACTTGAAGCCAGACGCTGTTGCAGGACATTCTTTAGGAGAGTTTTCAGCACTGGTGGCTAATGGAACCTTAAGTTTTGAAAGCGCTTTGCAACTGGTCAGTCTTCGGGCACAGGCTATGCAAAAAGCCTGTGAACAAAATCCTTCTACTATGGCTGCCGTTCTGGGATTAGCTGATGAAAAAGTGGAAGAAATTTGCAAACAAGTTGAGGAGGAAACACGTGAGGTAGTGGTGCCTGCCAATTATAATTGTCCAGGCCAGTTGGTTATTTCCGGAAGTATAAAAGGAATTGAGGTAGCCTGCGAGCGAATGAAAACTGCAGGCGCCAAACGTGCTATGGTGCTTCCGGTCGGAGGTGCTTTTCACTCTCCTCTCATGGAGCCTGCCCGCCAGGAATTGGAGCAGGCAATTGGGTCTACTACATTTCATTCGCCTTCGTGCCCTGTATACCAGAATATAGCAGCAAAAGGAGTAATCAATAAAGACGAGATCAAGCAAAATTTGATTGATCAGTTAACAGGAGCTGTCCGATGGACACAGTCTGTACAAGCTATGATTTCTGATGGGTCGTCAAAATTTACAGAAATAGGTCCTGGCAAAGTATTACAAGGACTTATCCTGAAGATCGATAAAAATGTTACTGCTGAATCTATAGCATAAGATTATGCGGTAGTAACGTACAAAAAAGCAATTCGCTTTGATGAAAAAGTTTTTTGTTCTTGTTTGGGGTTTGACAGCCATGTTGGAGTCTGTTGCTACTGGTAGAGAACCAATAAAAGCATCAGAGATTCTTTTGCCAACTGGCAATCATGGCTATCAGATTTCAGTACTAACTCTTTCCCAAATCAGCATAAGAGATTTTGAAACTTTAAATGGTGGCAAGTTAAGCCTTAACGGGAAGATTGTTTTTAAACTGGCACAGAAAAAACTGAAAAAAAAAATCTCTCCGGATAGTTCTTTAAATGACAAAAAACTTGCTCTTTTTTTTAGAAAAACGATTAATGAAAAAGGCTTTCACTTAGGCGGTTTTTCATTGGGATTTTGGCTAAGTTCAATAGGGGTACTAATTGCTTACTTAATAAATGATAACAAGAAACGGCGTAGAGTGAAGTGGGCCTGGATCGGGTTTGTATCCAGCCTCAGTATTATTATTTTAATAGCGATCATTATGGGTACTTCACTTACAATATAATCGACCGGCAGTATTAAAATGTAATGCCACAATTCACCCAATCAGGATCAAAACAAGTATCATATTTTTTGTAGAAGTTAATAGCCGTTTCATTCCATTCTAATACCTGCCATTGTAAGCCATTCAATTTTCTTTTTTTGGCTTCCGCAATTAGTTTATCAAATAACAATTTGCCCAAGCCTTTGCCTCGCATTTCTTCAGTTACAATCAAATCTTCCAGGTACATCCGTTGCCCTTTCCAGGTGCTAAAGCGGATGTAATACAAAGCAAAGCCCTGCACTTTTCCATCCACTTCTGCTACAAAGGCCCACCACACCGGCCTGCTTCCAAAACCACTTTTTTCAAAATGGTCATAAGAAACGGTCACTTCTTTTGGCGCTCTTTCAAAAGTGGCCAGTTCCTGAACTAATTCCAAAATTCTCGGACAGTCTTCTTTTACTGCTCTTCTTATTTGAATGTTCATCCCAATCTTAATTAACCGTTTAATGCCTGTTCAATGTCTGCTAAAATATCCTGTACATTTTCTATGCCTACATTCATCCTGATGAGGCCATCCGTTATACCATATTGTTCTCTTTGTTCTTTCGGAACGCTATAATGTGTCATGGAGGCAGGATGCGAAAGCAGGGTATCAACAGTGCCCAAAGAAACGGTACGCACACACATCTGCAACCTGTTCATGAAATTAATACCTGCCTGTAAACCGCCTTTTAACTCAAAGCTTAACATTGCTCCCGGGTGCCGCATTTGTTTTTTTGCCACAGCATGATCCGGGTGTGAAGGAAGACCGGAATAATTTACTTTGGCAACTTCAGTATGCTGTTCCAGGAAATGGGCAACTGCCACGGCGTTGCTACAATGGCGGTCCATTCTTATTTCCAGTGTTTTGATTCCCTGGATAACAAGGAATGCATCAAACCCATTAGAATTACCTCCAAGAAGCCTGTGTACTTTGGTGCCCCTCGTCTTCATAAATTCAATATCCTTACCTAGCAAAATTCCGCCGATTGCCGTTCCATGGCCGTTTAAAAATTTTGTAGTGGAGTGAACCACAAAATCAACATCATATTTAAAAGGTTGTTGCAGGTAAGGTGTTGCAAACGTGTTGTCACAGGCAACAATAAGTTTATAACGCTTTGCAATCTTACTTAGTTCCTCTATATCTACACATTGAATGGTGGGATTGGCCGGCGTTTCCAGGTACATTAACCTGATAGACCTGTCCTTTTTGATGATATCTTCAACCTTGTCCAATTTTCTTAAATCCGTTATTACAGGCATTACATTAAATTCCGGCAATACCTTGTATAAAATTTCATTTGAACCGCCGTATAAAGAGAAATGAGAGAGTACTTTATCGCCTGCTTTCAAATTGGAAAATAACAGCGTAGAAATAGCAGCCATTCCGGAAGCATGTAAAATGCCTTTTACTTCTGTATCTAAACCAAAGGTTTCCAAAGCAGCAATCTTCCTTTCAGCCTCGGCAAGTGTAGGATTACCCCAGCGGGAATAAATAAACCCTTCTTCTTGCCCGCTAAATCGTTTCATTCCCTGTTCCGCTGTATCAAACACATAAGTGCTCGATGCGTAAATTGGTGTTTGATGAGCATATTGTGGGTCTTGTTGATGTCCTGCATGAATTGC
>DAIQPL010000088.1:0-4252 GCA_036787395.1 Flavisolibacter sp. | reverse complement strand
AAATTGGTGTTTGATGAGCATATTGTGGGTCTTGTTGATGTCCTGCATGAATTGCCGCCGAACCAAAACCCTGAAGTGAAAAACTTTTATCCATTAGATGAGTTCGATTTTGTTAATTCGTGTTGCCAAATGTAGTCTACAAAAAATAAAATGAAAGAGCTACTCCAACAGTTGTCTTCCTATCATATGTGGGCAAACCAGTTGTTATTAGATCAAATCAACCTGTTGACAGAAGAACAACAAACACAGGAAGTACCAAGTAGTTTTAATAGCTTATTTAAAACTGTTGTGCATGTGTGGGATGCAGAATACATCTGGTGGCAGCGCCTGAAGTTAAGTGAGCGGATAATCAGGCCCAGTGAAGCTTTTAACGGAAATATCAAAGACGCTGCCAGTAACCTGCTTCATCAAAATAAGCAATGGAATGAGTGGATAATAAACGCACAGGAACACATGCTGCAGCACGTCTTTCTTTATCAAAATACAAAACGAGAACAATTTAAGCAGCCGGTATATCAAATGCTTTTACATGTTTTCAATCACGGCACCTATCACCGCGGCCAGTTAGTAACCATGCTCAGACAGTTAGGGATCGAGAAAATATCTTCTACTGATTTTATTTTATGGAGCAGGAGGAAATGAATTTCAAAAGGACCCTCACATTAGCATAATCCTAAAAAGACTTGTTACCTAATATTGAATTATTACGTTTAATGAGAAGTACACAATTATTCTCTTAGACTTACCTCATGGTCGCAATCAAAACAACTCCAGAAAGGAAGTGGGTATTATTGCTAAACAGCCTCATTTTTACTTTCTCTGTCTTCAAATACCCACTTAGCCTTTCGTCGACAAAAGGCAATCACCTGTCCACAGCAGTCGTATGTCTTCATTCGGGAGCAATTAGCCGATCAAAAAAAATAGAATTGGCGTGAGAATTAAATTGCATTCCAACCTTTTGAATAACCTCATTTTATTGTCCATTTCTTGAAATAATAAAGTTCTCTTCCTTCAGATACTTTTTAAATCCTGCCTTCATGTTATAATAAAAAATGGCAGATTATGAGAAAAACTATTCTCGCTTTTACAAGGTTGGTGATAGCGTTATTCAGCTTTATATTCTTACCTGCTTTCCAAAAAAGTAGCCAAACCCGTGTTCATATTGACCTAAGTCAGGATGCATTATCTTATTCGTCGGATGTATTGGATAAATGGATGATGATGCAGATAAGGTTGATGAGCAATACGACAGCTTCTTTCAACGGGCCTTTTGTGAGAGTATATTCCTACAGTGGCCTTGCTGCATACGCAGCTATTGTTCCTGGTTTAAGCAAAAATGGGTATGAATGGTTTTCAGCCGTGCCGTTGAAACTTATGCCTGATATCTTAACATTAGAGAAAGACAAAAAGTACCACTGGCCATCCAGTGTAAATGCAGCTATGGCATACATGAACAAGTCAATGTTTCCGTTCACGAATATCTCAAATAAGATAGCTATTGATTCCTTGGAACAGGCTATAGAAACGGGCTTCGGAAAAAAGACCGATGCGGCCACTATTGAGCGGTCATCAGCATTTGGAAAAAGAATGGCTCAAAGGGTGTTTGAATGGTCTGAAACAGATGGCTACCGTCATGCCGATGATCCTTTTATTGCACCAACAGGACCGGGTAAATGGGAACCCACACCGCCTTCGTTTTCTAAACTGGTTACTCCTTATTGGGGTAACCTCAGGACCATCGTTCCAGGCAGTACTGAAAATTCTCAGCCACCCTTTCCCGTTCCATATTCAGAAGATAGTGCTTCCGCGTTTTACAGCGAGGTAAACAAAGTGTATACTATTTCCCAGAATCTTACACCTAAGCAAAAAGCGATTGTTCTTTTCTGGAAAGATATTAATCCGGGAATTAGTGCTCCGGGCCATTGGCTAAATATTCTACGCCAGGTTATTCAAGAGGAAAAAACGCCACTTGAAAAAGCTGCATATGTCTATGCTCTTACCGGGATGTCGTTAAATGATGCCTGGATCAGCTGCTGGAAGACAAGATATATCCATAACCTGCTGCGGCCTGTAACCTACGTGCGCAAAGTAATGAGACATTCTGACTGGCTGCCCGCCTTGCCTACGCCTCCACATCCCGAATATTCATCGGGATTTGCAGCACTGGCTGGAGCTGTGTCAGAAGTATTAACTGTTCAATTTGGAAACAGGTATAAGATTACAGATCATACTTATGATTATTTGGGAATGGCTTCAAGAACCTATTCTTCTTTTTACGAAATGGCGAAAGAAGCGGCCGATTCCAAAATGTATGGGGGTATTCATTACCAGTTTTCGGTGGATGCAGGCCTGCAGCAGGGAAGACAGGTAGCACAGAACATTGAGACTATATTATTACAAAAAAACAAGGCTCCAGAGTCGGGAAATTGATGCCCGAAATGCATTCTGATCTGCCCTTTTATAAATCATTAAATGGTAATAAGATGAAAAAAGTTTTTACGCTATTGATAATTATTCTACCCGGAATAGACATATGGTCGCAAAACTGCGAAGTTATACTTGACTCCAGTTTTGGTAATGCCGGGATGGCAGTAGGACTAACCGACAATGCAAACTACGCAACCAGTAATAATATTGTTGTACAACCGGACGGGAAAATTGTACAGCTAACCAACGGGTATAATGGAAACAACAATAATTTAATTATCCTGCGTTATTCCAGCAACGGCAGCCTCGATTTGTCATTTGGATCAGGAGGACGGGTAACCACGTCAATTGCGCAAGTAAATGTATCTGGCAGCACGGTTGCTTTGCAGCCTGATGGAAAAATTGTTGTTGCAGGTACACTTAATTATTCCCAAAGCCTGCTTTTGACACGATATAACACCAATGGAACCGTAGACAATAGTTTTGGATCTGATGGAAAGACTATTATTCCAGGAGGTAGTTATTACTATTATAATACAAACGGTCTCCGTATTCAGCCGGACGGAAAAATTATTGTTATTGGTTTAAAAAATGATGGTCAGAATTTTCCGGTAATTAATGTAGTAAGGTTTAATGTCAATGGGAGCGTGGATAGCGCATTTGCACAGAAAGGAAATATTTTATCCCGTTTCGGTCACTTTGTTGGTACGCTCGGAGGACATTCTTTCAACCAGTACTATTACGAATCTGCAAATGATGTTGCCATTCAAGAAGACGAAAAAATCCTGGTAGCTGCCACAACCTATAGCCATGATTGCAGACCAGAGGAAGATCATTATGGGGGGATTTACCTGTATTGTAAATCAATTTTTGCCCTCGCCAGGTACAATCCCGATGGAGGCCTTGATACAACTTTTGGATTAAAAGGCAAAGTATTAGACTCATCGCGGCTACAGTATTCTTCTTTTGTAACTCAGCAGCCGGATGGAAAAATTATTGTTAGTGGAAAAGGATATAATAATGAAATTATTGTATCGAGATATAACAGCAATGGCACCCCCGACAACAGTTTCGGCACCGGGGGCACAGCTATAGTGACCCATCCTGACGGTTTTTACACGTACACATTGTCATCAATTTTACAACCCGACGGAAAAATGGTTCTGTCAACCACGATCGCCTCGAATTATAGCCATGGTGTTGAAATAATACGATTTAATAGTAACGGTACCCCTGACAATGACTTTTACGGTCAGGGCAAAGTAATTTTCAATTTAGGCACACCGGGATCTTTTGCTGATATGAAAGGACTGGCTTTGCAAAATGGTCAACTACTTGCAGGCGGAGATATTCGTCCTGAAGGTGTGGCCGTCGTAAGGCTATCGGGCATTACCCCTCCAATACTTCCTGTTGATGTTTTAGTTAACTGGAATGGTAACAGGTGTGCCGGAGATAGTATAAAACTAGCGGTTAGGCAAAACGGCCTCATCCAATGGAGAAAAGATGGAGTAGCGATAAGTGGTGCAAGTGACACTGTTTATTTTGCTAAATCCACCGGCGCTTACAGTGCTAAAGTTACCAATGCAGATGGTTGTGGAGAATCAGTTAAAGTAAATATTTTTATTAATAACGTGGTTTTGCCAATACCAGTTGTAACCCCCAACAATCCGGTCAGCTTGTGTTCCGGTCAGCAGGTTCTTTTATCTACCACTGCACAGGGTTATTTGCAATGGTATAATAAGGGAGAGGCTATAGCAGGCGCGTATACATCATCTTTCAATGCTTCTGATAGTGGCATATATTCCGTGTCTGTCACTAATAATTA
>DAIQPL010000331.1:0-4512 GCA_036787395.1 Flavisolibacter sp. | reverse complement strand
TTTGCTGATTGGTGCTTAAACTGGAGGCAGTATACAGGTAAAGATCAATACCAGACGTGCTTTTTTCTATAACCGTATTCACCATGTGTATTGGTCCCGAAGCCGGTGAAGCATTATGCAATCCGGCACCCGCCGGTGCAAAACCGGTTGCGGTATTATTCAAAAGCGTACAGTTAAAAAGAGAAAGTTCCATGCTGGCTGGTGCAGGCCCACGGCTTATGGCGCCTCCATTAACGGCTGTATTGAAAAGAAAAGAACAATTGGCGATACTGGCACCGCCTATCCTCATAGCTCCTCCTTCTTTGTCAGCAGTATTCCACGAAAACTGGCAATTATTAAAAGTGGGTTCAGCGCTGCCGGCGTAAATGGCACCCCCATTATGACCATTCAGCGCCTGGTTACCGGTAAAGCTGCAACTAATAAAAGCAACCGATACCCCATCTGCTATAAGTCCTGCACCGCCATCCCCGTTAGCAGCAATATTAGCTTTGAAAGCAGTGCTGCGTACCAGGCAATCGCCGGAACGGGCTGCTAAAAATAGTCCTCCCCCCGAGCCGTTTTCGGATATATTGTTATCAAGCACACAATTGTCCAGGTCGAGAGAGGTCTCGTTTCCGCCTAAGGTAACACCAGCCCCGTTTGAACCGTCGTTATCACAGTGCCTTATGGTAACATATCTTAAAATAACAGAAGTGGCGCTGCCGTCGATCAATATACCGCCGCCTGACCCTCTCCAGGAGGTAGGGTCTGAACCTTCTTTTCCATTTTCAATGGTCAGTTGCTCAATCACTACAATCGCTCCGCCGCTGATATAAAAAACCCGGTGCCGGGCGGCTCCTCTTTCGGCATGCGCCTGTATCACAGTAGCCGTTTGGCCAAGTCCCCTGATGGTAATGTTTTTTGAAATGAAAATGCCACTTTCTGTAATTACACCATTTACCAGGATGGTATCCCCGGCAGCAGCTTTGTCAACAGCCGTCTGTATAGAACTAAAAGCACAGCCTGAACTACAAACAGTAATTTCCTTAGCAAAAACAATAGAGGTGGGTAAAAAAAAGGCAACAAAAAATAGAAAACCGGCCAAACTGATTTTCATAGAAAGGATTGTGCAAGAAAAATAACCGAAAACAAATTGAACTCCAATGTTTGGACCCGTTTAAGTGGAGAATTGAGTAGTTTTAAATGAACCCTTAGTAGAGTTACGGCGTAAATTTTCTGGTGCTTAGCTGCAGTTATTACTATCACCGTTCCCTTGTTGCCTGTGGCGCAGCAAGGCATCACTCGCTTGTGCACGGTTATTTTCATTCGGCGAAAAGGTTTTTGGAACTCACATTGTATTAGACGTGAGCGGGCGCCCGGATAAAACAAATGTCTATGCAGCAGATTTTTTGAAGGCTGTATTGTACTCTTTCAAAACCGTTATCTCATGACAACAGATACTTACCGTGTAAAGAGATGAAAAAAACAATGGGATGGCGGAAACAGGCGGTCTTTCTAGGCTCTCCTGGTTTGGATTGCGCTATTATTCCACCTACGCATTTTTACCACCCTGCGTTCCATGCGGTTGATCATTTTCTTTTTCAAATAAATGGGATAACTGATGGGAAAATATAACAGGGACAATATAGATTCCTTCGTCATTCTTTCTTTTAAAGTAGTCCTGAATTCTATACTCATCTCGGCAACTGCTTGCTCTTTTTCTATTTCACCTTCTTCTTTTATGTGGCGCAAAGTGCGTAGAGCTGCAATCGCTAACAGTCCGCCCATCACGAAAAGAAAAGTCCAGTTATGCAATTCAAGAAGATTCAAAACAGAAACGCTGCGGGTCGAAAAGAAATCAGCTAACCACCCTCCGAGTAAAGGGCCAAGCGCAGAAATAAAAGCCACGATCATGTTTCTTACCGAAATATACACAATGGCTTCGTTCTTCGGCGCCAGTTTAATTCCAATATTGCTCATGGCAAGGTTAATTCCTGATAAAGAAACACCGCTCAAAATATTAATAACACCAATCAATAAAATAGTTACGGTATGTGATGAAGGCACTGTAACGAAGCACCATCCTAGAATGCAAAGAATATAAACCGGTGCTGCAATGCGGATGATAGTTTTGTTGCTGTACTGGTCAGAATATTTACCCCAAAGCTTTATAGCAAATATACCGGCCAGCTGGCTTAGAATTCCAAATGCAATGATGTAAGAAAGGGACAAGCCAATCGTGTTCAGCATGTATACTGTGAAGAACGGTGTTGCCAGGTTAAGAGCAAATGACCAGGAAGAATTAAAGATTAAAAGACGCCTGAAATTGTGATCTCTCAATGGCTTGCTAAAAAGCAACACCAGGTTTTCTTTTGCTAAATATGATTGTGGCTCGGGCGTACGTGAAAGAAACCAGGTTCCTATCAATCCAAAAATTCCACCGGCTATAAATAACGTGGAATAGGTGACAACCTCATGGCCCGGGTAATATTTTCTTACATAATCAAGAACCAAAGCCAACACCAGGCTGATTACAACATTCAGGGTTTGGGTTACCCGGCCCCGATGCGAAAAATAAACACCGAGTTTTTTTTGAGGCACGAGGTCTTTCATCCAGGAGTTCCAACTGGCTCCTGCTATTGAACCAAAAAAATAATGGAAGAATAAAAGAAAGATCAGCACCTGTATACTGGTACCGGTAGTAAATAAAAAAGGCAATAAGCCAATAATAAGCAACGGGAATCGTGCAAACAGATTACTGAAAACCGTAATGGCCCGCCTGTTATTGTATTTCTGTACCAGCCATATAGCCAGCAATTGAAAAATATTGGTAAGCGTTGGCAGTGCAGCCAATAAACCAATCTGAAAATTAGAAGCGCCTAACTGCAGAGCCATGGCAACTAAAAAAGTGCCGCCAGTAAGTGCGGACATAGCCTCCGCAGAAAGACCGTCTTTTATTACGAGATGGAGTCCCCGGGTAATTTGTTTTTGGGATAAATGTTTTGATGGTTTCAAATTCATCTGATATGGACCTTGGTAGCTAACAGTTTAAATGCGGGTTAGTGCATTTAAAAGTTTCAACCGTTTTATTGCTCAAAGAATAAAATTGACACGAATCAATAAATCGAATCCTGCCTGACGCAAAGATAAAAACGGAAAAAAACAATAAGAACTTACTCATCGATAATACAGCACAGCTCACCGATTTTAAGTTTTAAAGCGGCACATAACAAAAACTTTTTACTGTTTCAAAACCGATTATTCACACCACTTCCTTAGGCACTTCTTTCCATCGATATTAATATGATGTGTCTAACGGCCTACTTCCGTTTTAGAAATTTAAGTTATGCACATGTGGAAAGATTTTCGCTTTTCGTTCCCAAAAAAAACAGAAGAGCTGTTTAGGTAACGCAAGCATAATCAACACTTCAGCTATTTGGTGCGAATCTTTCATGTACATCCTGCACACTTAATCAATACATGAAAATTTTTACCTGGCATATACATGGCAGCTATCTTTTTTTTCTCTCACAAGGCGATTATGAAATTTATATTCCTGTAACTACAACAAGAAAAGAAGAAGGTTATTATGGCAGAGGTTCCACTTTCCCTTTTGGAAAAAATGTAATTGAAGTAGAGGTAGAAGAAGTAAAGAACATGGAATTTGATTGCATTCTTTTTCAAACCAATCGCAATTACTTAATTGATCAATACCAAATTCTTTCTGAAAAACAAAGGGCCTTACCTCGTGTTTACTTAGAACACGACCCACCAACACAGCATCCAACCGATGCCATTCACATTATGCAAAACCCTGCCATCTCCTTTGTACACGTTACTCATTTTAACCAGTTAATGTGGAACAATGGTCCTGTACCTACAACAGTAATAGAGCATGGTGTAACGGAACATCATGTAATGTATTCCGGAGAACTGGAAAAAGGAATTGTTGTGATCAACAACCTGCCTTCACGGGGAAGATTATTAGGCCTTGATCTTTTTTTGGAAGCAAGGAAGCAAGTGCCTTTAGACCTCGTAGGCATGGGAACAGGGGAACTGGGAATTGGCGAAGTTTTACATCCACAGCTACCAGAGTTTACAAGCAGGTATCGTTTCTTTTTTAATCCTATACGATGGACAAGTTTGGGACTGGCCATTTGCGAAGCCATGATGATTGGACTTCCGGTTGTGGGAATGGCTACGACAGAACTTTCTTCTGTTATTCAAAATGAAAAGTCTGGGTTTATACATACTGACCTTGGTTATCTCATTCGCCAAATGAAAGTTTTGCTGGACGATAAAAAGCTGGCTATTCAATTGGGCCAGGAAGGAAAAAAGATAGCCATAGAACGCTTCCATATCCAGAGATTTATCAAAGAATGGAAAGAATTATTTGAGCGAACCATATATGCGCGGGCACAAGACATAAATGCAACCACATCCTATGTCAAACTGCCTTGATTGTTTAACCCTCAACCTGGTAACATGAGAAAGAAAATAGCATTCATCAGTGAGCATGCTTCTCCATTGGCG
>DAIQPL010000087.1:8300-14038 GCA_036787395.1 Flavisolibacter sp. | reverse complement strand
CCATTTCCATCTATATCAGCTGCAGCAAGTCCGGGCCCGTATTGCGAAAGCTTATGAGGTAATAGTCGCTCAATATTAAAATCTATAACATCCATTTCCGTGTGTTGGTAACTGACGCCATAGGATTGCGTAACTTCTTTGAATAAAGGATTTGATACTAGGGCGGGCGTTATCCAATTATCCTCAATATCGGCGTCTTTAAAAGAGACTTTTAAAAACTGGTTTGCTTTTACGTTCTTTATTATTTGTTTTTTTCGGGGCCACCGGATAATAACTGAATCAATGACCGATGCTGTATCCAATCCGAAAAAGGCTTTGGTGTCTACGGTTGAAAGATACCCACGATAGGGATTGTTCTCATACACCTGTAGCTTTCCTTTATAATAAATTTCAGCCCAGGCGCCAATGCCTTTTACGTTATTCCTGTCTCCTTCAAAACTGATCTCCAAAAAATTTGCGGCCACCTTTGTCTTGCTATTGGTAGTATTCTCATAAATAAAAGCTTCATCGTTAATATTGCTGACTACATAATCGAGATCACCATCTTTATCAAGATCTACGTACACTGCCCCCGCAGAAAAAGCTGGTTCTTGTAAGCCCCATTTTTCTGTACTGTTTTCAAATTCTAGCTGGCCTTTATTGTGAAAAGCATAATTAGCTATTTTGATTTGAGGAATGGCATCTAACAATTCTTCTTTGCTGGCTACGGACTGGACTTCAGTCCGGAAGGCTGTAAAATCATGATCGGTAACATCTTTTGGATAGCCATTCGTAATAATCACATCGCGATTTCCATCGTTATCAAAGTCTGCGATAGAAGGTGTCCAGCTCCAGTCCGTTTCAGCCATGCCGGTAAGAAAACCAACATCGCTAAAAACGGGTTCGCCTATCGAATCATTGCTATTGACCCTTGGGCCCATATTCAGTTGCACGGTGTTACGAACGTATTGCAGGGTTATTTTTTCATAGAGCATGTTCTGGTAAAGAAAATAATTATTGCCACTCATGTTTTTTTTCTTCCTGAAATTGTCCTCTGGATTCATATCTACCGCTATCACATCGGCAAGACCGTCATTATTGATATCCGCTATGTCATTACCCATTGCATTTTGTGAAGTGTGTTTAAAGCACTCGTTCACTTTATTGGTGAAGGTTCCATTCTTGTTGTTGATATAAAGAACATCGCTGGTATAAAAATCATTGGTCACATAAATATCTTTCCAACCATCTTTATTGATATCTGCAATGCTAACGCCTAAACCATATCCCCTGTGTATGATACCTGCTTCTTTGGAGATATCTGTATAAACAGGATGATTCAGTGCCTGGCTCCAATCGTTGCGGAAAAGTTTGTCAATATCTATGTAATTAGAGTCAGCCTTCTGTTCACTAAAGCGGGAAGCGTCTCTTTTTGCCAGCCTCGTGGTCACCAGATACATGTCAAGATCACCATCGTTATCATAGTCAAAAAAAGCAGCATGCACCGAATAGCTGGTATCCGCTAATCCATACTCACTGGCCATTTCCTTAAAGACAGGGACTTTATTAGCATTTAATCCCTGGTTGACATAAAGAAGGTTTTTTCTTTGCCCAGCATTCTTTTTTATACTCGTACAAACATAAATGTCTTCCCATCCATCATTATTTATATCAACAACGGAGGCCGCATTGGCCCATTCATTTTCGCCTGTCACCTTAGCTTCACTTGTAATATCCTTAAAAGAAAGACCACCTTTGTTTAGATAAAGCTTATTGGAAGTTTCACTGGCTGTAAAATACAGATCCGGCAGGCCATCCCTATTGAAATCTCCTACGGCCACACCACCGCCATTATATAAAAATTCGAGATCAAGAGGATTGATAGAATCATTTTCTACGATCTTATTATTGAACGATATCCCTGAATGGGAAGAAGGTATCTTTTTAAATAAAGTGGAGGAAGGGGAGTGGCAGCCTTCAAGCAAAATACAGCAAAAACATAAAGCGAAAGCAGCCGTTACAAATTTCATGACGAGTAATTCAGTGCCTAATATAAATTAATTATTCATCTCAAATCAAGAACCTACAGGACTCCCATGGTTTTAATGATAGTTTAAGAAAGCAGAATATTACAGCAATTATTTCTTTGTAAAATCAGTAATTTTCAAAATAGCAATAACCTGTCAACTGGGTTATTACTGATATTTCATTATTATGAGAATAACGATTGCTGTATTGCCCGGTTTATTTTGCCTCCTTTTTTGTCGCTGTCGGTCTGGCGAAAAATATTCTGGCTGGCAACATTACAAAGGCACGCCGGAAAGCATTCATTATTCTTCCCTGTCACAAATAGATACGGGTAATGTAAAACAGTTGCAGATAGCCTGGGACTACCATACCGGTGATGCTGACACAGTCCATCACTCGCAAATTCAATGCAATCCTATTATAGTGGATGGCGTTCTTTTCGGCACCTCTCCGCAAATGAAACTTTTTGCTTTGGATGCTGCTACAGGGCAGGAAAAATGGGTGTTCAATCCGTTTGATTCACTAGGCACTGATAAACAAATGTTTTTCATTTTGAACAATTCAAGAGGATTAACGTATTGGGAAGATGAACAAAATCCTGATGATAAACGCATCTATTATACAGCAGGTTCGCTTCTTTATGCTGTAAATGCAAGCAATGGTCAACCTGTTTCAGGTTTTGGCAATAATGGGACGCTTGATTTGCATGAAGGCCTTGACAGGGATGTCAGCGATTTTTTCATTACATCCACTTCCCCACCTATTATTTATAAAGATTTCCTGGTTATGGGTTCACGCGTAGACGAGGGTGCTTTGGCAGCACCCGGGCATATTCGTGGCTACGATGTACGCACAGGAAAACGGCGGTGGATCTTTCATACAATTCCCCAACCGGGTGAAGAGGGTTATCATACATGGGATGATACAGCCGCTTACCGGTTCATTGGCGGCGCTAATGCCTGGAGCGGATTTAGTTTGGATGAAAAAAGAGGGATTGTGTTTGCCTCCACCGGTTCTGCTTCCTATGATTTTTATGGAGGTAAAAGAACCGGTAACAACCTCTTTGCTGATTGTTTGCTTGCATTAGATGCTACTACAGGAAAGCGTCTCTGGCATTTCCAGGAAATTCACCATGATGTGTGGGACCGGGATCTTTCCTCACCACCGGCACTGGTAACTATAAATAAAGAAGGGAAGAAAACGGATGCTGTAGCGATTACTACAAAAACGGGTTTCATTTTTCTATTTGACCGGGAAACAGGTAAGCCTTTTTACGATATTGTAGAAAAGCAGGTTCCCGATTCCTCCGAACTAAAAGGCGAGAAACTAGCCCCTACACAGCCTTATCCTGTATGGCCTAAGCCCTTTATGCGGCAGTTGTTTACAGAAAATGATATCAATCCGCTTCTTCCGGATAGCTCTTACCAGGATGTCAAAAAGCGATTGGCCTCTTATAAAAATGATCACATGTTTAATCCACCTTCACTTCAGGGGACAGTCGTTTTTCCAGGGCTTGACGGGGGAGGTGAATGGGGTGGACCTTCCTTTGATCCACAAACTGGAATACTATATGTCAATGCCAATGAAATGGCGTGGGCTTTAACAATAGTCGATATCAAAAACAAACGCCCACTGAAAGAAAATTATGAACAGGCAGGAAAACGGTTGTATCAAAGCAATTGCATGACTTGCCATGGCCCGGAAAGAAAAGGTTCCGGCAATTTTCCTTCGTTAATTGGGTCAGAAAAAAAATACACAACTGCTTCTCTTCATAACCTGTTGCAATCAGGCAGAAGAATGATGCCTGCATTTAAACAATTAAACGAAAATGAAAGAGAAGCCATTGCTTCCTTCGTATTAAGTGTAGAACATCAGAAAGCAAGGCCATTCGAAGACAATAAAAAAGACGATGTTTTTAAACTTCCTTATTCTATAACAGGGTATAATAAATTTTTAAGCAAAGAAGGCTATCCTGCTATAGCACCACCGTGGGGTACACTAAATGCAATTAACCTTGCCACCGGTGAGTATGTGTGGAAAAGAACACTGGGTCATGATACGGCATTTAAAAACACAAAAGAACCAACAGGTACAGAAAATTATGGCGCGTCCGTTGTTACGGCCGGGGGCCTCCTGTTTATTGGAGCTACAAAAGATGGAAAGTTCCGGGCCTTTAATAAACGAAATGGACAATTATTATGGGAAGTAAATTTACCGGCTCCGGCTTTTGCAACCCCTTCTGTTTACGAAGTAAATGGAAAACAATATGTGGTAATTGCGTGTGGCGGTGGTAAACTTGGTACCAGGTCGGGTGATAGTTATGTAGCGTTTGCCTTACCAGGTGAAAAAAAATAAATTAATATCGACGAGCATTGAAGATGTCAAAAATTAAATGAAGAATAAAATCATATTACTTGTTTTAATGTTTATGGCGTTAACAACAGGCGCTCAATTTACCGTCAGTCCTGACAGACATTTTTTATTGAAGAATGGTAAGCCTTTTTTTTGGCTGGGAGATACAGCCTGGGAATTGTTTCATCGGCTGAACCGTGAAGAGGCAGACAGGTATTTGAAAAAAAGAAGTGAGCAGGGATTTACTATCATACAAGCCGTGGTGCTGGCTGAGTTGGACGGTTTGCATGAACCAAATGCTTATGGTGAAACACCACTTGTTAATGATGATCCTGCAAAACCTAATGAAAAATATTTTGAACACGTAGATTATATCATCAACAAGGCAGATGATTACGGCATTAATATCGGGTTACTGCCAACGTGGGGAGACAAACTAAATAAAGACGGCTGGGGTAAGGGCCCTGAAATATTTAATGAGCAAAATGCTGCTGTTTATGCAAGCTGGCTTGCTAACCGGTATAAAAACAAAACAAATGTTATCTGGATATTAGGTGGTGATCGCAATCCCCGCAATGAAAAAGATGTTGCTGTATGGCGGTCCATGGGTTATGCCATACAAAAAGTAACTAATAACAAAGCCATCATCAGCTACCATCCACAGCCCAGTTCTTTAGGTTCTGCAGAGTGGTTTCATAATGAGCCATGGTTAAGCTTCAATATGTTTCAAAACGGCCATTGCCGCGACGCAGCTGTGTACGATAAAATTGAAAAGGTATATGGTATGCAACCGGTAAAACCGGTAATGGATGCAGAGCCCATTTATGAAGATCATCCTGTTTGTTTTAATGCTAAGGATTTAGGGATATCCAGTGCTTATGATGTTCGGAAATTTGCTTACCTCGATTTATTTGCCGGTGCCTTCGGACATACATATGGCTGTCACGATATATGGCAAATGTATTCGCCTAAAAGGGAAGGTATTAATAGCCCACGCATGTATTGGTATGATGCTTTGGATTTGCCCGGAGCCAATCAAATGACTTATGTAAGAAAGTTGTTGGAGTCTCATCCAGTGTTGGATCGTTTGCCAGATCAGTCCCTGGTTCAGGAAAATAATTATGCTCCTTCGGAACGCGTCCAGGCTACAAGAGGAGGCGATTATGCGTTTATTTATTCAGTAGCTGGCAAAGCTTTTACTGTTGCAATGAATAAAATTAAAGGCGATAGTTTGCAAACCTATTGGTATAATCCGCGGAATGGTAAAACAAAAGACGTTGGCACATTTGCAAACACGGGCACCAAAAAATTCGACCCTCCAACTAAAGGCTATGGACAAGATTGGATTTTAGTCATAGATGATTATTCAAAGCGCTATC
>DAIQPL010000087.1:0-8200 GCA_036787395.1 Flavisolibacter sp. | reverse complement strand
AAAGGCTATGGACAAGATTGGATTTTAGTCATAGATGATTATTCAAAGCGCTATCGAAAACCCTAAATCCGTTTAGAAATTTCTACTGGAATAATCAGGGTCTCTTGTAGAATAACATTTAAAAAAGAAGTATGAAACTTATAAGCCTTGCTTTTTTCTTTTTATTCTGTATGGCTGTTCGGGCGCAAAATTTTATGGTATATGACTTGTCATGTGAGCACAAGACAAATCCCATGGGTATAGTGGAGTTGCAACCCAGGCTAAGCTGGAAGATTAAATCCTCAGAAAGAGACATGCTCCAAAGCGCCTACCAGTTAAGATTGGCTTCAGACGACAAGTTTTCTAAGAAGAACATGGTATGGGAGAGTGGGAAAACTTCTTCGGATGAGTCAGTGCTGGTGTCTTACAAAGGACCTGCATTGCAAACAGCGAAAAGATATTATTGGCAGGTGAAAGTGTGGAATGGAAAAAACAAAGAGTCAGCATGGAGCCGCCCTGCTTTTTTCGAAACTGGTTTGATTGGTCTTAATGATTGGAAAGCGCAATGGATAGAACCTGTACAGGATACAACGAGACACATACCTGCTTTAATGGTACGAAAAGAAT
The DNA here is from genome assembly GCA_036787395.1 of Flavisolibacter sp. Taxonomy (GTDB): domain Bacteria; phylum Bacteroidota; class Bacteroidia; order Chitinophagales; family Chitinophagaceae; genus Flavisolibacter. The sequence goes on along the minus strand of DAIQPL010000087.1, from coordinate 7,594 downwards.
TTTCATTGCAGAAAAAAATTGCTTCCGCACGATTGTATGTAACCAGCCATGGTTTTTATGAATTCTATATAAATGGTCAAAGAGTAGGTGATTATTTACTTACTCCCGGTTGGACATCTTATCAAAAACGACTGCAATACCAGGTATATGATATCACTGGTTTACTAAATCAAGGTAAGAATGCTGCCGGTGCTATGTTAGGCGACGGGTGGTATCGCGGCTCTTTAGGATGGGTTGTGAATTGGGGAATATGGGGTAAGAAACTGGGTTTGTTAGGCCAGGTGCATATTAGGTACACCGACGGAACCGAAGAATTACTGATAACAGATAATACCTGGAAAGGAACCCAGGAAGGGCCTATTGTTGCAAATGGAATTTATGATGGTGAACAATATGATGCAACCAAAGAAATACCCAACTGGAATAAAATAGGTTTTGATGATGCATCATGGAAGTCTGTACAGGTAGCAACATATGATAACAGCAATTTAATTGCAATGGAAACAGTGCCTGTTAGAAAAATTAAGGAATTGACGCCGGTAAAAATATTTCGTACACCCAAGGGCACTTTAGTAGCTGACATGGGACAAAATATGGTTGGTTGGGTGCGACTTAAAGTCAAAGGAAATGCAGGTCAAACGATAACAGTAAGGCATGCAGAAGTACTTGATAAATTTGGAGAATTTTATACAAAAAACTTAAGGGCGGCCAGCGCTTCTTTACATTATACATTGAAAGGCGGTGAAACAGAAACCTATGAACCACGCTTCACCTTTATGGGCTTTCGTTACGTAGCCTTAGATAGTTTCCCAGGCGAATTATCTCCGTCAAGTATCACAGGTATAGTAGTTCACTCAGATATGCCCGTTAACGGGACCTTTGCCTGCTCAGATTCTTTAGTGAATCAACTACAACATAATATTGAGTGGGGACAAAGAGGAAATTTCCTGGACGTGCCAACGGACTGTCCGCAACGTGATGAACGGCTTGGATGGACAGGAGATGCACAGGCATTTTGCCGCACCGCAGCATTTAACATGGATGTATCAGCTTTCTTTACTAAATGGCTGAAAGACCTTGCAGCAGACCAATATCCCGATGGACAAGTACCCTTTGTTATTCCTGATGTGTTAAAGAATAATAGCGGTACTTCTGCCGGCTGGGGCGACGTAAGTACCATTGCACCATGGACAATGTACCAGGTGTATGGCGATAAAAAAATATTGGAAACACAATACCCAAGCATGAAAGCTTATGTGGAATACATTCGCAAAAAAGCAGGCGATTCCTCCATATGGAAGGGCGGCAGCGTATTTGGAGACTGGTTATATTATAAACCGAGGATGGAAAGTCATACAGAACCTGATGGCTATACTAATCCCGATATGATTGCTACCGCCTTTTATGCTTATTCTGCCAAACTGTTGTCACAAGCGGCTGCTGTTCTCAATAAAACAGAAGATGAAAAATCTTACCAGGGCGTGTTTGAAAAAGTAAAAGAAGCTTTCAATAAGAATTATGTTACCTCCGAAGGACGCATCTTTTCTGATTCTCAAACTGGCTATGTACTGGCTTTAATGTTTGACCTGTTACCACAGGCGATGCAACCAAAGGCTACTGCATATCTAACAGAGGATATAAAGAGAAGGCGAAATCACTTATCAACAGGATTCCTGGGAACGCCCTATTTATGTCACGTATTATCGCAACATGGTCAAACGCCCGTAGCTTATGATCTTCTTTTGCAACAAAGTTTTCCCTCGTGGCTATATCCTGTAAAAATGGGCGCTACTACTATTTGGGAGCGATGGGATGGACAAAAAACAGACAGCACTTTTCAGGATGCGGGTATGAATTCGTTCAATCATTATGCTTATGGTGCTATTGGCGATTGGATGTACCGTGTTGTAGCAGGAATAGAAATCGGTAAACCTGGTTATAAACATATTTTGATACAACCACAGCCTGATAAAAGAATATCCTTTGCCAAAGCCAGTTATGAAAGCAGTTACGGGACTATTGCATCCGGTTGGGAAATAAAAGACAACAATTTTGTTCTTTCTGTTACCGTTCCGGCTAATACCACCGGCACCGTTCAACTTCCAAATACAGAGACAGAGAAAGTGAAGGAAAGCGGTAAAAGTTTGCAGGCTGTTTTTAAGGATGTAAAACAGGTGGGCAAAAATGTACAAATAGAACTAGGATCAGGTACCTATATTTTTGAATACCCTCTTTCTTTTACAGAGAAAAACCTGCTTCCTTAATGATCAAAGTTTCAATAAGACCCTGGTAGTTATTATTTCTAAAACAGATCATGAAACGATTATTGATTGCCGCTTTTTCTTTGATAATGGTTTCTGTTTCAAACGCTGGATCTTCTTTGCAATTGAGTGCTCTGAAAACAGAATATTTAGAAAACCCTTTAGGAATTGATGTAACCCATCCACGCTTTAGCTGGACACTCGTTTCAAAAGAACGAAACCAGTCTCAATCAGCTTATGAGATAATCTTGAGTGATGATTTAAAAGAGATAAATGCGGGCAAAGGCAAGTTATGGACAACCGGGAAAGTGATTTCGTCTCAAACTTTGCATATTGAATATGGTGGCAAGGCACTTTATTCAGTTACACGTTATTACTGGCGTGTAAAAGTTTACGACCAGGATGGTAATGCGTCTTCCTGGAGTGAACCAGCCTGGTTTGAAACCGCTATGTTGCAAGCAAGTGATTGGACTGCCAGTTGGATTAACGACGGAAGTACAAATCCGGCAAAAGATGAAGATTACTATAAGCCGGACAGGATGCCTTTGTTGAGAAAGACATTCAACGCTTCTAAAAAAATAGCAACTGCACGGTTATATATATCTGGTCTTGGATACTATGAAGCCTGGCTCAATGGTAAAAGAATAGGTGATCATGTGTTGGATCCGGGCTTTACAACTTATAGAAAGCAAGTGGCTTATTCCATATACGATGTAACATCTTTGCTGAATTCAGGGGAAAATGTACTAGGTGTCATGTTAGGAAACGGTTGGTGGAATCCATTGCCATTTAAATTATTTGGACGTTGGGATTTAAGAGACTACCAACAAACTGGCCGGCCCTGTGTAAAAGCAGAGTTTCACATACTATACACAGATGGTTCAAAAGATAAAATCATTACGGATGAAAGTTGGCTTACGGCGCCTGGACCCATAACGCAAAACAATGTTTACCTCGGTGAAAAATATGATGCAAGATTAGAGCAAAAGAACTGGAATGAATTGAGCGCAGATCAAACTTCCTGGAAAAATGCTGTAGCAGTACAAGGTCCGTCGGGTGTGCTTACTGCCCAAATGCAACCGCCAATAAGAATTACAAAGCTGGTGAAGCCTGTTAAAATAACCGAGCCACGAAAAGATACTTTTATCGTAGATATGGGTCAGAATTTTGCTGGAGTTGCGCGGATTAAAGTGAAGGGTAAAGCAGGAACAAAGGTATCGCTACGCTATGGTGAAGATGTATTTAAGAATGGAACCTTAAACTATCTGACGTCTGTCGCTACACAAATAAAAAAAGGAGGTATCAAAGGCGGGCCCGGTGCACCAGAAACAGCCTGGCAGCAAGATGAATACACGCTGAAAGGTGAAGGAACAGAACAATGGTCGCCACGTTTTACCTTTCACGGCTTTCGATACGTCGAGATCACAGGATGGCCCGGTAAACCAACAACAGAAGATATTGAAGGCCTTCGCATGAATACCGATCTTCAACAAACCGGGTCCTTTGCTTGCTCGAATGAATCCTTCAACAAAGTTCATGAAGTCATTCAATGGACTTTCCTCAGTAATATATTTAGTGTGCAGTCCGATTGTCCTGCACGGGAAAAAATGGGTTATGGTGGCGATATAGTGGCAACTGCTAACTCCTTTATTTATAACTATGATATGGCGCAGTTTTACAACAAAGCAGTGCGTGATTTTGCCAATGAACAAAGACCCCAGGGAGGCATTACTGAAATTGCACCCTTTACAGGCATAGCCGACAAGGGATACGGTGATGATTCCGGACCATTGGGTTGGCAACTTGTTTTTCCGTTTGTTCAAAAGCAGCTGTACGATTACTATGGTGATAAAAGAGTGATAGCAAATAATTATGAGGCCTTTACTAAACAAATGGATTTTCTTCAGGCAAAGGCCTACGACGGTTTATTCCATTGGGATATCAGTGACCATGAGGCCCTGGATACAAAGCCGGAAGCATTTACCGCTTCCTGTTTTTATTATCATCATGCCCTCTTGGCAGAAGAGTTTGCCGGCATTTTAAATAAAAAGGATGATTCACTCAAATACAACAAACTGGCAAGGCAGATCAAAGCAGCTATAATAAAAAAATACCTGGTACATGCAACGGGTCGTTTTGATAATGCCACACAAAGTGCACAAATATTTGCTTTGTGGTATAGCCTTACTCCTGAAAAAGAAATGAGCTGGAAGGTATTGATGGATGAATTCAGCCGTCATAACCGGCACCTGTCTACTGGCATTTTTTCTACAAAAATGATGTTTGATGTTTTTAGAGAAAATGATGCTAACGAAATCGCCTACCAGGTAGCAAATCAACCTGACTTTCCCGGGTGGCTCAATATGATCAGCCATAATGCCACTACGCTTTGGGAAACATGGGCCTATCCTGAAGCTTCTCCTTCGCAAAACCATCCCATGTTTGGCTCTATCGACGAATGGTTTTACCGTTCTCTTTTGGGGATCAATCCAGCAGCGCCGGCATTCGACAAAATTATTATCAAGCCTCAGCCCGCAGGAGGTCTTACATGGGCCAAAGGAAGTTATCAATCAGTCAGGGGCAATATCGTTAGCGATTGGAAGAAAGAGGGAGACAAATTTATACTTCATGTTATTATTCCTGCTAATGCAACAGCGACTATTTATATTCCGTCGAAGGAACATAATCCTGTCACAGAAAGCGGGAAAAATTTTTCGGTCTCCCGGTATGAAAAAGGCTATGCGGTAGCAGAGACAGGATCAGGAGAATACCATTTCATTTCTTCCGTTCAATAAATTAATGGAATAACTATCAACAATGTTTCAAAAAATTTCCTGGAACCAGTCTGTCTATAAAGAGAAAGTACCAGCGATAAAACCGAAACAAAATAAGTGGATGAACTATTGAAATCTCTTTTGAAATCGTGCCAGTTCTTTTTGTAAAAATCATTTTTTATAACAAAGCACGCATTCAAATAATAATGTAAATTACTGCGGGGTTGCTTGATACATCCAATCAAAAAATGTTGACTCCCTCATTATTTAACTACTACCAAAAAACCAGAAACTATGCCGGGTGACTCACTCAACGTAAACTCAAAAGTGCAATCACAAAATAAGTTTGATGCAATTGTTATTGGTTCAGGAATATCAGGAGGCTGGGCAGCAAAAGAATTGACCGAAAAAGGTTTGAAAGTTTTAATGCTGGAACGCGGAAGAAATTTTGAACACGTTAAAGATTACAAGACAGCGGGCCGGGCACCATGGGAACAAGACCATCGGGGCTCCGCAACATACGAACAAAAAAAAACGCACCCTGTAATAGCCCGTGGCTGGGCTCTTTCAGGGCCTGTAATGGATTATTGGGTTAACGAAGAAGAATGCCCATATACCGAAGTGAAGCCATTTACCTGGTGGCGCAGTTATCAATTAGGGGGCCGCTCAATTCTATGGGGGCGCCAAAGCTATCGTTGGAGTGACCTCGATTTTGAAGCCAATGCTAAAGACGGTATAGCCATAGACTGGCCTATTCGTTATAAAGACCTTGCCTTATGGTATGATTATGCAGAAGGCTTTGCCGGCATCAGTGGTTCCAGGGAAGGTTTACCTCAATTGCCTGATGGCAATTTTTTGCCTCCCATGGATTTGAATTGTGTGGAAAGAGACGTGGCGGCAAGGATCAAAGAAAAAATGAAGCGTCACATGATCATCGGGCGTGTGGCCAACCTTACAGCTCCCATTGAAGGAAGAACAAAATGCCAGTTTCGTAACCGTTGCTGGGAAGGTTGTCCTTTCGGAGGTTATTTCAGTACCCAATCGTCAACCTTGCCGGCAGCACTAAAAACAGGAAATCTTACCGTAAGACCTTATTCAATTGTAACAAGAATATTGTACGATAAAAACACTAAAAAAGCAAAAGGTGTAGAAATATTGGATGCAGAAAATAACAAGACCTATGAGTTCTATTCCAATATTGTTTTTCTAAATGCTTCTGCTTTGAACTCTGCGTGGGTTCTGATGAACTCCGCAACTGATATTTGGCCTGATGGGTTAGGGAGCAGTTCTGGCGAACTGGGACATAATATTATGGATCATCATTACAATTGCGGTGCTTCTGCTAAAGTAGATGGCTATGAGGACATGTATTATTATGGAAAAAGAGCCAATGGATTTTATATTGTACGGTTTGCTAACCTCTCAGGCGATAAAAGAAACTACCTGCGGGGCTTTGGCTACCAGGGCAGCGCTAGCCGAACAGGATGGGGAAGAGAAGTGGCCGAATTAAATATAGGTGGAGAATATAAAGATGCTCTTACAGAACCAGGCCAGTGGTCCATAGGCATGACTGGTTTTGGTGAAATACTGCCTTACCACGACAATAAAATAACGTTAGATAAAAACAGGAAAGACAAATGGGGTCTGAATGTGCTTTCTATGGATGCTGAATTAAAAGAAAATGAAAACGCAATGAGAAAGGATATGGTGGCCGAAGGTAAAGCTATGTTGGAAGCGGCGGGGTTAAAAAATATAGATACCTGGGACCAGGGACATGCAATGGGCCATGGGATCCACGAAATGGGAACAGCAAGGATGGGCAATGATTCAAAAACCTCTGTGTTAAATAAATGGAACCAGGTATGGGATGCTCCAAATGTTTTTGTTACTGACGGCGCCTGCATGGTTTCATCTGCTTGTCAAAATCCATCATTGACCTATATGGCATTAACAGCCCGGGCTGCCGATTATGCAGTTAGCGAATTAAAAAAGGGAAACCTGTAATATCGCGTATGAATAAAAAGGTAAAAACTTTTCTTCCAATTTTTTTGCTTGCCGGCTTGATACTATTTCAGTCCTGGTATATAAAGTCAAAGCCAAAGATTTTGATCTTTTCAAAAACAAACGGCTATTATCATAAATCAATCCCCGCAGGCATTGCCGCTATTCAAAAACTGGGTTCTGAATATGATTTTTTAACTGATACAACTACTGATTCAAAACTTTTTAGAGATGAGATTTTAAAAAATTATGCGGCACTGGTTTTCCTGAATACAACAGATACATCGGGCACTTTACTGAGCCCCGATGAGAAAGGCGCCTTTCAACGCTACATCAAGGCAGGCGGTGGCTTTGTAGGGGTACATGCCGCTACAGATGCTGAATATAAATGGCAATGGTATGGCAACCTTGTAGGTGGTTATTTTCAAAGCCATCCTAAAATACAACAGGCAACTCTTCACGTTGTTGATGCTTCGCATTCGTCTACAAAACATCTTCCCAAAGAATGGGTTCGTACAGACGAATGGTACAATTTTAAAAACCTGAACAAAGAGGTGC
>DAIQPL010000086.1:0-14069 GCA_036787395.1 Flavisolibacter sp. | reverse complement strand
CTTGTTGGAATTATCATGGGTAGCGATAGTGATCTTACCATCATGCAAGCTGCTGCAGATATCCTAAAATATTTTGAGATTTCCTTTGAACTTACTGTAGTATCTGCACATCGTACTCCGCAACGAATGTTTGATTATGCCCAATCGGCGAAAGAAAGGGGCTTGAAAGTTGTCATTGCAGGTGCGGGTGGCGCAGCACATTTACCGGGAATGATAGCAGCGATAACGCCGTTGCCAGTAATTGGAGTGCCCATCAAATCCAGTAATTCGATTGACGGATGGGATTCTGTTCTTTCTATACTTCAAATGCCAAATGGTGTTCCGGTGGCTACTGTAGCGTTAAATGCTGCAAAAAATGCCGGCATATTAGCTTCTGAAATAATTGGTGCTTTTGATGAAACAGTTGGTAAGAGAATTGCAGCTTACAAGCAACAATTGACGAATGAGGTACAGGAAAAAATTAGTCATTTACAATCTGCTGGCTGGCCTAACAGCTTTGATCAATAGTTGCAATGGAGGAAATTCAAACCTCGAACTTATCAAAGCAAAGCATTTAAGCAATTTTCCTTCAGCTTCGACCATTGAATATAACGATGGAAAAATTTATCTCCTGGGTGATGATGCTTCCTATTTATTGATTTTAGATACCGCCTATAACTTACTCGATACGGTACAGTATATGCCTGATACAAGTCAACGGATATCGAAACATGTAAAACAAGACATAGAATCATCTACCATTGTTTCTATCAATCATGAAAGTTATTTATACGCCATGGGTTCGTGCTCAGCAGAAAACCGGAAAAGATCATTTTACTTTCCGCTATCTCATATTCACGATTACAAAAGCGATGACTTATCTTTTTTACTCTGGAGATTAAACTCACTTCCCGAAATTAATATTGAAGGTCTTACCACTGTCAATTCAAAACTAGTCCTGGCCAACAGGGCCAATAAAACAAATAAAATCAACAAGCTTATTGTAGCATCAGATAGTTTATTGAAATATGAAACCACACCGCTGTTAATGATTGATCTTTTGTTTGGCTCTTCAAATGCTGCCGGTGTTTCAGGATTATATTACCTGAAAGAAAAAGACATGCTTTTTTTTACGGCATCAGAGGAAGATACTCCCAGTGCAACTCAGGACGGAGTCATTAATGACAGCTATCTTGGTTGGATAAATAAGTTTTCCGGTAAAATGAATAAACAGTCCCTCGAGCCGGATCAAATGATTAACCTCTCGAGCGTAGGCAAAGATCTTAAGAAACAAAAAATCGAATCGGTTTGCGTGGAAAATATATCCGGTAATAAAGTCATTTTGCACCTGGCAGCTGATAATGATAATGGAGAAAGTACGCTATTTAAAATGAGACTGAAATTATGATTCCGTTAGAACCGTGAACTCCTGTTCAAATGCCAGGGAGTTTTTGTACAGTTCTTCAATAAAACCTGCTCCCCATTTAGCATAAAACCCGCTAAAGTTTTCCTTTCTTTCCTGAAGCCCATTGCCTGGGAATAAGGCAGCTTTTATGACCTGTATCTGTCTTTCATGATCCGAAAACTTTCTTTTTTCTGCCCGAAGCATTTTCTTTTCCAGTTCTTGTAAGGACTTTAAAGATCTGGCTTTAATTGCTTCAACATGTACAGACAAGGTTGGATCGATTGTACCTGCTTGTGCCCTGATTTCTTCAAACAACTCTTCAGCTTTTTCAAAATTGCCATTTAAAGCAACTTTGTTTTGCGAGTTTCTTTCCACAACGAGGTTCATTAATTCACTCTGTGGCAAAAAGAAATCAACTATCCTGAATCCAGTCCTGTTAATTTTTTCACGCCATTTTTTTTCAACAACCAGGAAAGAATTACGCAGTACTAATATCGGGTAAACAACTTTATAATGATGAAACAGATCCTTTAATTGTAACCAGTAAGCCATTTCTCCGCCTCCACCAACAAAAGCCAGGTTGGGTAAGATTGTTTCCTGGAATAGTCCCCTCAAAATAACGTTAGGGCTAAAACGTTCCGGGTTTTGTTCCAGTTCGTTCCGCATTTCTTCTTCATTAAATTGAATGGGAGAATTATGGACAACAAAAAAATCCTTCTTCCTGATAATTCGTTCACGAATATCATCCTTCAAATAAAATAAGTTGATCTCCCTAGGATGAGCCTGAACATTATAATGTTCTTCCAGTTTTTCAGACGTATGGTGAACAATTTCGGCAGAGCTATTTTGAAACAAGTCGTCTGCAAACACAGACTTCATCTGTGCTTTAAATGCAGGATGGTCGGGAATGACAACGATAAGCCCGTATGTCCCATATAATTCATTTACCAGTTGAAAGGTGGCTGCCTGAATTGTTTTGCCAGCGCTATAACATCGCCGCAAAAGTTGAATAACTTCCTGCCCGTATTCTTCACCACTAAGTTGTCCTTCCAGTTCATCAACTAGGTGTACAAGAGTTTTATCAACCACCATTCTGCCCACAGCGCCTTTTTGTTCCTTCAGCCATTCAATTTTCTTCCCCTCTACATAAGTATGATTTAGTTCTGCAAAGTCCGCATCTTCTGAACCCATATAATAGACCGGCACGAAATGGTAAGCTGAAAGTTGTTTGTTTAAATAATCGGCCAGCTTAATTGTATGGAGAATTTTATAAATAAAATAAAGAGGTCCGGTAAACAAATTTGGCTGGTGTGCTGTAGTAAGTGTAAATGTTTTGTCTGATAGTAAAAGCTCAATATTTTTAGTGACAGTGGCTGTCGTTTCTATCTCGCTATATTGTTCCTGCAATACTTGTACAAGCACTTTGCGGTTAACAGGCTGCAACTGTTTTTTTCTTAAGGTCTCTTCAATTCCTGTCAGGGAGGAAGGTTGGTCATAAAAAGGTTTTAGTTCTTCAGATCCTTTGAGATAGTCAAGAACGATCTTCGTAAAAGCGTTGGTCTGGTTGTATGGAACATGTTGCGCAGCAAACATGTGTTAAAAGTAAAAACAACTAAGCATTCAAAATTGTTAAGTATTTCTGATGGCCGCCAGACATGATAGAAACTAAACAGAATTTTTAGTTAGCTCATTATTGACCGTTCTCCATAATTGCAGAGGATTTTCATTTTTTAACTCATCCGGCAATAGGTCATTGGTCCAGTTTTGATAACACACCGGGCGGGTAAAACGTTTAATACCATCAGCGCCCACGGATGTGAAGCGGCTATCAGTTGTGGCGGGGTAAGGTCCGCCGTGGTGCATACTCAGGGCTACTTCAACGCCTGTGGGAACTCCATTTAATACCAGGCGTCCGCAAATATCTCTTAATGCCGCCACCAATTCAGGATGTTGCTTCACTTCGTCGTCGGTTGCCAACAAGGAGGCTGTTAGTTGCCCCTCTATGGCCAAAGCCACCTCTAACATTTCAGTGGCATTACTGCATTTTACCAATAAGGAATAAGGGCCGAATACTTCTTTATGCAACAAAGGGCCTTTTAAAAAAATAGCAGCTGCTACTTCTGCCAGCGTTGGAATACCTTGCTCTTCCTCAGCATCAAACTGTGTGACGGCTGCAATGCCTACCCCTTGCTCTTGCAGTGCCGCTTTTCTTTTTTGCCGAAAGTTTTTGGCGATCCCGGCATGCAACATCCTTGCAGGTTTTACCTGCTTTATTTGGTTATCCAGGGATTTTTTAAATGCTTCCAGGGAATCACCTTCAATTCCTACCAGGATACCCGGCTTGGTGCAAAACTGCCCGGCACTTTGTGTAATAGAGGTAGCATACATAGAAGCGATAGAAGTTGAATCCTGCTCTAACTTTTTGGGTAAAATAAATACAGGATTGACACTTCCCATTTCTGCAAAAACAGGGATTGGAACAGGGCGTTGATTGGCGAGGTCAAACAACGCTTTTCCTCCTTCAAAAGAACCGGTGAACCCAACTGCCCGGGTAAAGGGATGCTGAATTAAAGCCTTGCCTACTTCAAAAGAAGCTCCGTGCAAATGAATAAAAACTCCGGGCGGCAAATCGTTTTTCTGAGCTGCACTATTGACCGCTTTAGCTACCGCCTCCGATGTGCCTGCATGCGCCGGATGTGCTTTTATAATAACAGTACAACCAGCAGCCAAAGCACAAGCGGTGTCGCCGCCAGCCGTGGAATAGGCAAAGGGAAAATTAGAAGCACCAAAAACAACCACTGGACCCAGCGGAACTAACATCTTTCTCAGATCAGGTTTTGGCGGATTGCGTGCACTATTTGCCGTATCGATTCTTATATCTAACCAGGCGCCTTCTTTACAGGCTTCCGCATAGGAGTTCAGTTGAAAAATAGTACGGTTTAATTCTATTTTTAGCCTTGCTTCTTCAAGATTAGTTTCCTTCATTGCAATAGAAATTAAATCACCGGATATGGCATCTAACTCTTTGGCAATCGCATTTAAGAAATGAGCTCTTTGCTTCAAGTTTTTATTCCTGTACTCGTGAAAAACCTGCCACGATTGTTTTGCTGCTTCTTCTATCTGTTGAAGGCTTGCATCTTTATAATTCTCCATCAATGATTTTGCCCCAAAGTTCGATTGAATATATCAATTTGTGGCCCTGCAGTTCAATAAATTCAAAAATTGATTTAACATACCATTAGTTCACTTGCATCAGCAATTTTTGTCAGTATAATAAACTACACTATGAGGATGGAATTATTCATATTATTAGCAGTTTTTGCTTACTTACTTATTATATACAAAAGAAGGAGCCTTGATAAGGACTGGAAGAGAAATATATAATGTCGGCCTTTAATGGTTCTGTTATAATTTAATATCTATTCTCCCTTTACCAGGCATTTAAGTATTCTTCCTTATTGCGTCATTAGTTCCTTTCTTCCAAAGTAAAAAACATCCGCACAGAGCAGTTTAGGCTTCTTTTTAGAATTACCATATTATATTTGTTGCACATTCCTGAAAAACCAACTAATTGCAAGCTTTCATATATTATTTACTTCTTCCCTTCGTTTATCTTTTATCCCTGTTGCCTTTCAGGGTGCTTTACCTGCTATCAGATATTGTATATGGTGTGCTGTACTACGTAGTTGGATATCGAAAGGAAATTGTCAAAAAGAACTTACGAAACGCTTTCCCCCACAAAACAGAAAGAGAGATCAACAACCTTTGCAAAAAGTTCTATCATTATTTTTGCGACCTCACCCTTGAAACCTTCAAGACGCTTACCATCAGCAAAACACAAATGTTGAATCATTGCAGCCTGGAGCCAGAAGCAAAAGTCCTTTTTGATCAACTGGCAAAAGAAGGGAGTAGTTGCATCATAGTAATGGGACATAAGGGCAACTGGGAATGGGCCGGTAATACTTTTAGTCTTTGCTGTAAGCACCAGCTTTATGTTATCTATCATCCATTATCTAATAAATATTTTAACGGACTCGTGTACAATATGAGAACGAGGTTCGGCACAAAGCTCATTGCGATGAAGGATACGTTTAGGGACATGGTTCAAAACCGGGACGAATTAAATGCTACAGCTTTTATAGCCGACCAGGCGCCATCGCCGGAGAAAGCTTACTGGATGAACTTCATGAACCAGGATACGCCGGTGTTTATGGGCACAGAAAAAATTGCGCAAAAAATGAAATATCCGATCGTTTATGTGTCGGTCAAAAAAATAAAAAGAGGTTATTATAAACTTGCTGCTACTGTACTGAAAGAGCCGCCCTATAATTCATACGAAGGAGAAGTAACGGCTGCACATACTAAAAGGCTGGAAAAGGATATTATGGATCAACCAGAAACATGGTTATGGACACATAGACGGTGGAAACATTCAAGAGCGAAAATTGCGGATCAAAAAACTAATAAAATATAAATGTTGTGTGGTAAGGAACTCATTTTAGCAACGAAACCATTTGCGAGGGAAATAAGAAGCAAAAGCTGGTTTCATACAATAACAACGCTGGTTTTATGGATGCTACTCCTGGCAGGCACTGTTATCTTGCCATTTTCGTGGTTGCGCATTGCCAGTAGCATTATTGCAGGATTAGTTATTGTAAGAATGTTTATCATTTATCATGATCACCAGCATCATTCTATTTTAACCAGGTCACCTCTTGCAAATACGATAATGACGATGTTTGGTATCTACATACTGTCACCTTCCAGTATCTGGAAACGTTCGCATGATCATCATCACAACCATAACTCTAAATTATTTAGTGCCAGTATTGGGTCTTATCCAATTGTTACAAAGAAAAAGTTTTTGGAAATGCGGTCAAAGGAACGATTTAGTTACCTGGCAACCCGCCATCCCCTTACTATTGCCTTTGGTTATTTATCCATGTTTGTATATGGCATGTGTATCCGCTCGTTCATGAGCAACCCGCGAAAGCACATCGACTCTATGATAGCTTTAGCAATTCATTTAGCAGCTATCGTACTTATTGTTTATTTTTTTGGCTGGCAAACATGGTTTTTATTATTCTGTTTACCATTTGTAATTGCCTGTGCACTGGGAGCTTATTTTTTTTATGCCCAGCATAATTTTCCGGGCGTTAGCTTTTGCGATAATAAGTCGTGGGCATACGAGAAAGCAGCACTGGAATCTTCCAGCTTTATGGTAATGAATCCAGTTATGAGGTGGTTTTCAGGCAATATTGGTTATCATCATATTCATCACCTCAACTCAAGAATTCCATTTTACCGCTTGCCTGAAGTAATGGATCATTTTCCTGAATTACAAGATTGTAAAAAAACTACACTTAAGATAAAAGATATAAGAGCCTGCTTCCGGTTGAAAGTGTGGGACCAGGAACAAAACAGGATGATAGGATTAAAAGAGATTTGAATATCGAGGTATTAGGATTTCTAACCTACCTGTTTAAGCCACTTTTGCAACTCCAAAACAATTCATCAATTCAATTCACCACTTCATTCTGCTTTGGGTAACCTGCTTGAATTTTGGATAAGAAATTTGCTGGTGATTAAAATGATGAATCATGAGAATGGAATTATTTATCATAGTATGGCTTATTTTAAGTGTACTTGTTCTTTATAAGAGAAGACAATTGAAAAAGGATTGGCAAAGTATACTATAGTTGCCATCATAAGCAGTTGCATCTTCGTGAATGCAAAAACACTTACCTACAACACAGCGACTAATCCGTATTTTTCTTTTCCAGTTCCGCAGGCAAACGCAGGTCTTTTTCCTCATCCTGCCAGGTTAAATTAGATATCCACCAACGACCATTTGATTTAACCAGGGTAAAATAATTCACTCCTCTTTGCTCTACCTTCCCAGCAGGTGTAAAACGAAATTGGTAAGCAGATTGCACCGTGGCGACGTTGCCAAATTGCATCACATTCCTCTTTAGCTCTTCTTCATAAAAACCATTTTGTGAAAAGAACGGCCCATTCGATTTCTGATAGCTCTGGGGTGTGATAGAATGAAACTCGGGTTGGCCAGCCGGAGACATAACCACTGCTCCCATCTGTGCTTCCGGTAAAAACAAGCTGAAAAAACGGTTCCAGTTACGTGGGCCGGCAGGTCCGGAGATCACATCATAAGTTGTTTTGACAATAGCTTCAATACTTGTCACGTCGCCAGGATTAGCTGGAGGCGTCTTAATTAATTCATTGCCTTTAGCAGCCGTTAACCACGCTTTTTGTACCAGTTGCTGTTTAGCCGTAGGATTTGAATCCGGTATAAGTTTATTGATGTCAATGGTTGTTACTTTAAAAGCAGGCGTGCTTAAAGTCATTGTATCAATACTGTTATTAGTGCGCCGCCCAATTTTTACTGTAAACGGATCACCTTCTTTCATGCTTGCTCTTATTTGGTCAATGACTCCATTTAGATTTTGTGGAGTTACAGCTATCCCGTTAAAAGCATAAATTTCGTCACCTTGTTTATAGCCAAGTTTCCTTCCAAACTCATTAGGATTGAAAGGAGGGTTGATAATGATAATCTCTTTCTCATTCACTCCCATTGCTATATTACCAAATGAAAAGCTCTGGCGTTCAGCCCTTGGAATAAATTGTATTCCTGCCAAACCAAAAAAACTTTCGTAAGGTATTGGTGTTGATCCTGCCACATATTTCAAAAGGAATTCTTTCACCTCAGGGAAAGTCAATTCCGCAATATTGTCAAACAGCTCGTCGTCATTAAAGTAACGGTACCTGCCAAAACGCACGCCTAAATCATAAGTAAGGTTACGTAACCCGTAAGCGCCATCTGAAAGATGCAATAAATAAATATCGAGGCAAGCGGCAATTAAGGCTCCTTTCTGATAGACGTTACCATACTGCTCTGCCCATTTATCGGTACTGTATTTACTCAGTTCAGTAAAGGATAAAGAGTCTTTATAATAGTTTCTTGAAATTGTAATTTTCTGCGACAGCTTGTCTAAAAATTGTTGTACACTATTTAGACCGTACTTTACTTGCACGTGATGGGCTGTATATTCCGTAACCCCTTCGTATAGCCATAGATGTTTTGACATAACGGCCTCATTGAAGTTAAATTCCTTTACCTCTTTTGAAGCTATTGTCAGCGGTGTGATGATGTGAAAAAATTCGTGAGACGATTCATCAATAATCGTATTTTTTAAAGCTTCTGCTGGCGCCTCTGTATGATAATAAAAAGAAGAAGTGGTATGTTCCAATGCACCGCCCAACCCTTTTGGAAATGATTGCGTGATCTTTGGATCTCTGAAATAATATATAAACGCATATTTATCCGCCGGGAGCTTTCCACCCAAATATTGTCGTGCTGCTTCAAGTAAATTACTCATCCATCCAGCAATTTCATTTGCATGGATTAGTTTATTAGGAGAATAAACAGAAACCAGCACTTTGCAATTACCTACCTGAACGGCAGCTGTATCAGGTATAGAATACATGACCGGGTAATCATATAATTCATCAACCGTTGCCACTTTAAATACATCATTTGAAGCAGTGGTTGACACTGGCTGTAGTGCGCTTGAACCATAAAACCCAAACGGCTTCTCTACACTTATCTGGAAGGGAATATTGCGCATGCCTTCTATAAAACCAAACACTCCCGGCATATTTAGCACCATATTTTTGCCCTCTTCAAAATTGGTGGCAGCCATTGGATAAACTTTATGCTCCCGCTTTGCGTCATAAATATCGTCTACCAGGTAAGTGATTTTATTAAGAGAGCTGGCATTACTAATTTTCCACTGGTTATCATTTAGCTTATTTACGGGCAACGCTTTTCCGCTTTTATCAAAAGCTTTTACCTGGCTGATAAATTTTCCGTAATCCGCAATAACATAGGTGCCGGGTATGATTTTAGGAATAGAGAATGTTACAGTAGATTGTTTAACAACCGGTGTGCGAAGTTCTACCTTCAGTGCATCATTCTCCAGTGTATTGAGGTTTACGAAATATTGGTATTCTTGCTGGCTATAGCCAGATACAAAAGAGAATAGCGAAGTAAAAAAACAAACAACGAACGGGTTGAGTTTCATAATTAATGTTTTATATCTGGTGTACTTTACAAAGAAAGAAAGTGAGGGCGCACGGGAACAAATTATTATATCAAAGGCAAAAATGAATGTATGATAAGCTGGTTTGTAAAGCGGTTCAAAATAAAGGAAGAATGGTTTTTAAACAACGTCATTAATTAATCTTCCTGTTTTCTAAATTCACTCTGTCAAAGTGGTTCAGCTTATCCAGCTCCAGTACAGTGGTTAATCCATCCGGGGATTCGCGATACATAGGTTTAAACCTGGCTCCCCATATAATTTCTTTATAGGTATAAGATGTTCTTTGCATTACGATACTGGAAAAAACAGCGTCAAAACCGGTCACCTGTATCAGTAGTTCCACGTCTGAACGATTTACATCATCTTCGGTGAAATGGAGCAAAGGACTATCATCATCTATAGGATGCACAACTGTCCAGTTCATATTAAACATATCAATACGGGACCGTTCAAGACCTAGTTGGTAAAACTTGTATTGCGGTTGATCTGCTTCCATTAATATAAAGGATATGTTAACCACTACTTTCACATCGGTTAAGTGGTGGTTGCTTTTATACGGCACCATGCGAAACATCAATGCCGTACCATCTTTATAAGGACTGACCAAAGCGTTTTCACTAAAATCAATAAAGGCCCTTGGACGGGTAAAACGCCCATACAACAAACCAGTTACAAAAGCAAAAAACAACCAGCCTGACATTGTTTCCAGGGAGGCCACAACATCAGCTCCATCAGCCACGGGGTTTATCCTTCCATACCCAACTGTAGTAAAAGTTTGTGTACTGAAGTAAAACACTTCACGTATTCTCCCCCATTCACCGGCAGCCACAAAGCCACTTAACTGGCTCTGTCCTACCAGCAGATAAATGATTGTAAATACGAGGTTGATGAGTAAATAGAAAAGTATTATAATTCCAAGAAACTGCAGCCATGATAATTCTAAAAGATAGGAATAAAAACTACTTCGCCTTAAAAATGATGACCCTTCTTTCCGCAGGTTAAATGACCCGTCCTTATTGAGGAACCTGCCTCCAATCTGGCCTGGTTGCGTTCCAAAACCAGTGTCGGGATTTGATTTGGAAGATGGATTAATTCTGCGGGAAGCCATGAGTTTTTTAATTGCGCAAGGTAGAGGTTTGAGGGGAAGTATTATGAAAAGATTTGTTCAATGAACCGGAAAATAACGTTTTAAAAAGGATAAGTTTACGAACTTTGCATAGTCAAAAACTGAAGAAGTGCTATTTGTTTAGCTCCCTGGAGCTTACTCAACCAGAAGTAAACAATAAATAGCCGAAAGATATACAACAAAATAGCTGCTTTTATGTTAGTATAGTATACCCTCTAAATAAGAAAAGATATGCGCAAAGGAATAACAGAAGGCAGTGTAGACACGATCCCCTTAACTCAGAATGCTCTTCTAAAAATGGAAAAAGAAGGATTTAAATATTTCCAGGTAAAAGGTCTGACTACAGATAAGCACTACGATTATATTGGTCCTAGCTTCCTTGTTTTGGTTCCCATGAAAGAATTACCAGCTGACCAGGCTAAAAAGGATATTTATGAACCCGTTAAGAGCGAATTATTGCAGCAATGGGCCAAAGAAAAGCAAGACTACCTTGAAATAGTTATTGCTAGATAAAGAGATAATACTGACTCCCGAGTTAGTTATTAATACCAGGCGTTTCTACTGTTGGAAACGCCTTTTTGTTTTTTATACAACCTCAATGACATTGATGCGTTGCAATTCCTCCATTGGTTTTATCAATTCATTCATCGTTAGATTGGTCTCCGCATCGATGGCATCTACATTTGGTCTTCATTTAATTTTAGTATGAAAAAGATCATTCTGGCAGCATTAATTTTTGTTCCTTTTTTGTCCCAGGCACAATTTGGAAACCTGATGAACAAAGTAAAATATAAAACCCAGCAACGTGTAGATAATAAGGTGGATAAGGCAATAGATAGCGAGCTGGATAAAATGGAGGGCAAAACTCCGGCTACAGCTTCGGCTCCTGTAGCTCAGAAAACAGAAACCAAATCTGCTTCTGTAGCAGTGGAAGAATCTTTAGTCAGCTATTCAAAATATGATTTTGTACCGGGCGAAAAAATCATTTATACAGAAGACTTTTCACAGGATGCCATAGGAGAACTTCCACTTAACTGGAACACCGGAGGAAAGGCAGAAGTAGTTACTTTAAACTCACTTAGTGGTAAATGGTTACGCATTTACCAGAATGCACTTTATCTCACGGCTAACAAAGATTCGTTCAGTAAAAACTTTACCATTGAGTTCGATGCCATTCTTCAAATGAAACCGAACGGGTGGCTGTACCCCGAATTTATTTTCGGTTTTATATCAACTGATAAAGAACCTACCAACGACAATGTCTTTCTAAAAAGCTTTGAAAAATATGCAGCCGTACAAACCACATTACATCTTGGCGAAGGTGGCACCACCCGTACAGCAGTTGAAAGTTCTTATGATGGGAAGGATTATTTCCATTCAGAAAATCAAAATCTGGCTGCACTTGAAAAATTTTACAGTAAAGTAGCCCACGTGTCTATGCAGGTACAGGAAAAACGTTTACGTATCTGGTTCAATGGCGAAAAAAAATTCGATATTCCAATGGCTGTACCTGTAGGTCACCCGTACAACCAGTTATTCTTTAAGCTTTCTTCTTCCAATTATAAAGATGATATGCTTTCATTTTATATTGGTAATATAAAGGTAGCTACCGGCAAAGCGGATACAAGGCATAAATTAATAGATGAAGGGAAATTTAGTACTACAGGAATCCTTTTTGATAATGCAAGCGCTGTCATAAAACCTGAATCAGCCGGCGTGTTGAAAGAAATAGCTTCAGTCTTAAGTGAGAACCCCTCTATTAAAATAAAAATAATTGGCCACACCAGCAGCGATGGAGATGATGCTGCTAACATGGAACTATCAAAGCAGAGAGCTGCGGCTGTTAAAGAATACATGGCCAAAGAATTTTCCATTGAGGCTACCAGGATAGATACTGAAGGCAAAGGCGAAACCAAGCCTGCAGGAGATAATAAAACCAAGGAAGGCCGTGCACAAAACAGACGAGTGGAATTCATAAAGCTATAACGCTTCTCAGAACAGATTACCCTTAACCATAAATTATGAAAAGTAGAGAACTGCCCAACACCGGGCATGACACCACATGTTGCAATACGACTTCGTGTAGTAACTGCAAAAGGTGCAAAACAGTAAATTATGAGGAAACACGGATCGGAAGATCAGAATGGAAAACAAATACGCAGTTATACGGTGCTGAAGCACACAATTATTATTTCTACTCAGAGCAATTGCACAATCACGTAAATGCATTGAAAAATAGCAGGAAGTTATAAGATGAAAACGAACTTTATCTTATTTGTCTTATTTGCTTTTGCTGGTAAATTGTTTGCACAAGTATCGCATGACATTGCTTTTGTAGATGTATCGCATAAGATTGAGTATGTGCCATTCATTAGAGAAAGTAGCCCCAAAGTTTCGAAGCTATCATTTGCACATTTCGAAGCGTGGTTTAAAAATAAAAAAAGAGAAAAAGCTATTTTAGGCTATACAAATGAAAATCGCCCTGTCGAAATTTTTTACTTTCCGGGGATCAGCAATAAAAGAGCTTTGGTCATAGGAGGAATGCATGGATCAGAGTTGTCCTCTATTGAAATAGCGAAGAAGATCATCAGGCAATTATCAAACGGAGAAACCAGCTATTATGATGTCCTGGTTATTCCCAGTCTTTTTCCTGATAATGCTGTTGCTGCCGCTTCGACGCCATGGGAAAGAGGGAACACTAATTTTGGTCGCTATACCAGCGGACTCACTGCTGATCCAAATCGGCAAATGCCTTGTTTAGGAGCGGAATTCAATGCCAATGAACCGTTCGATTTCCACGGCAGGGTAATTGAAAAAGAAAACCAGTACTTGCTTCAATTAATCCAGGATTATAAACCTGCCCGTATTGTGAATTTGCATGCTATTAAAGATGTATCAAAGGCCGGTATTTACGCAGACCCCAGAACTAATTGTGAAGGAATGGCTTTAGGTTTTGAAACGGATAGCACCCTTGCTGTTTCCATGGCCAAATATATTTGCGGGAATGGCGGATGGGTTCCAGGGAATAATCTGACTGAAAATCCAACTGCCTTGTACTATCATGATCCCGAAATTGCCGTTACTGGTTCGATACAAAAAAGAAATCTTGATGGGTCGCCTCTGCCTAATAACCGGGGTTACGGTGTTTCCTTAGGCGGATGGGCTACTACGGCTGTTTGTAACGAAACAAACCGGTTTAGCCGTGATGCAATAAGACTGATCACTGTTGAATTTCCCGGCTATAGACCACCTTCTTATTATTTGGACAAAGAACAAAAAGAAGCTTGTTTGCAAAACATCCAATTATACAGCGAAGCTATTACCTGTATCTTTTTGAGTAATATCCTGGTAGAGGTAGATAAACAGAATACTTCATCCAATTTTTAATTCAACATCTCCCCCAACCGGGTGTCCTACACAGGTAAGTATTAAACCATTTTTT
>DAIQPL010000330.1:0-4557 GCA_036787395.1 Flavisolibacter sp. | reverse complement strand
GGTCATCTCTTTTGTTGAAAAAACGTTTTCATTAGCTGTGCACATTCAATTTTCAGTACTCCCTTTGCCAATTTAGTTTTTGGATGAAACGGCCAGCTTTCCTTAGTTACATGCAAATATCCATTCTTCTCATCATCAGCCCCGTATACAATCTTCCCAACCTTACTCCAGTACAAGGCACCTGCACACATAAGGCAAGGTTCAATGGTTATATAAATGGTGGCCTCTGGTAAATATTTACTTCCTAAATAATTAAAAGCCGATGTCATGGCGATGATCTCCGCGTGGGCTGTAGTGTCATTTAGCTTTTCTACCTGGTTATAACCACGTGCAATGATTTTATTATTCAAAACAATAACAGCGCCAACCGGTACTTCATCTTCCTCAAAGGCTTTTTGTGCCTGCGCCAGGGCTTGTTTCATGTAATATTCATCATCCATCAGGTTCTAAATTATTTAAATTATAGCGAGTTGTAATTAGTAAATAATTTGCCAGGGGATTTTATGAGTCAGTTTCTTTAACTAATGAAATAGAAATGCATTGACTGCAATATCTCGCTTGTTTCAATTTGGGTGGAGGGGTAAGTATTTAATTTTTCAGTCCTGCTTTTTCTTTTATAATCGCACAGGATAAAGTTCTTTGTCTAATAGAAAATAAGGTTCAATAGTAAATAGCGGACTTGTATAATGCTGAACAAAACTGAAGTGAAATGGATGTTCATGATCAAACTATTACATTAATAGATGGAAGGAAACTAGGTTTTGCATTGTACGGCCCTGTTTCAGGCCAGCCTGTATTGTATTTTCACGGTACACCAAGTTCAAGATTAGAACCGCAGCTTCTTAACCTCTACGGTATAGACCTGGAAGCAGTTCTCTTTGCGACAAGCATTCAGCTTATAGCAATTGACCGTCCAGGCATAGGCCTGTCTTCTTTCAATTCCGGAGGAAACTTTCTATCCTTCGCAGAAGATGCTAAACAATTAATTGACCACTTATCCGTATCCGAATGCTCCATACTTTGTTGGTCAGGAGGTGGACCGTACGCACTGGCAATGGCTTATCAATTTCCCGGAATTATAAAAACTGTATTTGTCCTTTGCGGTTTCAGCAGGCATTTTGATGAAGAAGTATTCAGGCAAATGGGCTTTAGTAAATGGTATTTCCGCCTGGCAAAAAATACTCCATGGCTTTTGCGGGCGGCAATGAATGTTTTGAAGAACAAAGAAATAAAAAAACTAGTACCCCAAAAATTCACAGGGCTGGCCTACGTTGATTATACTTTATTAAAAGATATTCCGGGCCTAAGAGTTGTAGCTAAAATTACATTCAAAGAGGCTTGCAGGAACGGATCAAAAGGTCCGGTATATGAAGCCCAATCCTATTACAATGATTTCGGCTTTCAATTGTCTGCTATCAGGCAACCAGTTCATTACTGGTGGGGAACGCTGGATATGAGCGTTGACCGTGTGCATGCAGAAGCAATAGAACAACAAGTGCCGAATGCTATTATGCATTACCGGCAAAATGAAGGCCACTTATCCATGTATATTAAGGGCTTTGAAGAAGCAATGAAAATAATTAAGACAGATGCAAAATAACGATTTGACTATTTCAAGTTTGATCACGGGATCACCTTCATTGCTAACGATATTTTATTGGATGCTTCCTCCTCAATTTTCACTTTAATTTGCAACATGAGCCTTTCTATTCGTCATGCTACAAAAGAAGACGCTGTGTTGATTGCCGACATCAGTCGGCAAACCTTTTACGATACGTTCGCTGCCGACAATAAAAAGGCAGACATGGATAAGTTTCTGGACGAGCAGTTCACACGAGGAAAATTAATTCTTGAAGTAGGTACTTCAGAAAATCAATTCTTCTTAGCTTATTATGACGATGAAGTGGCAGGCTACGCCAAACTACGCGAATCTAAACCTCCAGCGTCTTTAGGTAATTATAAAGCCCTGGAAATTGCCCGTATTTATTCACTCACCCATATGATTGGAAAGGGAGTGGGTCGGTTGCTAATGCAGGCCAGCATTGACTTTGCCATTGAGAAAGGCAATGAGGTAATTTGGCTAGCTGTTTGGGAAAACAACCAAAGGGCTATTGAGTTTTACGCGAAATGGGGTTTTGAAAAGTTTGGCGATACGCATTTTTTATTAGGTGATGATGTACAGATAGATTGGCTGTTGAGAAAGTTTCTGTAGAAGCACCAGGCGAGGCTTGTTTTTTGCGGTGATGTAAAGCATGTCGATCTTGTGGAAGTACTTAAAGCCACAGCAATGGCTTATTCTCATTTCTCTTTTGCTTGCAGGCGTGAGCCAGTTACTAAGTCTTGTTGATCCACTCATATTCGGTAAAATCATTGATGATTATGCTACGCATCCCGACAGCCGTCCAGAAAATGACCTGGTCACGGGAGTGTTGTGGTGGCTGGGTGTAGCTATTGTTGTAGCCCTGCTGGCACGTATTGCCAAATCTTTCCAGGAATATTTTACCCGGCTGGCCGTCCAAAAATTTGGCATGCAAATTTTCAATGATGGCTTAAAGCAAACACTTCGTTTATCATTCCAGGAGTTTGAGGAGCAACGTAGCGGTGAAACTTTATCGGTGCTGCAAAAAGTGAGAACGGATACACAGCAGTTCATCAATTCCTTCATCAACATTTTATTTTCATCCCTGGTAGGAATTGGCTTCTTAATCTGGTATTCCATTACAAAGAACTGGATGCTTATCCCTGTTTTCGTAATTGGTATTCTGGTATTAGGGTCACTTACCGGCTTGCTAAGTAAAAAGATTAAAACCACGCAACGGTCTATCAATCGGGAAACCAACAAAATGTCCGGCGTCATCACTGAGTCTTTACGGAATATTGAACTTGTAAAAAGTCTTGGACTCACTTTTCCGGAGATAAGACGGTTAAGGGACCAGACCTTGAAAATTTTTGAACTGGAGATGGTGAAAGTAAGAAAGGTGCGTACTCTCAGTTTTATGCAGGCCACTACCCTTAGCATTCTAAAACAATCTATTTTATTTATCCTGCTCTGGCTCATATTCAGAAAGGTGCTGACAACCGGCGAACTAATCACCATGCAATTTATTTCTACCTCTATTTTTGGGCCCTTGCAAGACCTTGGTAATATAATTCTCAGCTACCGGGAAGTGGAAGCATCTGTCAGCAATTTCGATCAGCTAATGCATAAACCTATTGAACAACGACCGGAAAATCCTATAGATATTGGCGAGTTGAAAAGCATCCGTTTCCAGGATGTAGTATTTCACCATAAAACCGCAGCACACAATGCTATCGATGGTATTTCTTTTGGAGTGCAAACGGGTGACACCATAGCTTTCGTGGGACCATCAGGTTCTGGCAAATCTACACTTGTAAAACTTTTGGTCGGATTATATAAGCCTGTTGAAGGAGTCATCTTTTTTAATGAACAATCTTCTTCTGATATCAGGTATAACGAATTAAGACGGCAGATTGGATTTGTAACACAGGACACACAATTGTTTGCAGGTACCATAAAAGAAAACTTATTGTTTGTAAAACCTGATGCAACGGATGACGAAGTTGAAGAAGCGTTGCACAAAGCCTCCTGTGATTATTTGTTAAGCCGTTCTTCAAACGGGATTGATACCATTTTAGGTGAAGGTGGAATGAAATTGTCCGGCGGGGAAAAACAACGGATTTCTATTGCAAGAGCCCTATTACGTCATCCACGGCTGTTGATTTTTGACGAGGCTACATCTGCGCTTGATTCCTTAACCGAAGAGGATATTACGAATACGATCAGGAACATTTCTGAAAGGAGGGAGCAAATTACCATACTGATAGCGCACCGCCTTTCCACCATTATGCATGCCGGTGTAATTTATGTTTTGGAAAAGGGAAAGATTGTTGAAACGGGTTCACATGAAAGCTTGCTACAGCAAAAGGGTTTATACTATGCTATGTGGCGACAACAGGTAGGCGAGAGAAGAGAAGTTTCTATAGAAGATTAGCCTGTGGATCATTTGATGATCTTTTTGAAAAGCGCCAGTTTGCCTTTAAACGGCGGATACTTAATGCCAGGATCAAACCAGGTTGGTGTTTTCATTACCCCTTTTTGGTGGCTGAATGTATCAAAGGAATACTTTCCATGATAACTACCCATACCACTATTGCCTCTTCCGCCAAAAGGCAGATTGGAGTTCGTCAGGTGCCAGCTTGCATTATTCACACAGCCGCCACCAAAAGATACCTGTTCAATCCATTGTCTTTCTTTTGCTTTGTTTCCTGTAAAAACATAGAACGCTAAAGGGTCGCGATTGCGGTTGATAATTTCTTTGGCCTCTTCAAAATTGTTGAAGGAAAGAATAGGCAGAACCGGTCCAAAAATTTCCTCTCCCATAACCGTGTCGTTAATGGAAACATCGTCTATCAATGTAGGTTCAACGTAAAAACTGGATGCATCCATCTTGCCGCCGTATATTATTTTTCCCCCGTTTAGGTACGCCACTAACCTCTTGAATTGTTTTTCATTAATAATCTTTCCATAGTTATAAC
>DAIQPL010000329.1:1921-4565 GCA_036787395.1 Flavisolibacter sp. | reverse complement strand
GCACTTCCTCCAATACCAACAATAATTTCTTTGACGCTGCTTTCAATAGCTGCCTGTAACATTTGTCCCGTGCCGTAAGTTGTTGTTAATAGTGGATTATATTCAGCGGGATTTAATAAATGCAATCCGGACGCCTTAGCCATTTCAACAAAAGCCGTCTTCCCATCTTCCGATATCATCCATGATGTTTCTATATTCCTGAACAGCGGATCAGCAACAGTTAGTTTCCGTTGCCTTAATTTGATATAGTGCGCTATAACTTCTGACAAACCATCCCCGCCATCAGCCATAGGTAATTTAGTAATGTTGAAAGAATCACTTGCCTGCTGCAATCCTTTTTCAATTGAGGTACACACTTCAAAACTGCTTAAACTGCCTTTGAATTTATCAGGTGCAAGAATGATATTCATTTCTCAGATTAGAAAAGATGCGGCAATAAGATACTGAATGTAATGATGCACAAAAAGAAAACAAGGAGGATGAATGTATAATTCGTTATAAAATTTGGCTGCACATCGTCTACATTCTTTTTGGCCTTATCTTCCACAAGCAACAGGCTAAGACCTGTGCCAATAGCTATTGTAACTAATGCACCTATAGCGTTCCACCAAAACCAAAAAACGTTTTTAAAGAAAAGCCAGAAAATAAGATTCACTACAACCCCTGTTACCAATCCAATATTAGCGGCTCTTGCTTTTATTCCCTTACCCAGTATAGCTAATAAGAAAATAGCCAGGATAGGCCCGTAGAACATGGAACCTATTTTATTGATGGCTTCTATAATTGTTTTAGCAAGTCCACCTACAAAAAATGCCAGGATCATAGTAACAACTCCCCAAACAAAAGCAATGCCCTTACTCCATACTACATATTTTTCTTTGGCCAATGTCCATTTGCGGGTAATAAAATCTTCCATAGTAACAGCGCTAAGCGAATTTAGTGTGGAACTATAAGAAGACATGCCTGCTGCAATAATGGCTATTACAATGATGCCTACAATGCCATGAGGCAGGTAATGGCTGATGAAAGTTGGTATCATCAGGTCAGGTTTTTCCGCCGGTATCTTTGCTGCAAAACTGGCATCAAGATGAACAAAGGTTCCTACAATTAAACCTCCAAAACAATAGGCCAGGGTAACCGGAAAACGGAATAAGCCATTAAACAGCAATAACTTTCTTACTGTAAGTTCGTTCTTGGCTGAAAGTATGCGCTGGGCCTGCGTTTGATCCGCTCCGTAATACGAACAATACAAGAAGAATCCACCAATCAGCATCGGCCAAAAACCATATTCTTTTCCATTAAAACCAAAGTTGGAAAAATCAACTACGTTTAACCGTTTCTTATCTACATTCTGGATAAACACATCCCATCCCCCTATATAATAAAGCCCCGTAATCATAATAGTAATAATGCCCAAAAATTTGATGATCATCTGAGCTACTTCACTATAAACAATAGCTTTCATCCCACCTTCCAATGAATACAAAATAGTGATAACACCAAGTATCAACATGGTTTGCCAGAAAGGCAACCCAATAATAGAAGAGAGAATAAGTCCCACCGCATAAATGGTAACACCTGTAGCGAAACAACGACTAACCAAAAACACAGCACTGATCAATAATCTTGAAGTAGTATTAAATCTTCTTTCTAAAAATTCATAGGCACTGACAACACCGCTACGGTATAAAGCCGGTGCTATTACAGACATAATAAAGATCATGGCCAGCGGAACACCAAATTCAAAGGTGAGCCACTGCATACCGCCACCCGGACGTAAGCCCACAAAGGCTGGCGCTGACACAAAACTCACAGCAGACAGTTGGGTGGCCATGGTGGACATACACAGAGCAAACCACCCAAATTTCCGGCCACCTAAAAAATAGTCTTTGCTTTCCTTGCTTTTCTTAAACTTAAATCCGAGCCATACCATTACAGCCATGTATAGTACCACAATGGCATAGTCAACACTATTCATGCAATTGGTTTATGAGTTGAGTGTGAAATCAAGATAGAGTGCCGCCGACCATGAGAAATAGTTTCCTCCTAATCCTCTATGGTCCTGGTCAATTTCGGGTCGCGGATCAAAATACTCATAAAAGCCAGTTTGTTCAATCAACTCCAGGCTATTTTGTTTTACCAACCGTGCTTCTTCTGCAAATCCATATCGCTTTAAACCGTGATACAACATCCAGTTTACATTGATCCAGACGGGGCCCCGCCAATATTTGACCGGGTTAAAAGAAGGTTCATCTATGGCACAGGAAGGACATAGTAAGTAATTTCCATTCTTAAATGAAGTGAAGAGTTGGTCTTTAAGTTTCTCAGCTTGTTGCGCTGTACAAGCACCTGCAAAAAGCGGCATAAACCCATTTGAAACTTTGATCGGTATTTTTTTGTTTCCATTTAAATCGAAATCATAATAAAAACCACTCTCTTCGTCCCAGCATTTAGTGTTCAAAGTATGAATTGATTTTTGATTCCATTCTTCAATCTCAGACGCATCTTCCCCAATCAACAAAGCAAGTTGGATCAACGCCTCGTTGGAGCGGATTAAAAGAGCATTAAATAAAACATCCTGGATAAGAAACGGACAGCGTTCAAATATTTTCTTATCGTCATAATTGCAACTTTTAAAAAGGTC
>DAIQPL010000329.1:0-1821 GCA_036787395.1 Flavisolibacter sp. | reverse complement strand
ACGGACAGCGTTCAAATATTTTCTTATCGTCATAATTGCAACTTTTAAAAAGGTCAACCAGGTAGATATAGCGCTTATAGTTTTCATTGGTAGGACGCTGGCCGGCATCCACACTTTTAAGGTCTCTCCTCAAAGCAGAAACATCTCTTGCCCCGGTTACGTCGATTGAGTCCAAAGCCTCATCCCATAAAGGAGAATTATCCGTTCCCGACTCCCAATTGTGATTGATGTATACGAGTCCTTCGTTGAATGGATCGCGGTTCTGGTATAGATAACGATGCGAATGAACCAGTCGGGGATATATCTCTTTTACAAACTCAATAAATTCGGCGTCATTACTCATTCGCCCCGCCATCATTTGTAAAATGAATCCAAAGACCGGGGGCTGAGTAATCCCTGAGGTTGCAGGAGCCTGGGGCGACCACGGAGATTCTTTCGTTCCCCAAACATCGGGCCCTGGATAATAATTTTCATCAACATGATGGAAATTAATATGCGGCAACATGCCATTGCTCCACTGTCCTTTGAACATGCTTCTTATTTCATCAAAAGCTTTATACTTATCAAAATAACTTAGACCCAGAGCTATAAAACCAGAGTCCCAATTCCATTGGAACGGATATAGTTTAGGACTTGGAATGGTATAACCGCCCCTGTTATTATCGAGCAAAATTTTTCTGGCTCCTTCTTTTGCATCAGCAACAGGAGTCATAGTTGGTACTGCTTTTTCCATGATAAAAGTGTAAGTAAAGTGATTGCAGGAGAGACAAGCTGCAATCACTTGTGAGGAATCCCGAATTGTTATTGGCTAAAAACTAAAACCTAGTCGCACATAGTAAGCACGGGGAAGGCTGACCCGCCCTACAAAAAAGTCACCCGTATTTGTTGTGTATTTCCAGCCCTGGGGTTACCTTCTGTTACCGCTTTTGAATCAAATACATTATAAACTCCGGCCCCAATACGGAAGGACTGATTCTCCTGGAGAGCGAAAGTATACGCCAGGTCAAAACGCGCCAATGTATACGGTTTAAGTTCAACAAGATTAACCGCATTGCCGTATCTTTTTCCGACATAGTCAACTGCAAATGATGCGTACAGCTTGCGATTATCATAGAACACGGACGGGCTAACCATTATACGAGGCTGCCGTTCCAGCCATTTCCCTTCATTATTGATTGGTGTAGCTGTGCTGCTGTCAACAAACAACGTATAGGTTGCCTTTTGGTAGGTAGCTGTTCCTGCAAAATGGAAGTTTTTCAAAAATGCCCAGTCATAAGTCGCTTCTACTCCGTAAGATTCGGAGCTTTGCAGGTTTTGAGTTTCTTTTAGAACTCCATTGATGGAAATGAGATTTACTGCATACCTGTCTTTCAATTTTACATAGAAACCGGCTAATGTTGCGGTTAACCCGCTGTTACCGAACTTAGCCCCTGCTTCGCCTTGTAATATATGCTCTGGCTTCTCAATTGGATAAAGTGGCTTACCTGTTGTAGGACTATACTTCACCCCATACCCCCTGTATTCCGGAAAGAAGTAACCTCTCGAAAAATTGCCATAGACACTTAAGGTTGGTAACAAACGGTAACTGATACCCAGTGCTACAGCCCAATCGTCGGAGTTGAGGTTAAACCGGTCGAAGGCGCCTGTACCCCAGGCTACGTTTCTTCCGTCAGTATTAGCCGCCGTAGCCGTTTTTTCAATATTAATGCGACCATCATGTGCTTCATACCTAAAGCCCGCGTCAATGTTGAAATTACCAAGGCTGATTTCATCTGTCAGATAAACCGCAGCCCTGTTACTTGTTAAATCTTTATTGGTATA
>DAIQPL010000328.1:0-4583 GCA_036787395.1 Flavisolibacter sp. | reverse complement strand
CTTATCCACATTACTAAAATTTCTAGCAAATCCCTCTACCTTTGGTTTATGTCCATAGTGCAAGAAAAACTACTGCAAAAGTTTGAAGAAGAATACAATAAACTGAATGAACAACAAAAACAGGCGGTTGACAAAATCTACGGTCCGGTTATGGTGGTGGCCGGTCCTGGTACGGGCAAAACACAGATTCTTAGTGTTCGCATAGGTAAAATTTTATTGGAAACGGATGTGTTGCCTTCCAATATTCTTTGTCTCACTTATACCGACGCCGGCGTGCTTGCCATGCGTAAGCGTTTGCTGGGTATGATAGGGCCTGACGCTTACACGGTGCAGATACATTCATTTCATTCTTTCTGCAATATGGTGATCCAGCAGAACATGCATCTTTTTCACAAAAAAGAACTACAACCTATCAATGAACTCGAACAGGTACAATGTCTTATTCAATTAATTGATTCTTTCGACAATGACAATCCGCTCAAACGTTTTAAAACCGATGCCTATTTTGAAGCTGCTTATTTAAAAGACCTTTTCGGTACCATGAAGCGGGAAGGATGGACGACCCCGTTTTTACTTCAAAAGATAGCCGAGTATGTTGAAAACATTATTCCGGAAACTTTTTATAATAAAATCAAATTCAAAAAGGGAATTGTAGAGCTAACGGTGGAAGGAAAAAAAGAACTGGAGAAGATGGCGAAGTTAAAGGCGGCCGTACAAGCTTTTCCTCTTTATCAACAAATACTCAAAGAAAAACAACGCTATGATTTTGATGACATGATCAATTGGGTGATAAATGTTTTTGAAACCGATGCAGATGTCCTGGCTTCTTACCAGGAACAATACCAGTTCTTCCTTGTAGATGAATACCAGGATACCAGTGGCGCCCAAAACAAACTGGTAGAACTTTTAATCAGCTATTGGCAAGAGGAAAACCCCAATCTATTTGTGGTAGGTGATGACGACCAGAGTATCTACCGTTTCCAGGGTGCCAACATGGAGAACATGATGCAACTGGCTAAAAAGTATGAGAAAGATTTGTTGAGGGTTGTGTTAACGCAAAACTATCGTAGCGTACAACCTATACTTGATGCAGCACATTCTCTTATTCAAAACAATGTACAACGGCTGGTGAATGAATATAAAGATCTTAAAAAAATTCTGACAGCCGCAAACGATAAACACAAACACCTGGAAATAGCACCGGTCATCCGAAGTGTTAATAACGAGTTTGAGGAAAATATTTTAGTGGCAGAAGAAATAAAGAGACTGGTGAATGAAGGCGTAGAACCCGGAAGGATTGCTGTCATCTATAAGGAACACAAGACCGGTGATGAACTGCAAAAGTTTTTGCAATTACAAAGCGTGCCTTACTACACACGAAAGTCGTTGAACCTTCTTAAGGAGCCTTTAATTAAAAACTTACTGGCATACCCCAGATATGTGATGGCAGAAAAAT
This sequence comes from Flavisolibacter sp., assembly GCA_036787395.1. GTDB lineage: Bacteria > Bacteroidota > Bacteroidia > Chitinophagales > Chitinophagaceae > Flavisolibacter. The sequence continues at coordinate 3,127 of DAIQPL010000328.1, read as the reverse complement.
ATATTCCCTTCAGCGGTGATCCTTTACTTTTCGAAATTTTCCATCACAACTTTCATTTTGTGCCGCCGCTCAAAATAGCTGCTATTTGCAGCGAATTAAACGCCAATAAGCGAAGCAAAAAAGAACCTGTTTTTATAAGAGACTACCTTGGCCGCCTTGCTGCTGCTAACAAACAAAAATTATTCTCAGGCGATGCACTAACAGACAACCTCATAAACCTCCATCAAACGCTGGAGCATTTAATCAGCGATAGTGAAAATTTGCCTTTGCTGAAATGGTTTGAGGGCTTGTTCAATAAAGCGGGTATTTTATCCTTTGTAATGAAGCAGCCGGATAAATCCTGGCTCATGAAACTATTGAATGGCTTTTTTGATTTTGTACAGGATGAATGCCGTCGTAATCCCGACCTGGATCTGGCGGGCTTATTAAAACAAATCAGCCTGCTGGAAGAAAATGGTATTTCTATTCCACTGGTACAAACAAGTGGTAATGAAAAAGGAGTAAACCTTTTAACCTGTCATGGTAGCAAAGGCCTGGAATATGAGTATGTATTTTTTATTGGATGCTATTCGGGTGTATGGGAAGGAAAAAAGAAATGGAGCCAGGGATATAAGCTACCACCCAATGTGTTTAACAAAGAAACCCCCGAAGAAAAAGAAGAAGAACTAAGACGCTTATTTTTTGTTGCTGCAACAAGGGCAGAAAAGCATTTGTACATTTCATTCCCTTCTTTTTCCAATGAGGGCAAGGCGCTGGAGGCTTCACGGTTTATTGCAGAAATGAATGCACTGGATTTAAAAGTGGAACCTGTGGTCATTGATGATGAAACAAGGTTAAACTATTCGTCTCTGCGTTATGGATTGATACAGCAACCCGAATTACAAAAAGCAGAAAAAGATTTTACAGACCAGTTGCTGGCCAACTTCAAAATGAATGTAACAGCACTAAATAATTATTTAGAGTGCCCTATCAAATTTTATTACAATAACCTGATTCGTATCCCCTCTGCCGTCAGTGAAAGTGCACAATTCGGAAGTAGTATGCACGATGCACTGAATTATTATTATAACAAAATGATGGAGAGTGGAAGGGTGTATCCCTCAAAAGAAGTATTGATTAGTCGTTTTCAATGGCACATCTATTATAACAGGGAAGTATTTACACCGGAAAGCCTTACACGGTTTACCGAATATGGCTCCCAATGTTTGTCTGATCTACATAATGCTTTTTTTGCCAGCGCAGCAGATGAATTTGTTCGAACAGAAGTCCCGATGGATGCTGTTGTCAATGACATTCCGTTAAAAGGCTTTGCAGATAAAGTACAGTACTGGGGGAATGAAGTGGTGATAACCGATTTCAAAACGGGGAGCCTCGATAAATGTAATCGGCGGTGGGAATTTGCAGAGCCTGGACATCCTCAGAAACCTGAGGGTGGAAATTATTGGCGGCAGGCTGTGTTTTATAAAATTTTGTTTGATCGTCAAAAAGGAAAGAGCAAAGATCTGCGTGGCATTGAATTTCTTTTTGTGGAACCTAATGAAAAAAAAGAATTCGATAAGAAAAAAATTCTTATTAACTCAGACCATGAAGAAATTGTATTGGATCAAATAAGTACCGTTTGGCAAAAAATTCAGGCGCACGATTTTTATACAGGCTGTGGTAAACCTGAATGTCATTGGTGCAATTTTGTAAAAGAGCATAAACTGTATGTATCTATACATGAGTTAGAAGAGGAGGAAGAGAACATAGCGGAGTTCAGGGTAATGTAATAAATGGCAGACAGGCAACGTGGATGAATAGCTCACTTCCTGTGTAATATTCTCAAGACATTTCTGTTAGCTTTTAAGGCAATCTTAGGAATTGGGTTGTATGCATTCATTTGAAAGGATTTATGTTTGTTCATGAATGAAGTCATTTTTTCCACTGGTATTATTTATTCTCATTATTTCTGTCGCAGCTCTTTTTGGTGGTTCCTGCGCTAACATTATTCCACCGCAAGGAGGGCCAAGAGACAGTATTCCTCCACAGGTTCTAAAAATGTCCCCGCCCGATTCAACTCTAAACTTCAGGGGCAATAAAATTGAGTTCACATTTGATGAATACGTGGACCTGCAGGACGTACAAAACAATCTTTTATTTACACCGTTGTTTGAGATTAATCCAAGGGTAGATGTAAAAGGCAAGACCATTACTGTCAATTTCCGTGATACGTTGGAGGCAAAAACTACTTATATTTTTAATTTTGGCAACGCCATTAAAGATATTAATGAAGGTAACGTACTAAAAGACTTTACCTACACCTTCTCTACGGGACCTGCATTAGATTCGCTGGAACTAAGAGGCAAGGTAATATTAGCTCAAACCGGAAGAGTAGACTCTAACCTGGTGGTGGTATTACATAAAAACTTAAAAGACTCCGCTGTGTTAAATCAGCGTCCACAATATGTAACCAAATTAGATGCAAACGGTAATTTTCGTTTTCATAACCTGCCCGCCGGAACCTTTGCTGTCTATGCTTTAGGCGAAGCCGGTACCAGTCGAAAGTATCAAAACAAAAACAATTTATTTGCCTTTCTGGACAGTCCAGTTACCGTCGGAAGAAGGGATTCAGGTTTGATCCTATATGCCTACAGAGAAACACAACCTGTTATTCCAACGCCCTCGAATCCTTTAGCCCGCACTCCGGGCCGTACAGATAATCGCCTCGCCTTTACCACCAACCTTACAAATAACCAGCAGGACCTGAACAAGGACCTGGTAATTAATTTTGCTACGCCACTAAAAAGCTTTGATACAACAAAGTTGACATTATCAACTGATAGTGTTTTTAATCCCGCTACTTATACGGCAAGTGTTGATTCTACCAGAAAAGAACTTCGGTTACACAGTGCATGGGAAGAAGGAACCAAATACAATTTGATCATGGACAAGGATTTTGCAGCCGATACGTCCGGACGCAAATTATTAAAATCTGATACTTTGTTTTTTACTACTCGCGCAGCCGCTGATTATGGGAATGTAAACATCCGGTTACGAAATGTAGACCTTAACAGAAACCCCGTATTGCTGTTTGTTCAAAATGAACAGGTAGTTTTTTCAGCCTCTGTAAAATCAGGAAATTTTAGTC
>DAIQPL010000085.1:0-14202 GCA_036787395.1 Flavisolibacter sp. | reverse complement strand
AGTGCTTTCAGCCTTTTTTTAAAATCTTCTATCCTTTGAACCGGAAATGCATAAGCAAGAAACCTGCTTCCCCTGTCTTTAAACTCTGCAAAAGAAGGTTTCTCTATGGTATTATAATGGTTCATTTTAGTATGATCCGCACGGTATCTGACAGGATATTTTCTTCATTTATCAGTTGCCCGCTATTTAAAAAAGGTGCAGGTAAGCCATCATCTGCTATTAGTTGTTTATTGCTGATCACCCTTGCTTCATCCCACAAGCCTTCATCAATAAAAGACTGCAATAAACGGGTTCCTCCTTCCACTAAAACAGATTGAATACTCATGGCGTATAATGCATTCAGCATTTGATGCACAAGGCTTACATCTTCGGTTACCTGGTAATAGTGAACTCCATTCTGAATTGGTGAAATCTTTACATCTTCAATTGTATGTTTCCTTGAATTGAAAACGATGGTTGCGGTTTTACCATCAAATAATTTCAAAGATGGTGGCAACCGCAAGTTCATGTCCACAACAATGCGTATAGGATTTTTTCCCGGCCACAGGCGTGTCGTCAATTCGGGATCATCTAATAACGCAGTATTCGTTCCAACAATAATTGCCATTTCTTCACTTCTCCATTTATGTACAATACGATTGGTTTGGGAATTAGTAATAAGAAGACGGCCATAACCTTTGTTAGCAATTTTGTGATCGGCTGTTTGCGCCCATTTAAGGGTAATGTACGGCCGGTGTTTGGTATGAAATGTAAAAAACCTTTTGTTAACCTCCCTACACGGCTCCTCTAATATTCCCAATATGACCTCCACTCCTGCCGCTTGCAATTTTTCAATCCCTTTTCCATTCACCTGTACAAACGGATCGCGGCAGCCAATAACTACTTTAAGAATTTTTTTTTGGATGATAAGATCAGCACAAGGTGGTGTTTTTCCAAAATGAGCACAGGGTTCAAGGGACACATACATTGTTGATCCATGAATCAAATGCTGGTGTTCTTTTTTTACAGAGTTAATGCAATTGACTTCTGCATGCGCTTCACCATATCTTTGATGATACCCCTCTCCTATAATATTATTGTTCACCAGTACAGCACCTACCATAGGGTTAGGCGCTACAGTTCCGTTGCCAAGTTGGGCAAGCTCCAGGCATCGATGCATATATATTTCGTCAGCTGAAAAGTCCATCCTGTGCAATGGACAAATTTATGCCAACATGATTTAAGTTTGGTCTATGAAACTGGGAGAAGCAGAAAGGCATATTAAAGAACAGTTGGTAACTGTTTATGATGAAAGTGAAGCTGCTACTATTGCGGCCCTAGCTCTTGAACATATCACTTTCTTATCAAAAGCAGACCGCATCGTTAAAAAAGATAAACTTCTCTCCCCTCATCAACTTGAACAACTGAACCAGGATATTCAACGCCTGCTACAACATGAGCCCATACAATATATTATGAATAAGACCTGGTTTTATGGAATGGAACTTTATGTTAACAATACTGTTTTAATTCCAAGGCCTGAGACGGAAGAACTGGTTGACTGGATTGTGAAAGAGGTCAATGCTTCAGGTGCCGACGTTTTTGAACGCAGGCCTATGAAAGCAGATGAAACAAAGCAAATAAAAATTCTGGATGTGGGCACTGGTAGCGGGTGTATTGCACTTGCCTTAAAGAAAGCTATGCCCAAAGCAGAAGTGTGGGGGTGTGACATAAGCGAGGCAGCATTGAATGTAGCCAGGAGGAATGGTTCAGCGTTGGATATTCGCGTAGACTTCCAGGGAATGGATTTCCTGGATATTGCTCAACAGAAACATTTACCGACTGTAGATATTGTAGTGAGCAATCCTCCTTATATACCAATAGCCGGCAAAAGCGCAATGAATCCAAATGTAGTAAACCACGAACCCCATACCGCTTTGTTTGTCCCGGATAATGATGCCCTGCTCTTTTATCAAGCCCTAGCAAAATTTGGCAAACACAGGTTGTATAAAAATGGAGCTATTTATATGGAAATACATGAAGACTTAGGAAAAGATGTAGTAGAGCTTTTTGAAATGGAAGGATACAGCCATGTGGAATTAAAAAAAGATATGCAGGGTAAGGACCGAATGGTGAAAGTGGTAAATGGTTTAAGAATATAAATAATGTGCAAATGAGCTGGTGCGACAAACGAACGCATTGACCATAAACTACCTTACTTCACATGCACCCCGACTTTAGCATTATACTTTTTGGCAATGCTCATGATTTTGAATACTTCACCCCAATAGGCAATAGTATCAGCATTTACTACAACCGAAGGTGTATCTACCATTCGCCGTGCATTTTCTATTTGTGTTTTAAGCAGGCTATCCATATGAGTATAGTCAACCGGCTTTTGACCCAAAAAATATTGGTGTTCTTTATTGACTGAAACAATAATATTTTGCCGTGCCCTCATATCCTTTGACCCTTTTGGATTATTGACCTTTACCAGGTTAGGGTTGGCCAAGGTAGCAGCAATCAAAAAGAAAAGCAACAGGATAAAAAGGATGTCGTTCAACGGTCCTGTATGTATTTCAGTGTGGGCTCTTAATTTTCTTCTGATGTTCATGAGAAATGTTTATTATTTCTTTTCCCGTTGTGTTGCATAATGCGCCGAACGTACAAGAGTGCGACGCAACAGGTGTTTCAAAGTAGTACCATAACTGGTAATCAAAAATTAAAAACTACCTTGTCGGCTCCTGCAAAACATCAATGAATTCCGCACTGGAAGCTTCCATTTTATTTGCCGTTTTATCAACCTGGGTACTCAAAAAATTATGTGCAATATATGCCAGCAAGCCAATGATCAAACCCGTTGCTGAAGTGATCATTTTAGTGTAAATACCATTGGCCATAGTTTGAATAGTGAAATCGCCGGTGGCCGCTAAGCGATAAAACAACTGGAACATACCTACTATGGTTCCCAAAAATCCAAACATAGGTGCAATACCGGCAATCAAAGACAACACGGAGAGATTTCGTTCCATGTTGTACAGTTCCAGCTTACCTACGTTCTCCATGCTTTTTTCAATACTGTCAATGGGTTTGCCAATACGCTGAATGCCTTTATCAATGATACGAGCCACCGGATTATTAGTATTCTTGGCGAAACTGCGGGCAGCACTTACATTCCCTGTCACAATATGATCGCGGATGATATTCATAAAATTTCCTTCAATTCTGGAAGCCCTGCGAATAGCAATAAAGCGTTCAAAGAAAACAAAAAGCGTAACCAGGAAAAGGGCAAGAAGCGGGACCATGATCCATCCGCCCAGCGTTAAAAGTTCGCCCAAACTTATATTTCCGTCCTTGTTAATGTCGGCCTGTGAGGTAGCAGCCTGGTTTAGTGTGTCTACAACTTGTAGAAGGTTTATCATACGATTTTCGTCTTTAAGCGGTAAATGTAATATAACGTGATGAATAACGTTAGGCTTCGCCTAATATTTTGTGGCCTGCAAAGAAGCGCTAAAAGAAATGTGATTGTTTGGGCGACAATTAACTTTTTGAGAGATTTAACAGGGCGATGAGTGGTGAGTGGTGAATAGAAAGACCTTACTATTTGAAACTTTCTCGTGTGCAGGCGGACTTCAGATTAAGACTTGTAATGATTATGTACCCGGCGCCATTAATACTGTCGCCGGTGGTTGCGTCGCACACTTGTACTCTTTATAGCTATTGAACATATTGTGTGCTAACTCCTGAACGCAAGCTTATATATTGTGTAATCTATGTTCGACTCCTACGGAGTCGCAATTAAATAATAACTCACCTGGCTCTACCAACATTTGGCTCTTAAGAAGCAACGCTTTCTTAAAATGCAAACCTTTTAAGTAGTTAGTAAGTTAGTCGTGCCTGGCAAATTTTTTGATCAAATGCTCTTTATCACTCCTTCCGTTCCCGCAGGCTTTATCATCAATGCCTGTATTTGTCTCATTGTCTTTTCCATTCCTTCTGAACTACCATCTAAAAAGATGACATTGCCTCTTCCATATTCGGCAAAGTTTTTAATGGCTTCCGTCCACATACTGAACAGAATCACGTTTGTATCAAGATTGGCCTGCTTCATTTGCTCGGCCGCTTCGGTCATACCACGGGCCACTTCCTGGCGGAAGAGCGCTACACCCTGTCCACGAAGACGTGCCGCTTCTCTTTCGGCTTCCGCCGCAATTTTAATGGCGTTACCCTCCGCTTCGGCGCCCTTTGTTTTGGTGATCAATAAAGCCTGTCCTTCATTTTCTGCAGCCGCTTTCAGGTTGTTAGATGCTACAACCTTGCTCATAGACTCCATGATAGCCTTATCAAATGTAATGTCATTGATTTGCAGATCCTGCAAATGATAACCCCATTGTTCCAGTGTATGATCGATCTGGTCTTTTACATAATCTACAATTTCTTTACGTTGGCCCAAAATTTCCGACTGGCGTTTGGTTGCAACAAAAGCACGAATGGAACCTTCAATGGTCCTGGTCAAAGCCTGCATCAGGTCCCGGTCACTGATAAATACAAAGGCTACCCGTTTAATCGTTTCTTCATCTGTGTTTTGTACAGAATAAAGTAACATACTTTTAAAATAGACATTGGCCTGGTCAATAGTCACGGCCTGGAACTCCATTTCCACGGAGCGATTTTGCACAGAAATCTTTTTCATGACCTGTTCAAAAAAAGGAATTTTAAAGTTCAGCCCCGGCCTGGCTGCGCGGCGATACTTTCCAAACATAGTGATGACACCAACATATCCCTGGTTCACTGTAAATAGCCCGCTAAAAACAATAAGAAAAAGAAGAATGAGCCACCAATAATTAATCACGAAGTTCAGAACACTGTTTGTTTCGGTTGCCTGTAGAAGGAACATATATTTTAGTTGTGCGCTAAAGATAGAAGTTATTCATATCTCTGCTGTATCTCCTTTATTGTTTCACATATAAATAGATTTCTACCCGCCTGTTTTTTTGTCTTCCCCAGGGCGTCTTGTTGTCCGCTACAGGCTTGGCGCTGCCCCACGCCCTTGTTATAATAGGCTCCTTAAAGTAAGGCATTATAAAATCATACACTGCTTTTGAGCGGTTTGCTGAGAGCATTCGATTTGCTGTTGCTTTACCTGTGCTATCCGTGTGTCCTTCTATGATCACCGAATCAATTAACAGCCCTTTTGTTTTACGAACAAAGCTGTCAAGGATAGAGTAGGCTGTGTTGCTAAGCGTATAGCTATTGACATTGAATAAAACGTCAGGAATAATAAGCGTATCGATTCGTAAAAAGCGGGTATACGATGTGGGAACTTTCTCTTTAGGCTTGGATTTATTCAGCCTCATTAGCCTTTGAAGGTATTCGTGTCTTGCATTCTCGCCATAAATTTCATCACGCTTCTGTTGCCAATCTGAACAAACTACTTCTTTTGGATCGATTGGGCGAAGAGAGATATCATCCAGGAAAACAAAAAAAATATTTTCTCTGTCAATACGTGTCAGTCCCGTTAAATCTCCTTTTTTAAAATTGCCTAAACTAATAAATGCTTCACCACCCCTGGCCACATAATTTATAGTAACCTGCTGCCAGTTCGTGGTTTGCAAAGGCTTCTGTTGGGCATTCTTTAAATAAACAGAAGGCACTACTTTATAGTACGGTTGTTTTTCAAACAAGAAATCGTAATCGCTAAAGTAAACACCTATGCTATCTAATACCGGATATGCTGACTTAATATAAAACCGGAGCTGATAGGTTTGACCCTTTCTTAATCCACATAAAAGCCTGCTTCTGACAAAGCTGCGATAGTAGGGTTTTTTAGCGTGACCTGCAATAAGAGCAATAAAGTGTTCCCCGCTATGTGCTAATTCCAGGTCTTTAAAATAATACGTAAAAGAAGGTACTGTATAGATCCACGCTTCCGGCGCACAATTCACACTGTACTCGCTGCAAATGTTTTCTTCCTCAAAACCTCCATTTAATAAAAGGTCCTGAGAAAAAGAAACCAGGGGCACTAATAAAAGAACCAGAAATCGCATTAGTTATAATATTAACGACATCGTAAAATAGATGTTGCAGCGGCATAGTATTTCCTCCTGCTGATATGAAAGTTGTCCCCGAATTCAGCTTCTTTCTTCCCAGATGCAGGCAATATGCACAATAGTTTCCACTGCCTTGTTCATATCCTGCACACTAATAAATTCAAGTTTTGAATGAATAGCCTGTTCACCTGCAAACAAATTAGGGCAAGGTAGTCCCATAAACGAAAGACGGCTGCCATCTGTTCCACCGCGAATGCTTTCCATTTTTAATTGTAAGCCACTCCTGCTGATTGCTTCTTTTGCATATTCCACAACATGGGGATGCTGGTCCAGCACTTCTTTCATGTTACGGTATTGCTCTGTAACATTAAACTCAAAGCTGGCTTTGGGGTAATTCTCCATTACCATTTCGACAAGACTTAATAAAAATTCTTCTTTCTTTTTCAATCCATCCGTAACAAAATCGCGAATGATAAAATCGATGGTGGCTTTTTCTGCCAGTCCGTCCACCCGCACGGGATGAATAAAGCCCTGCTTACCATCAGTGGTTTCGGGGGAAAGTTCTCCTCTCGGCAAAGAAGCCAGGACATCACCCGCTATTTTCAAAGCATTTACCATTTTATCTTTTGCATAACCAGGGTGAGTGATCACTCCATGAATAATCAATTTCACGCCGTCTGCGCTAAAAGTTTCATCTTCAAGGGAACCTGCCTCTCCACCATCCAGGGTGTACCCGCAGTCCGCTCCCAGTTTCTGAAGGTCAACTTTATCTGTGCCCCTGCCTACTTCTTCATCCGGTGTAAATAAAATTTTGATGGTGCCGTGCTTAACTTCCGGATGTGTAACAAAAAAATTGGCACCGTCCATAATTTCTGCCACGCCAGCTTTATCATCAGAGCCTAATAATGTTTTGCCGCTGGCAGTTATAATATCATGACCAGTTAGTTTTTCCAGGTAAGGGAAATCTGCTTTGCGCAAAACAAGTGAAGGATCATCCGAAAATACGATGTCGTCACCTTTATATTTTTTTTGCATAACAGGCTTTACTCCTGTCCCGCTGGCATCGGGCGCCGTATCAACATGGGCGCAAAAACAAATTGTTGGAACTGTTTTGTTTGTAGTGGCAGCTATCGTTGCATATACGTAGCCATATTCATCCATATGGGCGTCCTTGATTCCGATAGTCTTTAGCTCTTCGACCAACAGTAGGGAAAGGTCTTTCTGCTTTTCAGAAGTTGGATGCGTAGAAGAAAGCGGGTCGCTTTGTGTATCTACCTGCACGTAACGCATAAAACGTTCTGCTGCGGTAAAGGGATAGTTTTGAAACATGACCAAAAATAGGAAATAGGGGTTAGGTAAAAGGTAGTAGGTAATGGGTATAGGGTAAAAGTTTAGGAAAGCATAATGAACTTTTTATTACCTTAATAGCCACCAAAACTTCATGAAATGAAAAAGACAATTATTGGGGCCCTTGTAGGCGGCCTGATTATTTTCATTTGGCAATTTCTTTCCTTTGCTTTGATCAACTTTCACAAACCTGCACAAAACTATACGGAGAAGCAGGATGCTATTTTGAGCTATTTAAATAGCCAGCAACTTGCGGAGGGAGGCTATATCATGCCTAACCTGCCAGAGAGTGCCACCATGGACGATCATGAACAATTAATGAAAACGGCAACCGGGAAACCGTGGGCTATTGTTCAGTACCACGCTTCCCAGGAAAACGATATGGTGATGAATATGATTCGGGGTTTTTTAGTAAACGTGGTTATTGTTCTTCTTTTTTGCTGGTTGCTGCGGCGAATGATTGCACCCGCTTTTTCAACCATTGTAACAAGTGCTTTGGTTGTTGGCTTAATCGTTTTTCTAAATGCACCTTATACTGGTTTTATTTGGTATAAAAACTTTGATATCTGGGCTTCCCTTGCCGATGCCGTGTTTAGTTGGGGATTGACAGGAATATGGCTAGCCTGGTGGTTAACAAGGGGCAGCACAGGGGTAAATTCCGTTAGGGCTAGAGAACGACCTGCTGAAATGGCTAATTGATCAAACCTGAAATAAAAAAATCGCCATTCAGTGTGGCGATTTTTTTATTGCTAATATAATTTGTCATGGCATAATTATTCTTGAAGTTGGTTCTATTGACACTAATTCTAAGTCGAAGATGAGATCCTGTCCTGCCAGGGGATGATTGGCATCCAGCACCACTTTATCTTCTTTTACCTCTGCCACGGTCACAGGAAAATTTTGTTCAGTTCCATTGCTCATCATCAGTTGCATTCCTACTTCCGGATCCATATCATTGGGAAATTGCTCCTTTGGAAACTCAATCATCATTTCCTGCTGTCTTTCACCATACGCATCACTTACGTGAATTTCCACTTTCTTTTTTTCACCCACCTGCATGCCTTTCACACCTTCGTCAAATCCCTTAATTACCTGCCCGCTACCAACTGTAAATTCCAGGGGTTCTCTTCCGTTCGAGCTGTCAAATATTTCGCCATTGCGTAATGTACCATGATAATGGACTTTTACTTTGTCGCCATTTTGCACCTGTTGCATAATCAAAATTTTTTTAAGTCAACTAATTAATTCTTTTGATCCTTCCTTCCGCCATCGGGCGGACATTTGTACTGCAGAAACCAGGTGGGGAAAAAGCAGAAGATGTCCAGATGCAGGGAAACCCGGAAGTTACTAATCTTTCACATTTTGGTGCCGAAATTTTCATGACATTTGAAAGATGAAGCCCATCCTTATTTTACTTGCTACCACGCTGAGTTTATGTGTGCTGGCACAAAAATCAACACCCAATTCCATTCGTGTCGGGGCCGAACGGATAAATGTTTATTTACCGTTATTGAAAGGTAAAACCGTAGGCATATTTGCCAATCAAACCTCGATGGTGGGCAATACACATCTGGTTGATACACTTAAGAAATCAGGTGTTAATATTAAAGTGATTTTCGGTCCTGAACACGGCTTCAGGGGTACTGCTGATGCAGGCGAAAAAGTGGGAAATTATATCGATAAACAAACGGGCATCCCGGTAGTTTCACTTTATGGAAGTAAGCGCAAGCCATCTGAAGAAGATGTGAAAGATGTAGACATCCTGATTTTTGATATACAGGATGTAGGTGTTCGTTTTTATACGTTCATTTCTTCATTGGAAGAGTTTATGAATGCTGCCTTTGAGTACGGCAAACCTTTGCTTGTCCTCGACAGACCTAACCCAAATGGATTTTATGTAGACGGTCCCGTCCTGGAAACACAATACAAGTCCTTTGTAGGAATGCAAGCTGTTCCTGTTGTATACGGAATGACCATTGGCGAATATGCCATGATGCTCAGCGGGGAAAGCTGGCTGAATGAAAAAGCTAATACCCGGGCTGAATATTACAAAAGAGCACAAAATTCGCCACCTGATACCATGTTTCACTTCCTTGTGATCAAGTGTGAAAACTATACACACAAAAGCAACTATGTATTACCTGTAAAACCATCACCCAACCTGCCCGAAATTCAATCTATCTATTGGTATCCATCCACCTGTTATTTTGAAGGAACTGTTTTGAGCGAAGGCCGTGGAACAGATAAGCCTTTTCAAATCTTTGGCCATCCTTCTCTTCCAAAAAACTTATACAAATTCACACCCACTGCCAGAGACGGAGCCAGGGAACCAAAGTTAAAAGACCAGTTGTGTTATGGATGGAACATCAGTGGCACACCGCAGCTGGTATTGAAAAAAGTGGACAATAGAATTCAACTGAAGTATTTATTAGACGCCTACAAACTGTTTCCCGATAAAGAAAACTTCTTCATCAAACCAAAGTCGGGAAATTTGGATGAATCTTTCTTCAACAAATTGGCAGGCAATGCTACTCTTATGCAACAAATTAAAACAGGAGTTTCAGAAAACGACATCCGCAATAGCTGGGAGCCCCAGTTAACTTCTTTCAAAAAAATAAGGAAGAAGTACCTGATGTATCCTGATTTTGAGTAGAAGTTAATTTCATTCAGTTGAATAGTTGATCCGTTTAAAATGAATAATGCATTTTTGCATCCAATCAACTTTCTATGGACTACAAAGACATCCGAATTGTCTTTATGGGCACCCCCGATTTTGCTGTAGCCTCATTGCATGCTTTGGTAAATGCAGGTTATCAAATTGTTGGCGTTATAACCGCTCCCGATAAACCGGCAGGCCGTGGTATGAAATTGCAGGAAAGCGCCGTAAAAAAATATGCAACTGAAAAAGGACTTAAAATTCTTCAACCCGAAAAATTAAAAAACGCCGAATTCCTTAAAGAGCTGGAAAGCTTAAATGCACATCTTCAAATTGTAGTGGCATTTCGCATGTTACCCGAAGTTGTTTGGAATATGCCTACAATGGGCACTGTCAATGTTCACGCTTCTTTACTCCCACAATACCGCGGTGCTGCCCCCATCAACTGGGCTATTATCAATGGAGAAAAAGAAACCGGTGTTACCACTTTCAAATTAAAACATGAAATAGATACCGGTGATATTTTATTACAGCAACGAATTCCGATTGACGAAAACGAAACGGCTGGCGAGTTACACGATAAGATGAAGGAAGTAGGCGCAGAATTGTTGGTGCGGACAGTTAAAGGGCTGGCGGACGGCAGCCTGGAGGAAAAGCCGCAATCGGCAGTAGCATACGGCACCGATCAAAAAAATTCCTCAACATTCAATGCTCAACATTCATCGTTGAAACATGCTCCGAAAATTTTTACCGAAACATGTAAAATAGACTGGAATAAAACAGCAGATGAAATACATAACCTGATAAGAGGTTTATCTCCCTTCCCTGGCGCTTTTAGCTATTTAGATAACAAGACATTAAAAATATACCGTAGCGAAAAGGAATACGTGCAGCATTCCGTAGAAGCAGGAACGTATGAAATGGATAAAAGAACATTTTTGAAATTTGCCTGTTCAGATGGATTTGTTCACGTGAAAGAATTGCAGTTGGAAGGAAAAAAGAAAATGAATATTGAGGATTTCCTGAGAGGTTATAGAAGCTCTGTTTAGTGCCAACTCCTTACCCCAACAGGTTGAAGAGGCATTCAAAAGCAAGCTTATTTAACTATACTAAAAAAACACTCAACGTTCTCTTTAGTGAGTGTTTTTAGTTTCTATAATAATGTTCGGGAATTGTCTTTGTGTGCTCCTATTCTTCCTCTGCAGCAATGCGTACCTTAATAATTTACCCTGACAACAAATTTGTCCGTATCACTAATATTTAACGCAGATGCAGCAGCGTTACTCATGCGGATATTATAACCCTGGTTCTGACGTATACCACTCATCTCCCCCAATACTTTTGCATACACCGCTTTATTATTGGTTGGATTAATGATTCGAATAATGGTTCCGGGTTCCACATTATCCATCAGTGCATAATATTTCGCGTCCTGCCAACCACTGGCCGTTTTAAAGATCCCGGCTGTTGCAGTTTCATCACCTTTTGTTGGTTGCACTTTTCTTTGCTTGTCAAACAAAGGTTTAAAATAACCACCGTTGCCATCGTTTACACTAACCTGGGTAGAAGACGAAGTTGTTTTTTGTACCGGTTGTTCCGGCTTTTTTTCAGGCTCTTTTACAGGCACTGTTTCTACTTTTTTCTCTTTAGGAACTTCTTGTACAGCAACTTCTTTTTTAGGTGGTTCTACCTGTTTCTTTTCAGGCTCAGGTTGACTGGTTTGTGCAATGTTATTTGCTTCTGCTGAAACAAGGTAACCAACAATTAGTTTTTTGCCTGTATTGAGGTTATCACTGGCTAAATGGTTCCATTTGCGAACATTAGCCATCAATACATTATTGTTCTTTACACTTACGCGGTATAAGCCCTCTTTCTCTCCTACAACATAATAAACGGCACGGCCGGTACTACCCGACTGAGAGAAATTAATAGCATTTAATGGAATTTTTAGGGTTTGTCCAATACTCAAACCCTTATTCATATCAAGGGAATTAAAGGTTTCAATGTCTTTGGCAGAAACATTATAAAGACGGCCTATGGAATAAAAGTTTTCTTTGGCTGCAACCGTGTGGTTGAGAAACAGACCTTTGTCTGAATTGTGTACAAGTAATTCGTTTTGCGCAAAAACAGAAAAACTGCAACCTAAAATAACAAGCAGTAAAAGGTACTTTTTCATTTGGATATAATTAGTTTTTCAACGGACCATGTTCATACCCATGGCATTTCGATCAGCCTTACAAATATGCTTATTATTTTTGAAAAGCAGAATCGTTAGACTGCTTTAAAATACGTATTTCTTTGGGATAATAGTTGTTGATTCGATTTGGCAAGGCATTTATCCAACCTAGATTGTGTTTTTGATAGTTTACGGTTTGCCATCCTAAAGCAGTAGGACGAATATTTAATTCCTGCCTTCGTAAGTATCGAATAGCCTCCTCATAACTCAATTCTGTAGAGGCAACCGAATCAGATAGAATAAGACTTAGTGCAAATGAATGTTCTGGAACCAGTTTATCCTTCATAACCTGTCCTACTCCTGTTCCCCTGTATTGAATATTCAATACCGACTTCAGTAGGTAATAATCATCTATAAAATGTGCAGGCAAAGCAGAAATGAGATTGTTTTCCTTTATTAGTTCTGGTTCTGTTTTCAGCCAACGTTCAATGATCTGTTTTTCTTTAATGGTTACCTTCTCCGCTTTTGCCGGTTTGAATTTGGTTTCTTTTTCACCTGTTATTTTTTTGAAACAGGATATAAAGAACCCTTCTCCTTTTACTTTGTCCGGATAAAAACGAAAACCTGCACAATTTGCTTTTGGTGATTTGCTTTCCACTATATTCCACTCTTTGGCAATAGCCAGTTTTTCATTTTCCATTTCAAATTCTTCTACCAGCCAGTCGGCAATGTTTTCATCTTCTTCTTTTGAATAAGAACAGGTAGAATAGATGAGCAAACCATTTTCCTTTAAAGCAGGAAGTACATCAGCCAGTATTCTTTGCTGCCGTTGACTACATAGTGCTACATTATTTAAACTCCACTCGTGTATAGCATCTGCATCCTTTCTAAATAATCCACTTCCACTGCAGGGTGCATCTACTACAATCACATCAAAATAACCGCCTAACTTTTTGAATACTGCCGGATCATTATTAGTTACAAATACATTGGAAGCTCCCCATTTGACAATGTTATCGATAAGAACAGTACACCTGCTCCTGATCACCTCATTACTTACCAATAAACTTTTTTCAGAGATCAGGGATTGAATATGAGTTGACTTACCACCCGGCGCTGCGCTCAGGTCTAAAACTCTTAGTGGCTGTGACAGATCAGTGAGTTGTTTAAATGCCTGCTCTATAAACATGCTGGAGGCTTCTTGTACATAATACAGCCCGGCATGAAAAAGTGGATCGAATGTAAAAGAAGGACGTTGGGATAAATAATAACCAAACGCGGACCAGGGAACGGGAGAGTCAAAGATGAATGGTGAATGGTGAATCGACGAATCCCCAGAATCCGATCCACCCTCTAAGTGGTTATCATTTATTGTTTGCTCCAACGACCATTTCGCAGGGTTGATTCTGATGGAAGTGACCTGCTTTCCCTCCTCATGTACTTTTTCAAATGCTTCCCTGTCAAATCCCTCAACATCTTTCAATGAAACCAACAAAGCTTCTGGTAACTGCATTAACTAAAACATTGATCAATGAACCAAAGGTAGCCTGAGATTTTATTTGTATTTAGAAAGTTGGTTTGCCCAGTAAAGACGTGGCTTCCTGAACTTGTGTGTTATACGCCTGGATAACTCTGGACACAATACCAATGCTTTCCTGTGCTTCTTTCCAATTACGTTGTTCAATGGCCTCCCTAATCCCCGGCAATGTTTTTACACCATAACCAGTATAAAAACCAGGCGCATAAATTTCATGCTTGTACCATGGCCTTCGAGGCAAACCATTAGAATCTATTAAACTTCTTTCTGCTTTGTATAAAAGCTCATTTAAAAGGTTCAATTTCTCAACGGGCAAGGTAGGTGCGTTGACATATACCTTTTGAAACTCTTCAGCTGACATTTTTAATTGCATCAATGAATTATCAAAGTCGCTGAAATTCAAAAAGGGCACTGGTTCTTTCAAAGCTGGTGGTGAATATGTTTTCCTTGGATCTTT
>DAIQPL010000327.1:0-4595 GCA_036787395.1 Flavisolibacter sp. | reverse complement strand
CGCCTGCTGCGCCACAAGCAGCAAGAGAAGCCTGGTAGAACTACCAGTGCCAGGAACAGAATCACTCCACCTTGTATGTAAAAGAAAACCCTGATATAAGTTTTGCTGTATGCCAACACGGGCTATTTTTGTCGGTATGCAGGCAATCATTGATGCGGTTTCGCAGGTATATAAAAGCTGGAGTAAAAAAGAGCCGGCGCAGGTAGATGTATTACCTCAGTCTGGCAGCGACCGAAGATACTTTCGTCTTTATGACGAGGCAGGAAACACTGTAATTGCTACTCATGGTATCAACGTACCGGAGAATGAGGCGTTTATTTATTTCGCCGGACATTTTAAAAAGAAAGGCCTGAACGTGCCCGAAATTTTTGGGGTAAGTTATGACCAGATCATTTACCTGCAGGAAGATTTTGGCGATACATCGCTCCTGAGCATCCTGGAAAAAAAAGGATTTACAGATGAGGCTTATAATTTATTCAGGGAAAGCTTGCACCAGTTAGCCCGGTTGCAGGTATTTGGTGATGAAAATTTGGATTACGACAAGTGCCTTACAAATAAAGAATTTGGCAAGCAGGCCATTACGGCTGACCTTCTTTATTTCAAGTATTATTTTTTAGATGCGCTTAAAAAACCTTATGATAAGCAAAAGCTGATGGATGATGGTGAGGCGTTGAGTACCTATTTAACGCACACAGAGTATAAGTATTTTATGTTCCGTGATTTCCAGAGCAGGAATATCATGGTACAAAAAGATAAAACCGTTCACTTCATCGACTTCCAGGGGGGCATGAAAGGAGCTCCTCAATACGATGTAGCCAGCATGATCTGGCAGGCAAGGGCTAATCTCCCGGACGATTGGAAAAATAATTTGCTGGAAGATTATATGAACTCCTTTGAAAGTATAATTCAAAATTCAATAGACAAGGATGTTTTCCGGAGCCAGTATAATGGTTATGTGTTGATACGTTTGCTGCAGGTGTTAGGCGCCTATGGATTCAGGGGGCTGTTTGAACGTAAAGCCCAGTTTCTCACGAGTATACCTATGGCCTTAAATAATCTTCGGTGGTTTATAGAAAATAACAGCCTTGGGATAATGGTGCCTGAATTCAGGAAGGTGTTGGCACTTTGTATTGATGAAGAAATTATTCAACGCTTTACCCCAATACAGGCAAATGAAGATACCCCGCTCACTGTAAATATCTGCAGCTTCTCTTACAGGGTTGGGATCCCAGAAGATGCAACGGGTAATGGTGGTGGATTTGTATTTGACTGCAGGGGAATAGACAATCCGGGCAGGCATGACATCTACAAAGAAATTCATGGAAGGGATAGGGCGGTTATGGAGTATTTGGAAAGGCAAACCAAAATGCAGGACTTCCTGAATAGTGTGTTTGATATTGTGGACATATCAGTAGAGGAATATATCAAGCGGGGCTTTGGCAACCTCTGCGTCAATTTTGGTTGTACCGGTGGCCAGCACCGCAGCGTATATGCGGCCGATGCATTGGCAAGGCATTTGAGAAACAAGTATAAGGTGAAAATAGAATTGTGTCACCGCGAGCAGGAAGCAAAAGGTTGGAAAAACCCATTAGTGAAAAAGGAGGCATAATGAAAGCAATGATTTTTGCGGCTGGGTTAGGTACCCGTTTTAAACCCTGGACAGATAAACACCCGAAGGCATTAGCCGTAATCAACGGTAAGTCCTTGTTACAACGCAACATTGAATACCTGCAGCAATATGACATAACAGATGTGGTAGTGAATGTGCATCATTTTGCTGACCAGGTTGTGAACGCTATTGAAAAGGCCAAGGGCTGGGGAAGTAACATAACCATTAGCGATGAAAGAGATGAGGTGCTGGAAACCGGTGGTGGATTGATAAAGGCAAAAAACGTTTTGGACAGCGATACTTTTCTAACACTGAATGTTGATATTCTCACAGATGCTAACCTGAAATATTTCCTGGCATCACACCAACAGGAAAATTCTTTAATCACCTTAGCAGTTACTGATCGCAAAACATCCCGCTATCTTCTTTTTAATAAATACAACCGGCTCTGTGGCTGGCGCAACACAAAAACCGGTGAAGAAAAAATTGTATTAAAGGCGAAAGACATTTTTGAAAAAGCTTACAGTGGCCTGGCTATTTTTGAGCCTTCGGTATTTAACCTGGTTTCCCTCACCGGGAAGTTTTCCCTGATTGATCTTTATTTGGCACTGGCACATGATAATAAGATCGCCGGGTTTAATCATAGCGAAAGCAAACTATTAGATGTAGGCAAGCCAGAAAGCGTGGCCATGGCGGAGGAAATATTTGCATGATAATCCAAGGCAGAAAAGTCGTTACCTGGGTATCCTTCTCTTTTGCGCCGGCACGTCCCATTATCATCCGGGATAATGAGTTCAACATGATGCAGAAAGTTATTAGCTGCCAATAGTTATACTTGTTGGCAAGCCTGCTGTCTTTAAATTTTGAGTTAGCTATAGAATAACAAAACTTGCAACAGTAGTTTGGTAAGATAACGGCTTGACATTCCTCTCGCTTAGTGTATCGTTAATCAGCAATAAGCATATTGATTTTTTATAGTAAGATTTAGTTCCATAGGGCTTAAAGGCCTGCCCATTTGTGTTTAATTAGAATGGACAGCTTACTACTCATTGAGTTTCAAACATAGTTGATATGAAAAAATATTCCTTTCTGCTGACGGTTATTCTCCTTCATCTTTTTGCTCCTGCACAAACCTTTACTATGGGTAAAAAGTGTAAGGCAAAAAACGATGCGGCGATCAGTTTATTGAAAGAAAAAAATTATGGGGCAGCGCTGGATACGTTTGCACTGATGGAAAAATCCTGCAGCACAAAAGATGCAAAAGAAGCCATTAGCGTAGGAAAGGCAGAAGCCTATAACGGGCTGGGCAAATATGAAGAAGCCATTGCTGCCAGTGATGCGGCACTTAAGGTTACGAAGAACAAAAGCCTGAATGCTCTTTTTCAAAAAGCAGTAGCGCAAAATAAGTTAAAGCAATATGATGCCGCCAATAAGAGCTTTTCGCAAATGATAGCGCTTACCGAAAAAAACGAGAACACCAGGGCCCGGGCCGTTAACTATGCCACGCTTGCCTTATTGCATTCGCGGCAAATGGGCAATAAGGACAGCGCCAATTACTTCCTGGGAAAAGCCATCGCCTTAGATCCGGGTAATGCTGATTTTGTAGTGCAAAAAGGCGATATGCTGCTCGATGAAAAGGCATACGGCGATGCTTTTGTGCAGTACGATAAAGCGGTGTCTATGGGAAAAACAGACCTGGAAATGTATGAAGTACGAACCCAGGGCCGAATGAAAATGATGCAGGATAAATACAAGACAAACAACACGCAGGAACTAAGAAGCAAGATGTCCGCCAACGAGAAAGTACAGCTATGCACCGAATTAAAAAAAGCCATCTCGCTTGGGCTGAATGATATGAAACAGGAAATGTTTGCGTCGCTGGTTTGTAAATAATAAAACACCTTTTATGCGAAATTGGATACTTTATATAGCGGCAGGGGCCATTATGATAGCTGGCTGCAAAAGCATGAACAAGCAACAAAAAGGAACCGTGTTAGGAGCCAGCGGGGGAGCGGTCCTTGGAGCCTTGTTTACAAAGGGAAGCGTTTGGGGCATTATTGCCGGTGCGGCTATAGGCGGAGCGGCTGGCAATATGATTGGTAAGAAAATGGATGCCCAGGCAAAAGAACTGAAGCAGGCCGTTCCCACGGCCCAGGTAGAGCGGGTAAGTGAAGGCATCGAAATAACGTTTGAATCGGCCTTTATGTTTAAGCTCAATTCGGCCGAGATCAGTGATAGTTCGAAGGCAGACCTGGCCAGCGCCGTAGACGTTTTTAAGAAGTATGCAGACACAAAAATCATCATTGAAGGACATACGGATGATACCGGCAGCGATGAGTATAACATGACGCTCTCCGCAAAAAGAGCCAATGCAGTAAAAGACTTCTTTGTTGCAAAGGGGATAAGTGCTGACCGTCTTTCTGCGACAGGCTATGGAGAAACGAAGCCAAAGTATGCCAATGACAGCGAAGCCAACCGTCAGAAAAACCGCCGTGTTGAGTTAGCTGTAATAGCGAATGACAAAATGCAGCAGGAAGCTAAAGAAGGGAAACTGCAATAAGAATGTTTGAAGATCAGCGTCTTTAGTTAAAGGGCACTTACGGCAGTATTAGATAAAGGAAAAGTCTTCTAAGCACACATAAATTGCTGTGCAGGAATTTGTGGTAGCCCCCAAGGGTTGAAAACTCGAACCTTTTACTTCAAGATTTAAGGGATTTGTGTCCCTTACCGGGTATTGCCAGGTAAAACTGACCAATAAAAAGTTCGAGTTTTTGGAGGTCTATATTATTGTATGCAATGGAAATGAGATCAGCTCTTGCTGTGGGAAGCTGAAGGTTGCTAATGTTGAGTTTTGGGTGTTGGCTTAGCTACTGTAGGCTGAAGCCAATTTGCTGAATAGAATTACCAAACGTACAAGTTAGTGACACAACAAAAGCTGAAAAGAAATCCTCAAGCCGGGAAATAAAGAAAGCCCTATAAAGGGCTT
>DAIQPL010000326.1:0-4599 GCA_036787395.1 Flavisolibacter sp. | reverse complement strand
AATTACTTCAATAACCGGGATTGTCCTAATTCTTTTTTCATTGCTTTATTTTAGTAAGAAGCATAAAGTAATGATGTCTGGTGTTAAGGTGCCTTTCCCTGCCTGATCTTAAAAAGGCAAGTAACTACTGATTGATAATCCAGGCTGTAGTTTAACCAAAAATGTTTCCAATTCCCCGGACGTTTCCGAGCCATCTCCGAAAACAAGTACTAAGTGATTTCCAATCGTATCCAGCAAAGTAAGGGTATCTGTTTTATACAGAATAGAAACTCTGTGCCCGGTTCTATCTGTGATATCGGAGTCAATAATTTCAAAGCTGTGCGAAATAAAAGAAATGGAAAATTGTTGCAGGGAATCGAATAAGCCGGGAATTTTATGATCAAGGTTATTTATATACAGTCCCACGGAAAAACCAACCTTGTAGTGAAGAGAACTGGCTTTTGGGTTGGCTTCTGTAACCTGCTGAAAAGTGGTAAATTTTCTCTCCTGGTTATAGGCCTGTATCTGCATTAAATATTCCTCATAACTATCATTAAAAACATTTTGTTCGAACGAGCTGGTTGATGAAGAATCAATAACCTGCCTATAGGACAATTTGATCAGCGCTCTATGCATAAATACGGTTGGATATCAGTTTGACCAATGTAATTAACTATCTAAGCTGCTACGTAAATAGTGTGTGTCAGGTCATAACCACCACTATTATTTGGTATCACAGCTGCTAACTCGTTTGTCAACGAGTCCCTGATAATAGAGTCGGTTGAATTCTTCGTAGGATTTTGTCCGTGAGCTGCATACAAAGTACTATTATAAACAGCTGTATTTATTTCTTCAGGAAAGGCAATTTGGGTGGTGAGCTTTAAGACACTATTTACATATACCTGTGCATGAATATGGGTAACCCTTCCACTATACCAACCCGGGTAAATAGATTTGAACTGAACCTGGCCATTTGTATCAGTGTATTGTAATCCTCTGCAAAAAACAAGGGAGCTGTTATTTTGAGTACCCAAATAACCTGAATTGCTATAACCGGAATAATAGCCGTCCTTGTCACAATGCCATATATCTACTCTGGCATTTGAAATGATAGAACAGTTATTGTTTACGTTCCTTATAATGATGTTTATGTTCAGCGGTGTACCTTGTTTACCGTCTGTAATATCCAATCGTTGTATAGAAGAGCCCCTGCTGTTATATAAAGGATAAGGGCCGTCCGTCTCTGAGTCTGTAACAGCGCAGGTTCCCTCAGTCCCTGTGCCGGTTGTAGTGCCTTCTGTTGTTACCTCTTCTTTTTTGCACCCATTCAACGTAGGAATAATTGAAGCCATACCAAGGAAACCGATACTGTTTTTAAGGAAGTCTTTTCTTTCCATAACAAAGGTTTGTTGAGGTAAAGCTATTTTCAATAACTGCTTTAATGAATAATGTGTCGGTAAAGAGTAAGTATTTGCCGATAGTTAACAAATAGGCTGATATCAACTTTACTGTTTTCATCCATTCATTTGGGGTAAATGCCGGTACTTTGATACAGGAGTAAGAGGTTCTTTCTTTCTTTGCCTATGTTTTTATCAAAAGGAGCGAGGCTGGTTATTCATGTAGCAGGCTGGATCTTGTTTCTTGGCTTGGTCATTGCTTTTCTTAGTACATCTGGTAATGGTTCAAGCGTTTCTCAGAGAATTATTACACTGTCCTTCTTTGTTTTTTTCATTGTCTATTTCTTTCTTTTTTATTTCAATTCACTCGTTCTGTTTCCTAAATTATATTTACAGAAGCAGCATGCGTACTATTTTGTTATCATCGCTTTGCTATTTGCTGGTATATGGTTTTTAAAACCTTTTGATGACTTAATGAATATGCGGCCGCATTTTGGGAACAGGCACTTGCCCCGGCCTCCAATGCCTGGTGACTTCCATCCACCGCCAGGCCCTCGCTTTGGTCAAAAGATCGATATTGTCAGCATTGTTCTTTTTCTTATGATATGGACCTTGAGTTCTGCTTTGGAACTCATTAAACAGTGGCAAAATACAGAGCAAAGGGCTGCTCAGGCAGAGGCTGATAAAACTAATGCAGAGCTGTCTTTTTTAAAAGCACAAATCAATCCGCATTTTTTATTCAATACACTAAACAACATTTATTCATTATCTGTTTCTAACAATTCTCATACTCCCGAGGCTATTTTGAAACTATCTAATATCATGCGTTATGTGACAGATGAAGCGTCGCAACATTTTGTTCCACTTCAAAGTGAAGTGGACGGTGCCAGGAACTATATTGACCTTCAACGGTTGCGCGTCAATGACAAAGCAACCATAAATTTTAGCGTAAGCGGAAACCTGGACGGGAAACAAGTTGCACCTCTGTTACTTATGAGCTTTATTGAAAACGCTTTTAAATATGGCATCAGCAACCATGAACCGTTCGTGATTGATATGAAAGTTTCTGTAGAAAAAGAAACTATTGTGTTTTTCTGTCAAAACACCATTTTCAAAAATGAACAAGAAGCCGAAAGAAACGGAATAGGAATAGCTAATACCAAAAAAAGACTGGAGCATCTATATCCTTATAAACATTTATTAAGTATTACCAGCCAGGGCAACCTTTATACGGTACAATTAACGCTGCAGGTATAATAATTTTTCATTTGGGGAGTTATTACTGCATATGCAAATCAAATGTGTTGCTATTGACGATGAGCCGTTAGCATTAGACCTTGTCCGGGAATATGTATTACGGTTTCCTATATTAAAAATGGTGCAAACATTTGACGATGCCATTGCGGGCGCCGAATTTTTAAGGTCAAATCCTGTTGACCTCCTTTTCTTAGATATTAATATGCCCGACATTACAGGAATAGAGGTAGTGAGATCCCTACCTCAAAAACCCTTACTTGTTTTTACCACGGCTTATAAAAAATTTGCACTGGATGGTTTTGAATTAGATGCCATTGACTACCTGCTAAAACCCATTCCTTTCGAACGGTTTGCAAAGGCAGTTAACAAAGCTATCGGGTATTACCAGTACAAAACTTCAGATGGTAATAAAAAAGAAGAAGCGCTTTTTGTCCGTTCTGAATACCAGTTGATAAGAATTGGACTTGACGATATTGAATTTATAGAAAGTGTAGAAGATTACCTGAAGATTCACAGGAATAGCGGAAGACCCGTCATGACCCTTATGACGATGAAAGCCATACTGGAAAAACTTTCTCCCCATCAATTTAAAAGAATCCATCGCAGTTATATTGTACCTGTTTCAAAGGTTAGGTCTATTGTCAACCGCAAGGTGCATCTTACTTCTGTTGAGTTGCCGGTGAGTGATAGCTATCTTCATTTTATTAATGAGTGGATTCAAAAATAAAACTCCGGTACATTTTCCCGATTCGTCGATACTTGTCTAAAGTTGGTTAAACCTTTATAATGTTTCAACATCAGATGCGTTAGAACCCAACTACATGCAATAATTCTACACAGCTAGTTTCTAAATTTTAAACACTAAAAATCAATTTACAATGAGAACTAAAGCCACAGTAAAAAGTGCTGCCTATGCATCTATGTTTGTCCTTATTGCATTAACATCCTGTCAAAAGAATGATGTATCTGATGAAAGCGCAACAGGAACCAGCGTTGCCACTTCTTCCACTATTGCAGTTTCAGCTTCTGCTACGGCAGCTATAACAGATTCCGTTTATTTAATGCAACAATGTGCCCGGGGTTCAAAGCGTGATTCAATTGGTGGAGCGGATCTCCCAGCTGCGGTTACCAACTATCTTTCATCAAATTACAATGGCTACGTTTTGAATAAAGCTTTTGCAATTCATAATAGTGCCGCGGCAATAACAGGTTACGTAGCAGTTGTTTATTACAATGATAAACCTGTTGGAATAGAGTTTGACAGTGCCGGCAATTTTTTGAGGGTTCTGGAACAAAGGGAAAAAGGTGACGTGAATGGAGCCGGATGGCACCATGGCGGCCGCTTTCATGACAGGGACAGGTTGGGAAAAGATACTGTTTCATTGAGCGCCTTGCCTGCTCCTGTACAAACCTACATGGGCTCAAATTATGCAGCTGATACATTGGTAAAAGCATTTATTAATCATGACAGCAGCTTAGTGATACTATCAAAAAATAATGGCTTGTTTGCAACTGTTTTTGATGCAACCGGTGCTTTTGTAAAACGGTTGAACCTGCCTTCTAAAAAAGGTGCCGCTCAAATTATTGAGCAAGCGGCTTTGCCTTCTGGTGTAAGCACTTATTTAAATGCATCATACCCTAATTACGTTTTCAAAAAAGCATTTGTTATAAAGAACGGCACTGCCGTTGCAGGTTACGTGGTATTTATTGAT
Source organism: Flavisolibacter sp. (assembly GCA_036787395.1). Taxonomy (GTDB): domain Bacteria; phylum Bacteroidota; class Bacteroidia; order Chitinophagales; family Chitinophagaceae; genus Flavisolibacter. The sequence goes on along the minus strand of DAIQPL010000326.1, from coordinate 254 downwards.
GCTAACAATACCAAGTATGCAGTTGAATTTGATGTATCAGGGAATTTTTTAGTAGCAAAAACAATTTATTAGTCTTTCCTATGATTCACCCATTGCTCCGGAAATAAATTTTTCCGGAGCAATTCTACAAGTATCACTTTATCAAGCAAACATGGAAAAACTTATTGTCATAACAGTTCTCTCCATTTTTGTACTTATTGCGTGTTCAAAAAACGTGGGTAGCGATTATACTGCGGATTGTAGTACTACCAAAT
>DAIQPL010000084.1:0-14264 GCA_036787395.1 Flavisolibacter sp. | reverse complement strand
AAAATGCTGAATGAAAGTGAAGCAGACTGGTTTCACCTTGATGTAATGGATGGGCGTTTTGTTCCGAATATTTCGTTTGGACTTCCTGTAATTGAACAAATACGCAAAGCCGCAAAAAAACCATGTGATGTACACCTGATGATACTGGAACCGGAACGTTATGCAGAAGCTTTTAAAGAAGCAGGCGCTGATATTTTGTCTGTACATTTTGAGGCCTGTACACATTTGCACCGCAACATTCAGCAAATAAAATCTTTGGGTATGCAGGCCGGTGTTGCTATCAACCCCCATACGCCTGTTTCATTCCTGCAGGATGTACTTGGCGATATTGACCTGGTATGTATGATGAGTGTAAACCCTGGCTTTGGCGGACAAAAATTCATTCCGCGTACGCTTGATAAAATTCGTGAATTAAGAAGAATGATTGATGATAACAAGTTGAACGTAAAGATTGAGATAGATGGAGGAGTAACAGTCGATAATGCAAAAATTATTATTGATGCTGGCGCCGATGTATTGGTAGCTGGAAACACCGTTTTCAAATCATCTGATCCAAAGCAAACAATTAAACAGCTAAAGAAGATCACTTGACCCTCCCGGGTGTCGAGCGGTTATCTTTGTACCATGTCAAAAGATCTTTTCTCTACTGCCTCGGAGGATTATGCGAAATACCGGCCTAACTATCCACAGGAATTATTTGATTACATTTTTCAGTTTGTATTTGAAAAAACACATGCCTGGGATTGTGCTACAGGCAATGGGCAGGCGGCTAAAGTTTTGGCAGAACATTTTGAAAAAGTAGAGGCTTCTGATATTAGCGCTGCCCAATTAACGATGGCGGATCAAAAACAAAACATTCAATATCATCTTTCCCCGGCTGAGCACACGCCGTTTTCAAACGATCAATTTGATCTCATCACCGTAGCACAGGCTTATCACTGGCTAAACTGGAAAGAGTTTTATAAAGAAGCCACAAGGGTGGGCAAACAAAAAGCAGTAGTGGCGGTATGGACCTATAATTTATTTAGTTCTGAAGACCAGGAAGTAAATAAAATTATTCATCATTTTTATAAAGACGTTACAGGACCCTATTGGGATGCGGAGAGGAAATATGTTGAACAAGGTTATAAAACGGTTGAGTTTGAATTTGAGCATTTACCGTCAAAAGATTTTAGTATTGAACTGCATTTGTCAAAAGAACAATTCAAGGGTTATTTATCTACATGGTCGGGCGTAAAGTCGTATATCAGAAAAGTCGGGTCTTCACCGATACCTCTTGTAGAAAATCACCTTGATAAGATTTGGAGTGATACAGAGCAAGAAACTTTTCGTTTCCCCATCGTTCTAAGAATCGGACGCATCCGAAAATAAGCAGAAAGATTATTATTTATCTATTATTTTTATTGCAAATCTGCTTTTGTGAACCGTCGTTGTCCAATCCTTTTAATAACCATTTTATTTGCTTCTTTTTCTTTTGCTCAAAAAAAATCGGCAACCGTTTCCGGGAAAGTGCTTGATGAATCAGAGAATCCCCTTTCACATGTTTCTATAACTATTCTAGGACAGCAAAAAGGCATCAGCAGTTCTGATTCAGGAACGTTCAGTATAAAAGTTTCTGCTGACAAAGCTTTTGCGCTTGTTTTTTCATACAGCGGTTATAAAACGGTTCAACAAAACTTTTTGTTGAATGAAGGTGAACTCGAAACGGTTTCTATACGCATGGAAGCTGGCGGCAGCGTGCTGGAAGAGGTATTTATAAAGGATCAAAGGGAAAGAACAGAAGTGGGCCTGATCAAGCCTAATCCTAAATCAATTATTAATCTTCCATCGCCTATTATGGGAGTAGAAAGCATGCTTAAAGTTTTTGTGGGATCTAATAATGAACTCACTTCACAATACAATGTCAGGGGTGGCAGCTATGATGAGAACCTGATTTATGTAAACGATTTTGAAATTTTTCGCCCGTACCTGGTACGCAACGGACAACAGGAAGGGTTAAGCTTTATTAATCCCGAGATGGTACGCAACATCAATTTTTACAATGGCGGGTTCCAGGCAAAGTATGGTGATAAGATGAGTTCTGTACTTGATATCCAGTATAATAAACCGAGAGCATTTGGAGGTTCTGCTTATATAAGCATTCTTGAGCAGGGCTTTCATTTAGAAGGTACCGGGGCTCGAAGCAAGTTATCTTATTTAATAGGTGTTCGCAATCGCAGTAACCGTAACTTATTAAAGAGACAGGAAACACAAGGAAGTTACACACCTTCTTCTTATGACTTACAGGCATTGATCAATTACCAGCTGAGCGACAAATGGAGCGCTGAACTATTAGGTAACATTTCCGAAACGAAGTTTACTTTAATACCAGAGTTCAGCCAATTAACATCGAGTGTTTTTTCTCCTTTTTTTACAGCCAACCTGGGTGTTGATATTTATTTTGAAGGTCGGGAGAGAGACAAATACAGCACCGCCATGGTAGGTTTTTCTACAACTTACCAACCAACAAAAAAACTGAAATTGAAATGGCTCTCTTCCCGCTTTGAAAATGATGAACAGGAAAATATTGATATAGCAGGAGCCTATCTTTTTGGCGACAGGGATTTTGATCAAAGCAGTTCGTCTTATGGAGTAATTGTAAACCCTTTGGGTGCAGGTCTTAATCAAAATTTTGCCCGCAACCGTCTAAATATCGTTGATTACAACTTTTCACACAAAGGAAGTTATGAATGGAATAAGCATTTAGTACAATGGGGACTTGGTTATGATAAAACCCATATCACTGACAAACTCAATGAATGGGAATACCAGGACTCGGCCGGTTACTCTTTGCCCTATAGTCCTGATGTGTTACAAATGAATAAAGTCATTAAATCAGCTGCTAACCTTGAGATCAACAAATACAGTGGCTATATACAGGACAACATTGTTCTTACAAAAAAAGGCGGCACTTACACATTTAATGGTGGTGTGCGTTTTAATTATAATGATTTGAACACCCAGCTATTGATCACCCCACGTTTTGGACTGTCCTGGAAACCATCGTGGAAGAGAGACGTGATATTCAAGGCTGCAGCAGGCCTTTATCATCAACCGCCTTTCTATCGTGAATTGAGAGGATATGATGGAAAGGTTAATACACAGCTGGAAGCACAGCGTAGCAGTCAATATGTTGTTGGCGCTGACTATAACTTCTTTGGGTTTAACAGGCCATTACGTTTGACCACCGAAGCTTATTTTAAATACATAACTCACCTGGTGCCGTACGATATTGATAATGTGCGAACACGTTATTTTGGACAGAACATGGGCAAAGCTTATGCAGCAGGCCTGGAAATGCGCCTGTTTGGTGAACTCGTGAAGGACGCAGAAAGCTGGCTCAGTATAGGTTTTATGAGAACAAGAGAGGACCTGGATAATGATTATTATAAAAATTACACGCTAGACTCTAACTATAACCCAATTGATAGTGCGGTAGTACAAGGCGGGTGGTTACGAAGGCCAACTGATCGCCTCATAACCTTTGGCATGTTCTTCCAGGATTATCTGGCCACAAATAAAAATTTCAAGGTTTACATCAATACTTTGTATGGAAGCAATTTGCCTTATAATATTCCGGGTAACATAAAATACCGCAACGCCTTGAGAATTGATCCTTACATAAGGATAGATATTGGTTTCAGCGCTTTATTACTGGATACTGAAAAAAGTAGCAGAAGAAGTCGCTCTCCTTTCCGGGGCTTTGATAACATTTGGGCAAGCCTGGAAGTGTTTAATTTAATTGACAGGCCCAATATGATTTCTTACATGCTCATTAAAGATTTTGCTAATAATATTTTTACTATGCCTAACCGCTTAACGCCAAGGCTTGTCAATTTTAAGATTGTAGCGCGATGGTAATTTATTGGCGAAGCCAAAATTCATTCTCCCAGCTATTGCATTGTTTCTTTTCCTTCGATAGATGTTCGAAAACAAAATTTAGTTTGTCAGCAGGAATTGCTTTTTCTGCAAAAGGAAATAGTTCTCTTTCTTCAAACCGTATATGATCATTAACGGCATTAGCCAATTGTGCAAGCAAAGCCTCATCAGCAATGCCTTCATTAATATGAATCAGCGCTTCTATGTTTTGATGTTCTTCTTTCATTTGTAGCACCATAGCATTGTCAGGTGGCAACTGGGGTGCCAGGATTTGCTCTTCTTCAGTGAAATGCTCCTGCAAATGCGTTTCCCAAAACCATTGCACAAATTGAGCTATGAGTTTGATATCAGTTCCATTTTTCAATCCTTGTCTTATTTTCCAAACAAATAATAAACTGTCATGGTGTTCTTTTGAAAGAGGCGTTAATTGCGGGCTCCTTTTAATAGGTTTTACTTCATTTGCCATTGAACAAAATTACTAACTACCAAAAACCTTGTATTGATTTAGTTATCCTGAATGCTAATAGCAACAAAGCCCTCCATAGAGGGCTTTGACTATGAATTAAAAGTTTTTATTGAACGACTATTTTACTGGTTGCAGCAAAATTATTACCCTCTCCTGCTACTTTTACAAGATAATTACCGCCAGCAATTAGCCTTGGTAGCCTGAATTCTTCTACCTGCATTTTATTATTAATGGTAACGGCTCGTGAACTGATTAACCTTCCATCCATATCGGTAAGCTCTACCTGGTAACGGCCACTAGGCTGGTTTGTAAATGATAAGCGAAAGAAACCTTCAGTAACAGGATTTGGATAAACCGAAACAGCACCCTGGCCAAGTATTTCCTGGGCAGATCTTTTTTCAGTTTGAGTAAGAACTTCTGGTTGTACTACCGGCTTAACTTCTTCCTGTTTTTGATCGTTCTTTTTCTTTTCAAAAACCAATGTTCCATTCGCCAGGTCAGAAGCATTGAATACAGGACCGCCGGTGGAAATTTTTTCCGCCTGCAATGTCTTCAAATCAAAACGATAATAACCTTGTGTGGAGTTAGAGCTGTTCACAATAACAGTTGTTTCACCTTCTGCTATTGCTCCATTGGTGGTATAGCCTTTTGGCAATCCCTGTATAGCTCCTTTAAAAGTTGCTACTCTTGTTTTCAGATCAATTTTAAAAATAAGCCGGTTAGCGGTAATCAAATAAAAGTCGCCGGATGCATCACCAATCATGTCGCCACCATAACCATTTTGGTTATGAACTGAAAAAGAACCATTGGATGGATCATCCGTCAAAGCTCCAAGGTCAGTAATCTCCGGTTTCTTTTTGGTAGTGAATCGCAGAAGATTATTTGCATCGTTGGTCAATGCATAACCATTACCATCGGCCCCTATCACCATGCGGGTAATTTGTTTTGGTACATCTCTTGAACTTTTCAAAGGACCAAAGTCTTCATCTTCAAAATAATAGGCCTTAGAAGTTTTTGACTTTAGATCGATATAGCGGAGTTGATTTATGCCCATTGGTGTGTAATAAAGGCGCTCATGTTTTTTATCATAAGCGCAAGCAGCAGAATTGGTAGCGAAAGGTTTGTCTGTTTGCACCTTTACGCCTTCAGTCCTGATCTTTCTTACCATTATTACCGTGTTATCGCCGTCTGTTTTTCTTATAATAACAGGAGTTCCATCATCCATCTTTGCAACCTTTTCTACCTTAGCAACATTGTTGAGGACATCTTTTTTTACAATCGGCTTTCCGGTGCGTGCATTGAATCGCTCAATGTCCTGCGAACTTTCATAAATCGTTTTTACTTCTTCACCTGTAGAAACATCGATCAATCGCACTTCAGACCAATTGCTTTGTCCTTTTTGTACTGCAGTGATAGCGTAAGCGACTATTGGCTTTTGTTTTTTTTGTGCGTGCACGGAACAAATAAAAGAAGCCAGTAAAAAGGAGAGTAAAATTTTACGTTTCATGGTAAGTAGGTTTTGTTCTATTAAATTACGACAACTTTCGTTGACTAAATTATTTTAATGATGAAACCTTAATTTATTTTATTGAGTGGCCGTTGAGGATCAACAAAAACAACTGTCGAGCCAGTTACCCTAACCTTAACAACCCCTCTTCTTTTCAACAGAACCGCTCTTCTTATCTTTGCAGCTTCATTATGAGCAGCAAAGGAAAAGTATTAGTGGCCATGAGCGGCGGTATTGACAGTACCGTTACTGCCTTAATGCTTCATCATCAAGGTTATGAAGTAGTAGGCATTACTATGAAAACATGGGATTATGCAGCGAGTGGCGGCTCTAAAAAAGAAACCGGTTGTTGTAACCTTGACAGTTTTAACGATGCCCGCATGGCCGCCGTACAACATGGCTTCCCCCACTATATCCTCGACATCCGGGATGAATTCGGAAGCTTTGTAGTAGAGAATTTTGTGGAAGAATACCTTGCCGGCCGTACACCTAATCCTTGTGTACTTTGCAATACGCATATTAAATGGAGAGCACTTTTGAAAAGGGCCGACGCTTTAGGTTGCGACTATATTGCTACTGGCCACTATGCCTCTGTTTACCAACACAGCAATGGACGCTTTGTAGTTACAAAGGGTGTTGATGAAACCAAAGACCAAAGCTATGTGCTTTGGGGACTGCAACAGGATCTTTTAAGCAGAACCTTATTGCCATTGGGAGGTTATCGCAAAACAGAAATAAGACAAATGGCACATGACTTTGGTTATCCTGAGCTGGCTAAAAAAAACGAGAGCTACGAAATTTGTTTTGTACCTGATAATGACTACCGAGGTTTTTTAAAACGTAAAGTAAACGGCCTTGAGGAAAAAGTAGCAGGTGGTTATTTCGTGGATAAAGACGGAAAAATTCTTGGTCAGCATAAAGGCTATCCTTTTTATACTATTGGCCAACGCAAAGGTCTGGATATTACCTTCGGGAAACCCGCTTATGTAACTGCTATTAACCCGGATACTAATACTGTGGTACTGGGTGATGAGGAAGACCTGGAAAAAGAAGACATGCGGGTAACAAAAATTAATTGGGTGAAATACGAAGGTTTATTCAATCCAATGGAAGCGGTTACAAAAATACGTTATAGAGATAACGGTGGTTTGTCTACAATTAATCCCTTGGGTAATGATGTAGTAGTAAGCTTTTATGAAAAAGCGAAAGGGATTGCTCCCGGACAAAGCGCAGTTTTTTATGAAGGTGATGATGTGATTGGCGGGGGTATCATTCAAAGATCAATTACCTAAATCACTGTAAAACAGTTTATTTATTGTTCTCTTGCCGCCAGTAACGGTTCAACTTGTCTTCCATAGACTTTTTAATTAGCTTTAAGGCTTATATGAACCCTGTTAGGGATCATAAAACTTGAATCCTTATAACTTATGAGAGCAAATCAATTTACCTGCTTTACCCTGGCATTCATTGCGATTGCATTTTTCAGTTGCAAAAAACAAATGGAAGTCATTGATGATTCTCCTTATCAAATTGCCCGCCTTACAGAGATCATGCCTTTAGAAGTTGGCAAATACATAACCTATCAAACCGACTCATTGGTTTTTACAAACTTCAACAGGAATGAAGAAACTCATTATTATATAGAGAAAGATACAATTGACGGAAAATTTATTGACGGCGCCGGACAAACCAATTATCGTATAACCCGTTTTTTAAGAGATGCTGCCGGATCTAAGCCCTGGTTTACGGCCGGCACTTACTTTGTAACACTCACGCAAAATACAGTTGAGGTAACCGAAAATAATTTGCGTTTTGTAAAGTTGGTTCTTCCTTTAAAGCAAGGGAGTGTATGGAAGGGAAATCAATATCTGCCAGACGAACCTTACAAGATCGACTTCAATAATGATGGATCCATGTATAAGTGGGAATATGTTTATACCAAAACCAATGATGTTTTTAATTATAACGGAACACCACTCAATGATATAGTAATGGTAACCGGTGTAGATAATTCGGACATAGCAGATACCGTAACCGTAACAGCAACCTCTGGACCAATCAATCTTTCTGGTAAAACTTTAGTTTACCTGAGAGGCACTAGCTCTGACACCATCACTTTAACAGCAACTGCCCCGACGGCATCATCCCCCATTTTATCAATTTATAACAGGAGCAATCAACCTGCAAAGCTGAATAATATAGTAGTTCCGGTAAAAAAAGGCAGAACTTATGAATATGTTGATGGCAAATGGACTTTTGGTACTAAAAATGACAGAGGTAACAGAGTAGACTCTTTATATACAGATCTTCCACCGGGCTCCAAAGACTTGCTGGTTGAAAAATACGCCAAAGGTATTGGGCCGGTTTACCAGGAATTTGTTATGTGGGAATATCAGAATGAATATACTGGAGTGCCAGACGATGCAACTAAAAAGGGTTTTGGTGTGAAAAGACGAATGATCAATCATAATTGATATGAAAAAAATTGCCGGGTGTGTATTGATGTTATTATCAATAATACCGCAGATTAGTAAAGCGCAATCCACCAGGTATATTATACAATTCAAAAACAAAGCAACCAACCCCTTTTCTCTAAGTAACCCGACAGCTTTTCTGTCACCACAAGCCATTGAAAGGAGAACAAGATTCAATATAGCCATCGACAGCACCGATCTTCCTGTAACTCCACGGTATATTGACAGCATTCGCTCAGCCGGAGCTGTAACTATTTTAAATACCTCTAAATGGTTGAATTCAATAAGCATTCAAACTACCGATGCGGCGGCCTTAACCAAAATAAACAGTTTTTCCTTTGTGAAGACCTCCCAGGCAATTGCGGCAAGAACAACTGCTGCAAGCGATAAATTCGTTGATGGACAGGACCACCCGTCCAACACTTCTCATAAAGAAACAAACCTGACCGCTGATTTTTTTAGCTACGGTTCTTCCTTTGCACAGGTACATATACACAACGGCGAGTTTTTACATAATATAGGCCTGCGTGGACAAGGAATTATAATTGGAATACTTGATGCAGGTTTTCAAAATTATCTGACGCTTCGTGCCTTTGATAGTGTTCGGGCTAATGGGCAGATCCTGGGCGTATCTGATTTTGTAGCACATGACGGTAGTGTAAACGAAGACAATCCACATGGTATGGAATGTTTTTCTACGATCGCTGCCAACATACCAGGGCAATTTGTAGGTACAGCTCCTAAAGCGAACTTTTATTTATTTAGAAGTGAAGATGCGTCTTCAGAATACCCCATCGAAGAACATAACTGGGTTTGTGCTGCCGAGCGTGTAGACAGTCTGGGTGGGGATATGATTTCTTCATCTGTAGGTTATAACTTGTTTAGCAATGCTGCTTTCAATCATACTTATGCCGAAATGAACGGCAATACCACCATGGCTGCTATTGGCGCTGACCTGGCTGCGAAAAAGGGTATACTGGTTGTAAACTCGGCTGGAAATGAAGGTGATAAACCCTGGGGGAAAATTATCACCCCTGCGGATGGCGATAGTGTTATGGCAGTAGGGGCGGTAAACGCATCGGGCGTTGCGGCCGGCTTCACCAGCCGGGGGCCGTCGTCAGATGGTCAGGTTAAACCGGACGTAGCTTCTGTCGGTATATCCACCGTTATTCAACTGCCTTCCAATGTGATAGGAACAAATAACGGGACCTCCTTTGCAGCTCCTAATTTGGCTGGCGTTGCGGCTTGCCTGTGGCAGGGCTTCAGGGAAGTTAACAATATGAAAATTATAAATGCTTTACGCCAATCGGGCAACCGTGCATCTAACCCCAATGATACTATAGGCTACGGAATTCCTGACGTAAAAAAAGCAATGCTGTTTTTGCTTAAAGACCTGGCATCATCAAGCACCAGTTCCTCTAATTGTGAGGGCACTATCAAATGGACATCCAAGGATATAACAGGTATGAAGTATCAAATTGAAAGAAGGGTTCCCGGTCAAACAACCTTTAGAAAGGTTGGAGAAATAAATGCTATTGGCACAAGCTTTAGTAGTCAAACATACGAGTATACTGATGATCTTACAGACGTTCCCAGCGGTATCCTGTACTATCGCATTCGACAGATTATTGATACTGCGAAAAAGAGTTTTGCTGCCGATTATATCGATACGACTAGTACCTCCTTTGCAAGCTCCTGCTTAACAGGAACAAATGCAATTAGCCTTTCACCTAATCCTTCTGCATCGATAGTTAGCGTAACAGTCAACACATCAGTTTCATCCCAAAACATAGCAATCAGAGTATACAATTCGTTAGGCCAACTGGTAGTTGAGTTTAAAGATTCGAAAGCGGAAGGAATTGCTGTTTATGATATCCCGGTGTCGCATCTTCCTAGTGGCAAGTATTATGTAAGCGCCTACGATAACAAAGAACTTATTCAAACAAAAGAACTTATCAAGCTATAGGGTAAACAAAGCACCAAACAAAGTATCTGCCCGTTTATTATATCCCATAAAATATTCTGAACGTACCAACTGAAGTGGTGTATGCTGCTGAATAAATTCAACTACTTCTTCATTTTCTTTCTTAAATACAGAACAGGTAATGTAAAGAAAATAACCTTTTTCAATTACAGACTTTGATGCATTAACAGCAATGTCTTTTTGCAGCTGAGCGTAGTATTCTATTTTTTCTATTTTAAAAAAATGTAATTGTTCGGGCGTACGGCTCCATGTACCGGATCCACTGCAAGGTGCATCACAGAGCACGAGGTTAAATTTCCGTGAAAGAGAAAAATTGGTTTCAGAAACGTCGCCAACAAAAGAGTTGTAATTTTTAATGCCTGCGTGTTTAAACCGGTAATAAAGATTCCTTAAAATGCTCTCTCTCACATCAGACACTGTCAATTGCACAGTAGGAAAAGTATCATAAATCAAAATAGACTTTCCGCCACTGGCTGCACAGCAGTCCCATGCCTCCGGTTTTTTTTGGCTTCCGAAGTCAGACGGCAATAACTCTAAAACCCGTTGTGAGTTGAGGTCCTGGACCACTGCTTCGCTGTCAATTTCAATCACTTCATTAACCTTGGTGCTAACGCTGAGCGCTACACAATCTTTATCTATCACTTCAAATGCGATTCCTGCTTTTTGCAGTTTATTGATAACGTTATCTTCCTTCCCAGGCCGAAGACGCAAATAAAGAAAGGGCTGCCATAAAAAAGATTTATGAAACATCTTTTCATCAATGCTGCTACTTAGTTGGTCTGCAAAAGGAAATACATGAAATATTTCCTCTTCCCTATTTAAAAACTCAAACTTTTCCTCCAAAGAAAGTGGCAGTTTGTTATTCCATTCCGGCTTTAGTTCATTTAGTACAAAGTTTGTTGTCCCTGCTGAAAGAAATATTCCAAGTAAAATTCTTTCTTCTATCGAGCCAGTTGAAAAAGCATTGCCTAATCGAAAAAAGCTGTAACATAAATTAATAATTTCTTTCCGGTCTTTTGATCCGTATTTCTTGTAGCTTTTAAAGAATTGTTTTATCCAAACAGCAAACGGCAAACTACCATCATATTCATTGAGAATCTTTTTAGCAGAATTTATATAAGAGTGGGAACGCATGCCTGCAAATGTCTTAAAACAAAATGGTTGCCCAAATGAGAAGCAATTCAGCTAGAAGATAGTTTATTGATAGAAAAATGTATAGTTGGTGACCTGTCCCGGTCCACTTGCATTGGTAACAGTTACTTTAGCGGAAGTTGGTTTACCTCCAGCGGCCAATACATAAGTAGAGTTTATAGTGGTGCTGTTAGACGGGTCCGTAAGATCGTCAATTTGTAATTTGGTAACAGCATTGTTAACCGCATTCGGCATACCAGTAACCCAATAGTTTTGTGCGCCGTTATTAGTTGACCAAAGATAATTCACTGAACTTCCATAGGTGAATGTCTCATTAACAATGGGCGTCAATGAGCCGATACCAGTTGGTGAAAGTGTAGCATATATTTTCAATATTGAAACTCTGCCAGAGGCATCGTATGTAAACTCATATTTTGTCGACACAATAGGCGGTAATCCTAACAATGGAGTAGAAAGATGAGACACCGTATTAAGAAGCTTACCGCCTGAGAAGCTGTATACAGAGCTGTCTATGGCTGAAAATCCGGCCAGGCTTATAGTAGTTAGACTATAGTCATATTCCATAGTCGTAGCATTTGGATAATGTATATTGTTCACAGAAGTGTCCGAAGCAATACCATTCTGATCCAGTTTTTGCAAAATCCTTGAAACACGGCCGGGAGCATCACGTATAAACTTACGATAATTGTGCATCACTAAACCGCCGGTTGATCCATCCATTGTTTCAGTTTCCAATCTTTTCTGGCTGTCGTAAGTGTAAAGAGTAGTTAGTGTTTCAGATCCTGTTACGGCCACAACTTTTACAAGCAGGTCACCAGATGTTCCCCCACCACTTCCACCGTTTGGATTTGCAGGAGAATCGAAACTTATTTCCTTTTGACAAGACGTTACAAGCAGTAGAAGGACTGGTAAAGCAGTTAGCAGTCTTTTCATCGAGTATAAATATTTTTTGAAAAGTACTATAATTCCAGCAAAGTCTTTACCGGGTCTTTCCCAAATAATAACAATTCGGGATTCTCCAAAAGTTCTTTTACACGCACCAGGAAGGAAACAGATTCACGTCCATCTATTATACGATGATCATAGCTTACGGCCAGGTACATCATAGGGCGAATTACAATTTGTTTATCTACAACCACGGGTCTTTCTTCAATCTTATGCATTCCTAATATAGCAGATTGAGGGATATTGATAATCGGCGTTGACATTAAAGATCCAAACACGCCACCATTGGTGATAGTAAATGTTCCCCCCTGCATTTCTTCCATGCTTAGTTTATTGTCACGGGCCTTGGTTGCCAATTCCACCACTTTCTTTTCAATCTCCGCCATACTTAAACTTTCCGCGTTACGAATAACGGGCACTACCAGGCCCTTTGGTGCGGATACCGCAATAGAAATATCACAGTAGTTGTGGTAAACAATAGAGTCACCGTCAATGTAAGCATTCACAGCAGGCCACTCCTGTAAGGCATAGCAAACTGCCTTTGTAAAAAAACTCATGAAGCCCAGGCCTACTCCGTGTTTCTCTTTGAATTTATCTTTATGCTGGGTGCGCAAAGACATTATTTTTGACATATCCACTTCATTAAAAGTGGTTAGCATTGCGGTAGTATTCTTTGCTTCCACCAACCTACGGCTCACCGTTCTTCGAAGGTTACTCATCTTTTCTCGGCCTTCCGTACGGTTGAATGGTTCTACACCCGGTTTTCTTCCAGGTTGTTCCAGTGCACTCAACACATCATCTTTTAAAATTTTCCCATTAAATCCACTTGGTTGAATAGTTTTTGGGTCCACTTTTTTATCAGCGATAATAGCAGAAGCCACTGGTGTTGCTTTAACTTCTATTTCTTGTTTTTGACTTTTTACGTCTTGCTGTGGTGCCTGCACTACAGCGGGCTTGTTATTAACTGAAGGTTGAGCCTGTTGCTTTGGCGCTTCTGTTTTTTGTGGCGTTGTTTCTGTAGGTTTCGTTGCCGCTTCATCTATCTGTGCAAGCGTATCGCCAATATTCAAAGTATCACCTTCCTTACCAACAGTTTTTAAAACACCTGCTTTTTCTGCATTTACTTCAAAAGTGGCTTTTTCACTTTCCAATTCTGCAATCACTTCATCACGCTCTACATAGTCACCCTCTTTCTTTAACCATTTTACAAGGGTTACTTCATTAATAGATTCCCCAACTGTTGGTACTTTAATATCGATCATAGAAATAGTTTCTTGTTTACTTTTTCAGCTTGTTGTTACCGGCGTTCACCTTCCACTCACCTTTGTTGCGTCGCACTCTTGTACGTCCTGTAATCCTATTCAGCCTTTTTAATCGAACATGCGCATTAAGCGGGCTTGATTACTTCATTATCCCTGTTGTTTAATATTAAATCGTAAATGCTGTCTCCACAATCTCCGCCTGCTCCTGCGCATGTACTTTGCTATAACCACTGGCTGTAGCAGCACTGGGCTGACGGCTGATGATGCCATAGTTAACACTCTTTAAATTCATTTGCAGGAAAGATGCAGCGCCCATATTCAGCGGCTCTTCCTGCACCCAGAACCAGGTAGCACGGTTGTATTTTTTATACAAATCTTCCAGTTGTTTATACGGCAATGGATATATCTGCTCTAAACGAACAATAGCAATGTCAGTTCTATTATCCTTATGTTGCCGTTCGGCCAGGTCATAGTATATTTTGCCGGAACAGAATACTACTTTCTTTATCTCCCCTGCATCTTTCACCGTTGGGTCATCTATCACTTCCTTAAAACC
>DAIQPL010000325.1:0-4629 GCA_036787395.1 Flavisolibacter sp. | reverse complement strand
GAAGCCCGGAAACGAAGTCATATTCGGAGTTCCGGAACTGTGTGTGAGCAGGTGATGAATCGTAATTACATCCCCGTTTTTTTTAGGATATTCCGGAAGATAGACGGAAATGGGTACATCTAATTTCAATTTACCTTGTTCAACGAATTGCATGATCAGCATGGCAGTAAATTGCTTGGTGATGGAACCTAGCCTATGTTTAGTGTCAGGCTGATTGGGAATATTCCATTCCATATCAGCCAATCCAAACCCCTTTTTGTAAATGACTTTTCCTTTTTCAGCCACCAGAACAGATCCATTAAATTTTCCATATTCAGCATATGCACTCATCAGCTTGTCCAGTTTATCGACTTTGGCTTGTCCATAAGAGACATTAAAGATGCCTGCTACGATAAAGACTCCAGGGAAAACAGTCTGAATAATTGTTCTTTTAATTTTACTCATCATTATTTTAATTTTTTGCCTTGATAATGTCATAACTTTTGGTTTCATAATTTTTTTGACGCATGAGGTCTTTTTCAAACCATTAGCTATAGAAGTTTTTCCTGACTCTCTTTACCTTTTAAAGTTAGTAATGATATTTCCATCATAACGATACACTCCATCAAATGCGCCAAACCAAATACTTCCATCATTAGCTTCTAAAATCCCAAAAAGATTTAGTGATTGTGTTATTTCAGTTACAGTTGGCTTTTTATTAGATAATGACTTTTCATCATAACGGGAAAAGGTAAACATTCTGTTGTCATTAGTACCACTAGTCCAAATGTTTCCTTTTTTATCTTCGTATACATAACCAACATGCTTGGTTGTGAAATTGGTAAATGTGCTGCCGTCATAGCGCAAAAGGCCAGCACCACCACCGAGCCAAATATTGCCTTTTCTATCTTCGATTATCGACCAAATATTTGTTAAAGAGATACCGTTAGAGGTGAAAACGGTAAATGTTTTTCCGTCATAAACGTAGACATAGCCCCTTGTACCAAACCAAAACCTGCCTGTTTTGTCTTCAATAATAGAATTAACATCATTGTTGGAAAGCCCTTCTTCAGTTGTAAAATTTCGAAACGATTTTCCATCGTAGCGGCTTACTCCTCCATTAGCACCGAACCAAATATTGCCGGATTTATCTTCATAAATAGTAGAAACCTGATTATTGACAAGCCCCTGTTTTGTTGTAAAATGTTGAAAGCCTGCCTGTCCGGTAGGCAGGGATTTCCTATCGTAACAATAAACACCTGAGCCATAAGTGCCGCACCAAAAATTTCCTTTTCTATCTTCTAAAACAGAAAAGAAACGGTCTGAACTCATTTTGCCAGTGATATTAGCAAAAGATTTTCCATCGTACCGAATAATACCTTCGTTTGAAGCAAGCCAAATGTTGCCCTTTCTATCTTGCCTGATGGTACGAACCGATGTGTTAGGTCCGTAGGAGGCGATTACCTCTTTGGTTTCGTACCTGGTATTGTCTGTTGGTAGTTTAGTTTTGTTTTGTGCGTGACAGAAACTGCAAAAAACAATCAGCAAGAACAAAGCAAATAATTTTGCGTATTTCATCATTTTTTCTTTTTATTTCCAGCATCAGGGGCTGTAGTAAAAATTACCCTCCGGCCGTTAGCGATATGCAAATTCATTGTCGCGATTTTCTTGTCCTGCATGGACAAGAAACGACCTGAAGCTGCCAGAAGATTGCGCCCAGGTAAGCGATGCACAACATGTCGCGAGCAAAAAGAAGATGGTAAACCTGCCTACCGGCAGGCAGGCGATTTCTTGAAAAGTTTCATAAGCACAAATTGTTTTAACTTCCATATCCAAACGTACGCACCGTGTTGCCGCTCCATGTAAATGAACTGTAAAAAGAAATGTAAATGCGTGTAAATTCTGCTTTTACCGGCTTTTTCAATAACCGGTTGATGGTGGGTTCCGGCATTGCCATCATGATGCTCGCCATTTTTTTTATTGCCTCGTCTTTCACAAATCATTTCGATCGCGACTTGCGGGCGAAGCAAGTGAACCTCATTATCCGTCAGATTGGCCATCGGTTGCTGCTGCAGGCGGGTGATTCAACCTCACGTATATTGCCGGTTACCGAAATTAAAGAAGGCACGTTTCTGCTCGAGTTCGAAAATGAATTCGTTTTTAACCACGACTCGCTCATTGTGATGTCACAGGGCTTGCTTCCCAAAACACAGTTCCCTTCCGGTTACGCAGTTACAGTACATGATTGCATGAACGGCGACATCGTCTATGGTTTCCAGGTAAGTAATACCTCACCAGACATGCTGGCTTGCAGAGGCAGAAGTCAGCTCCCAGGTTGTTACACAATCGAATTTGCCTTTCCGGATTTTTATGAGAATGTAGAACAGAAGAAAGCTGACATCGACCAGCCGACTGGATCAGTTAAAGTTGATCCTCGGGGAGTCAATCCAAAACCTGGAGAATTAAAAGCGACAACCTTCGACTATGACATTGACCAGCGGACTGAAGAACTCAAATCGGTTAAAGTTGATCCTCAGGAAGGCAATCCAAGCCCGGAAGGATTAAAAACGACAGCCCTCGACTATGACCTTGACCAGCGGACTGAGGAACTCAAATCAGTTAAAGTTGATCCTCAGGAAGGCAATCCAAAACCTGAAGAATTAAAAACGACAACCTCCGACCATCCATTAATCAACGTGGTTTATGGCGGCATGCTGGTGTTGTTGGGCGTTATCTTGTTGATTGGGCGTTTTGGGAAAATTTTAAAACCCGTGCCCGTTCAGAATCAAAACCAGGATATAACAAAAGAGTCCATTGCGGAATTGGCTGCGCTCGGAAAATTTTTATTTGATGTGAAGGATCAGCGCTTGCTTTTGGGGAGTGAGGTAATTGGTCTCACAGACAAAGAATGCAAGGTTCTGGAATTGCTCCACAAAAATTTCGGTGAACTGATCCTTCGCGAAACGCTGATGCAGAAAGTCTGGATCGACGAAGGAGTCATCACCGGTCGTAGCCTGGACATGTATGTGTCGAAACTTCGAAAGAAATTAAGCCGTGATCCTGAGCTGAGAATAACGAATGTTCATGGGAAGGGCTATAGGCTGGAAATACCTGAAAGACAGAGTGTCTAAAATCCAAAGCAGCCAAAAGCGTTTGTCACTATCCTGGCGCCTGCCTTGGTTCGCGTCCTCACGAACTACTCAAACCCACCTAACACTCTTCCAACAAATTTTTCAAAAAACTTAAAGTTCTTTTCATTTTCAACATCCTCCACTTCTGGGTATGGCATAAATCACGTTGCCTGAAACAAATAAATTGAAGACCTTATTTTCTATAGAAGGAAGTAACAGTTTCCATGTTTTACCCTTGTCTGATGATCTAAAAATGCCGGCAGGATGACCACAAAAAAAGTATTCACCAACCTGAATAATTGAGGCAATGGAGAGGTCAGCCGGAAGGCCAGCATCAATGGGCTGCCAGGTTTTACCGCCGTCGTAGGATGTTCGCACTCTTCTGGTCTCCGATTTTGTATTGAAAGTGATAGCAGCGAATCCGCCATTGATGCGCTCTACAGCGATGCCAACACCGCCCTCACTGATCACATAATCCCAGCTTTCGCCATCATCGGTCGATCTTATTATCCCTCCCTGGCTGGTCGCCATCAGGACACTGTCTGACTCTACCAATTTCATTACCCAGCCTCCGGTATGAACTTGTTTCCATGTTTTTCCACTGTTAGTGGATTTAAAAAGGCCGTTGTCGCAACCGATGAAAACTGCGCTCTCGGTAGTTTCAAAAACAGTCCGTACCTCTTTCTCTTGAAAATTCGTGTACATAGGAGACCATACACTCGTTCCGTTTATTTTTTGTAAAAATTGGCCATCGTAATTGTATGCAAATATCCCAGTCTTACCAGGGGCAATGCTGCTATGTTCGTCAGGGAAAATCTCTTTTTTCCAAAAAGGAGCTGTGGAATTTGGCTTACTGTGATATATCCCATTTCCAGCGCGTAAATAGAGCTCACCGTCATTTGCAAAGAAACCATCTCTCGGGAAATCATCTCCCTGCAAATTTTCGGGCAGCCCTTCGCTAATGTCCTGCCATGTCTGTCCGCCATCTGTAGATTTAAAAATGATGTTTGCAGCACCAGCCTTATCTCTTTTTTGTTCTTGCTGACTATCTGGGCGAGGGGATGACTGTGGAAATTCGAATGCCTGATCAAAGGCAAATGAGAATTGAAAAAGGAGCAAAAAAGCAAGGATATAGATATTCATGACTGTAGTTGATTTGGTGAAACAATAAAGTAAAGGTATTGGGCGTCAACTCTCTTGAAGCTTTTTAATAGTAAAAAGTTTGTAAACGATATGTAAAACGTTTGTAAAACCACCAAAAACTTTGTCAATTGTCATGACTTGTCTGAATTAGATGTACACGATTTCGTGTCAGGCAATTTCAAGACGAGAGAGGCTCATACGCTTGCGCTCAACGTCAGACTGTGAAAAAACTAATTTGTCTACGTAGAATATTCGGACAGGTGATGGAGAGACTCTTTAAATAAGCAATTCTCAACGGTTTCATTTTTGTTTTTTCACAGACTGACGTCCAGGGCCTGGCGATGTGGTTATATTCCGTGTTATGTAAGCCTGGAAT
>DAIQPL010000324.1:0-4640 GCA_036787395.1 Flavisolibacter sp. | reverse complement strand
CCGGTTAATTAAAAATCATGGTTACGGGTTTTGTTATCATACTCCTTTTAGTGCTTATTGTTTTTTTCTATATGCAACAGCCGCAATTTGGCAAAGCACCTTCAGGCGACAGGTTAGAGAAAATAAAGCAGTCACCGAATTATAAAAACGGTCAATTCCAAAACCTGACCTATACGCCGGCACTTACAGAAGGCGCCAGTTATACCGGTGTAATGAAAACCTTCTTTTTTGGCAAGAGCAAAAGGAACAAGCCAAATCATCGCCTGCCGTCAAAAAAAATAGACCTGCTCCATTTGAATGCAAGTGAACAAGTGCTGGTATGGTTTGGCCACTCTTCTTATTTTATGCAATTGGATGGAAAGAAAATTCTTATTGATCCCGTGTTAAGTGGCAGTGCTTCACCTATAAAATTTACTACTCCCAGCTTTCCCGGAAGTGATGTATACACAACAGATGACCTTCCCGATATTGATTATCTTTTTATTTCGCATGATCATTACGATCACCTGGATTATGAAACCATAGTAAAGCTGCAACCGAAGGTGAAAAAAGTGATCACTGGACTGGGTGTTGGCGCTCATTTGGAATATTGGGGTTATGATCCAGGCAAGATCATTGAAAAAGATTGGAACCAGGAACTGATTCTTGACGACGGTTTTAAAGTAAACACGACACCCGCCCGTCATTTTTCCGGAAGAAAATTTAAAAGAAACCACACCTTATGGATGTCGTTTGTAGTGACAACACCAAGCCATAAAATTTTTATTGGCGGTGATTCCGGTTACGATACTTACTTCGCTACCACAGGAACTCTTTTCGGTCCTTTTGATTTGGTAATACTGGAGAACGGGCAGTATAACGAAAACTGGAAGTACATACACATGATGCCCGAAGAAGTGGTTCAGGCTGCCAAAGACCTGAAAGCTGAAAATTTATTACCCGTGCATTGGTCCAAATTTGCATTATCAATTCATGACTGGGACGAACCAATGATCAGGGTAACGAAAGAAGCTAAACGAAAAGCGATGCCGGTGGTTCATCCAATGATTGGTGAAGCAGTTTATCTGAACAACACAACGTCATCGACGGAGTGGTGGAAAGAAATCAAGTAGTTCGCTCATGATGTTGTTGCATCATGTGCCTTGCCGTTTTTTTGTTGTACATATTTCTTTACTTCCGGTGCCACCCTGGTTCCCAGCAATTCAATGGCATGCATTACCTGGGTATGGGGCATAGCGCCTATACTCATTTGTGCAAGGAAACGCGTGTGGCTGAACAATTCATTTTCATATAAAATTTTGTCAATCACTTGTTGAGGACTGCCTACCAGCAACGCCCCTTGTGGCCCTGTTGAAGCATCAAAGCCCTGCCTGTCCATTCCCGGCCAGCCTCTTTCTTTTCCTATTCTTCCCATCACTTCTGCATAAGGCGGAAAAAATTCATTGCCAGCCTGTTGCCTGGTGTCAGCAATATACGTATGCGAGTTGATGCAAAGTTGAAGCTGGTTAGTATCGTGACCCGCTTTTTGATACACATCGCGGTACAACTGTGCATACGGAGCAAAGCGTGCGGGCATGCCTCCTATGATTGCAAGCGTCATAGGAAGACCATATTGTGCCGCACGAACTATTGATTCAGGAGTGCCACCAACAGCAACCCAGATAGGCAATTTAGTTTGGTAAGGCCTTGGGTATACGCCAAGGTTGTTGATTGACTGCGTAAATTTTCCATTCCACGTAATTTTCTCTGCTTCATTTAAACGAATGAGCATCTCCAGTTTTTCGGAGAACAATTCGTCGTAATCATCAAGCTTATAACCAAAGAGTGGGAAAGATTCAATGAAAGAACCCCGCCCTGCCATGATCTCGGCCCGGCCACCGGATAAAAGATCGAGCGTGGCAAATGACTGGAATACTCTTACCGGATCGTCGGAACTTAACACCGTAACCCCGCTGGATAATTTTATCGTCTTTGTTCTTTCGGCTGCTGCTGCCAACACTACGGCAGGTGATGAAACGGCATAATCCGGACGATGATGTTCTCCCACAGCAAATACATCAAGGCCCAACTGGTCAGCAAGTTCCATTTCTTCCATCAGGTTGCGCAGGCGCTGGTGGGGTGCGATGGTTTCTTTGGTTATGGGATGCGTGCCCACATCCGCAAACGTACAAATGCCTATTTCCATAATTGATTGTTCAAAACTGTCCTGTCAAACAGATATAAAGGTGCACTAAAAACAATGCCTGTTTTAGTCCTTATACATGAGTGTTCTCCGCAATGGTAATTATTACTATTGCGAGGTTAAGGTTTCACGCAGAGCCGCAGGGGACGCGGGAGAAAATTCTCTGTGTTCTCGGTGTCTCTGCGCTAATTCAATCTCCTCAAGTGTTAGTTTATGCCGGTTTTAATTACCAGGGCAATGCAAATGCGGTTATTAATTTAAAGGAACAATTAAAAAACTTTATTGCCGAAGGTGCTTTTACTGTCGATCACTTTTACATCTTTTACGTTCAATGGAAAGCTGGCCATTTTATCATCTTCTGATAAAACGTTCTGCAGCGTTCGTTGTTTTACAAGATTGGAAAAGGGCAAGATTTTGAGCTGCACTGCGCCTTAAGAAAACCATTTTGTAAGGCTACAAAAACTAGCAACAGGAAAACTTTTTCATCAATAAATAATTGAGCGAATTGGGCAAACAATTTATAGATTATCCCGAATCGGTTACATCATACAAAAGCTCTGCAATTTTTAGCACCCGAAAATGCATACAACATCAGTGGCTGAAAATTGAAAAGCAAGAAGATCTAATGCGCTTTTAACAGGGTTATCAAACTCCCGGCTACAGGGTGTTTTGGTTTGAACTCCTCGCCTAATAGGTTTGCCATCGTGTGTGCTAATTGTTGCTGGTATAGTTGGAGAGGCAATTTAATTTCTCCTTTTACAGGTAATCCAGGTGCCAAAACCGCAAACCATATTTCATCGGCCCCCTTGATCTTACTTCCATGGGTCGTCCATTCTTTATTTATGCCACGTCCATGATCGGTTGTAATGAGCAATGCTGTTTGATCTTTATAACCTGGCGTAGTTTGAACGAAGGACCACAGGTCGTTTAGCCATTGATCTACCTGGTGTGCTGCATTCAAATAGTCGCGGTACCTGCCTGCATGAGCCCACTCATCTGTTTCGCCATATGAAATGTAGAGCACTTTGGGTTTTGCTTTCCTCAGGTATTCCATTGCTGCAAAATGTGTGAATACATCAAGGCATTCATCTTCGTTCCAGGGTTTATAGGAACCGAGAAGCATGTTGTTGATTAACTGTTGCTGCACTGAAAGGGGTTTTGTATTGGTTGTATCGAAAGCAGCAATAACCGGGAACCGGCTACGGCCCTCATTTAAAATCCGGTTAAAGGCTTCCCAGGCAGTAAAGGCAATCACCTTTCCTTTAAAGGCAGGTTGATGATTTAAAAATTCCAATACATTTTGGTGTGGGTTAGGAGGATACTGATTTGAATTAATGAGCGTGTCGGGATAGCCAGTGAAAATTTCGTTGTAACCAGGATAAGAAAACCAATATTTATTTGCCGTGTTTACATTGGCGCCGTAACTGCGATTGCCATAAATTTGTCCATTTTTTGCAAGGGTATTCCAAAAAAAAGGCATTAATAGCTGACGCCGTTCTTGTACATCTTTATCCCAATAGCTTTTAAATAAGAAACTACTATCTCCCTGGTTATATTCTTTTTGAATTGCAATAGATGAATCCATACCGCCAAAGAGTTCCTGCCAGCGAAACCCATCCGTAGTAACAACAATTAGATTGGTTATTTTTTGTTGCGCTGTAACGGGTGTCGATAAAAAAAGAAGTATAAAAAAATTGACGAAGAGATGGTTCATGTAATGTGGTTTTTATTCAAACAAGAGTGTTCCAAAAAACTGGGGTAAATGAAAGTTGGGCTCAGTGGAATCAATTTCTGTCCATGATAAAAAATGCGGCTCTGGAAGATCATCGCCACATTTGTAAAAGTTGCCTCTAGTGCTGTATCCACTTAAAGAGACAACATCATCATAAATAAAAATGGTAACAGGAATTACCAGCGTTAGCTCCCACCTAATATTTTCTTGTGCATTATTGATATAAACCTGGTAGTCGATTTTTTTTATTACTTCTTCCGGCAAAAACTTACGATTGTCTTTATCTTTCCCGTAGCCTACAAGAGCAGTACCCAAACAATTAAACTCCAGGTTGTAATACTCATTGTCGTCAAGTGATAAAAAAAATTCCACACAACTGTCTTTATAAACCGGCTCATTAATGCGACCACAGGAAGCTTTCACAAATTTTTCTTCGACATAAAATTTTAATAAACATGCACCCCTGGTGTGGGCAATGGAAAACGCCACAATGGGCTGATAAGGATAAGCAGCCCATGGCCGGCAATTAAGACGATGTTTTTCCATCTTATCAAGAATTAAGGAAGCACTGCCGATATGTAGCGGGTGATCGTGATCTAGAAAAGCAACTCTAAGTTGCTTATCGTTTTGCATGAGGCAATATTAATTGTTTTTGATTTCAATATGTTATTGCAACAGGGGCCGGAACACAGTTGAATGTTTTCATCCGGCTCCCTTGATAGATAT
>DAIQPL010000323.1:0-4654 GCA_036787395.1 Flavisolibacter sp. | reverse complement strand
AATGTACTTGAAGCTGTGTCAACCGAAGAAGAACCAATTTTAATAGTGCAATCGGGCAAAGGTTCTCAAATCCGAAAGGCCAAGTTTAAAGTGGCAAAGGTGGTGGAGGTAATGGGATGGAAGGCTGTTGGCGCCAAACTGGTTGATTTCAATAAGAATATTATGATGGAGTGGGAGATAAAGGAAGGTACGAAGCAGCAGGCAGAGTTGTTTTGAGATGAATGGTCAATAAACTATAGTAATGTTTGAATTGGACATTTACTATGGACTTTTTAATAAAAGTTAATGATTTAGACACTGCTATTGACAATGGACTATGGGCCCGCTTTCTTCTTCCTTTTAATCCTTACTGCTGCATTTTTCTCTAAATTACTTGACAGGCGTACTTCATACCTTTTCTTCCCATCATAAATAAGCATTAATGCAGTATTCGGTGGAATGGACCCAAGGTTATTGGCAAACATAGATAAGGTGTTTACTTCCTGTGTAGAATCTAATCCTATATTCATATGGATAGAACGGGTGCTTAGTTTTAGATTGGCGCCTAATAGTTTATCGTTAAAAAATACCGATATTGAATCACCGTCTACTTCTCCGTTGTCATAAAAGTCTACCTGCACAGAATCACTTTCTACTTCAATTTCTTTTTGCACTTCAAGAGCTCTTTCTTTATATTCTTTATTGACAACAATATTTTGAATAGGCCTTTGTTGTACCGTAGCGGCTACTAGGGTGTCTGTAGCAGAAGGCGACCATACCTGGTAAGTTTCTTTGAAATTTCTCAAGGCGTTTAAAATGGAATCCTGGTTGCCAGCTTCTTTATTAAGCTTCAGATCAAAAACGATATTCTGACAGGTGTATTTGTAGGCATCCCTTGCATAAAATTTACCATTAAGGTTAGAGCCAGCCTTGGCTACACGGTGCAAGGCCCGGAAATCCATCATACAATCTACTTCCATGCTGGCGTTAGATCCAAAATAAGGAACAGGTACATTAAATAACGACAACTCCCTTGTTGCCGAATTATAGTTACCATTAAGCTTCATACTTCTGAACGTGTTTCTGAAGTAATAGTTCATAATAGCCTGCACGGCCGTACTATTTTGTTTTAGTATGATCTCAATTAAATAATTATTGCCACCTCCATTTTCAACAGTAGCAGTACCATACCAGTAGCCAACAACATTTTGGGCCTGGGCGGATAAACTAAAAGCTAACAAAAACGCGAAGAAGATCTTTTTCATGTACCGGTGGCTTGTTAATTATTTTATATAACGCTTAATTTCACGTTCCGTATCTCTTTGCCTGATGGTTTCTCTTTTATCGTGAAGCTTTTTGCCTTTCCCTAATCCTATTTCCAGCTTAGCCAGGTTTTTTTCATTAAAAAAAAGACGAAGAGGAACTATGGTGTACCCTTTTTCCTTAAGCTTCGCTTCCATCTTTTTTAATTCACGGCGGTTCAATAGCAATTTCCGTTCCCTAATTGGATCATGATTATTTACCGTACCGTGTGAGTATTCAGAAATATGAAAAGACTTTATCCAAAGCTCACCTTTATTGAAAATACAATAGCTGTCATTGAAGTTTGCTTTCCCTTCACGAAGGGATTTAACTTCAGTGCCGGTTAGCATAATTCCCGCCAGGTATTTGTCATCAATAAAATATTCAAAATAGGCTGAACGGTTTTTAATTTCCATTTTAAATAGAATTCATATTTCGTGGTTCATAGGTCTCTTCACATTGCATCTCTCAGTTTGGTTATCATTTTATATAAAATTCCAATCGGCAATAGGTTGCCCTGTACTTCCTTCAGCAATACTTAAAACTACCGAATCGGCAGCTCTTTTCATTTGAGAAGGCAACTGTAGACTTCAATTTTTGGAAATTTTTTTACGGGAAGATCAGTCTCATTTGATAGACTAACTCCTTTATACCAAACTTTCAAATCTTCAAAACGAAATGCCATTTACTCTGCTATGAACTATGAACTAATTTTTAAAGAGTGTAAGTACTGTACTTATTCTCTGCTTCAATTCCTTTCTGTTTACAATAAAATCCAGGAATCCGTGTTCTAAAATAAATTCGCTGCGCTGGAAGCCGGGTGGCAGGTCTTTTTTAATAGTTTCTTTAATGACCCTTGGGCCAGCAAAACCGATCAAAGCTCCCGGCTCTGCAATATTCAGATCGCCGAGCATTCCAAAAGAAGCAGAGATGCCTCCGAAAGTAGGATCTGTCAGTAAAGAGATATAGGGGATTTTGGCGTCGGACAACTGTGAAAGTTTGCCACTTGTTTTAGCCAATTGCATCAGTGAAAAAGCGCTTTCCATCATACGTGCGCCACCGCTCTTACTAATGACCATATACGGTAATCTATGCTCGAGACAATAGTCTATAGCCCTGCTAAACTTTTCTCCCATCACGCTTCCCAAAGAACCACCAATAAATTCAAAATCCATACAAGCCATCACAATGCTATTTCCTGACACATTCCCCGTTACTACCCGCATCGAATCTTTTAGGTCTGTCTTAGACCAGGTTTCTTCAAGCCTTTGCTGGTAAGGTTTTAGATCGGTGAACTGCAAAAAATCTTTAGAACGGATGTTTTCAAAAAGTTCGGTGTATTGGTTATCATCGAACAATATTTCATAGTATTCGTTACTGCCAATACGGTGATGATAATTACATTTTGGGCAAACAAAAAGAGCCTCCCGCAAGTCATTCACAGTACAGATATAATTACATTCAGGGCATTTCGTCCATAAACCTTCCGGGGTTTCTTTTTTTTCTGACGAAGGCGTAGTAATCCCTTTCTTCAAACGTTTAAACCAACTTGTTTTTGTTTCCTGTGTTTTGCCTTCTTCGCCAGCAAGGTTGGCGTCAAAATCTTCGAATTGTTGCACTATAAAAAAGATTTTGGTACAGCACAAATATAGGGGTTTGTGTTTTGGGACGAACTGCGGCTGAAAATGCTATAATGTACAATGAGCAGGGTGTTTATTTAATTATTCAACTGTCCCAAATCATTTGCTTGTAGGTAACTTTGCTGGTTGACAGAATAAGCAATAAGCCAATACATAAATCAAATGGTGTTTAATAATGCTTCATATTGAAATCATTTTCTTTTTCTTTATAGTTGCTTTGATTTACTCCTCTGTTGGTTTTGGCGGCGGTTCCAGTTATTTGGCAATCCTGGCCTTATATGCCTTTCCATTTAAAGAGATTCGACTGATTGCATTGGTTTGCAATATCATTGTGGTTACAGGCGGTGTGCTTATTTTTCATCGTAGTAAAAAAATAAACTGGAAGAAAATAATTCCAATCGTTATTGTTAGCGTTCCCATGGCTTATTGGGGAGCTGGTTTGAGATTAAAACAGGATGTCTTTTTCATCATTCTGGGCTTTACCCTGGTAATAGCGGCCATATTTTTATGGATTAAGACAAAAACGATTGTTGCTGAAGCATGTGATGAAAGGAACAACTATTTTAGGGACGGGGCGTTAGGCGGAACTATTGGTTTTGTTTCTGGAATGGTAGGCATTGGAGGAGGAATTTTTTTATCTCCAATTCTAAATCTGTTACATTGGGACACTTCAAAAAAAATTGCAGCAACGGCAAGCGTTTTTATTATGGTGAATTCATTGTCTGGCATTGTTGGCCAGCTAAGCCAGTGGCAGGGCGATGTGAATTACATTCAAATTGCGCTGCTTGGCCTGGCAGTTTTTGCAGGCGGACAGCTTGGCTCAAGGATCGGAGCACTAAAATTTGATCACATGATGATACGCCGAATAACTGCTGTGTTGGTATTTGCCGCTGGAGTGGAAGTATTGTATAATCACCTTAGTTGGTTTAAATAGCCTGTCATGAAAATTAAAGTATGGGCATTTGGTGTTGCGAAAGATATTTTAAAAAACCCCGGTATCAATGTTGTAATTAGCGGCTCTTCGCTTTTGGAATTAAAGATTGAACTGGAACAACAATACCCAAAGCTAAAAGAACTTGCTTGCTATATGATTGCGGTAAACAATGAATACGCAACTGACGAGACCTTGATTTACGAAGGAGATGAAATTGCCATCATTCCGCCGGTAAGCGGAGGATAAACCTTTGTATGATTGATATAAAAATTTGCGATCAGCCTTTAAATTCCAGTGCAGCCATCAAAGCAATCACCTCACCTAAAAGCGGGGGCATAAATGTTTTTATTGGAACTGTGCGTTCAGAAACTAATGGTAAAACAGTGGTGCGTCTTGAATTTGAGGCATACCATACAATGGCGGTTAAGGAAATGCGTCAGATTTCAAATAATATGCTGGAAAAATGGCCCCTGCACAATATCCTGATTCATCATAGAACCGGCGTATTAGAGCCGGGAGAAATGGCGGTTATCATCGCGGTGTCAGCAGCGCACCGTGATGCTGCTTTTGAAGCTTGTCGCTATGCAATTGATACGTTAAAGAAAACAGTTCCTATCTGGAAAAAAGAAATATTTGAAGACGGGGAAGAATGGGTAGGGGCCTATCCTTAAATTAATTGTTTCCATGCTTCCAATCCTCCCTGGAGTGAAAAGGTTTTTGTTTTTAGAAAGCTGCTGATTTTTTTTACCGCCTCCAGACTTCGCCTGCCGGAAGCACAATAAAAAACAATAGGTTTACC